>JBIOUJ010000262.1:0-64780 GCA_044867025.1 Pyrinomonadaceae bacterium | reverse complement strand
AAGGCGTTGGCTAATTCCAGCCCAGGGTTCGAGCGCAGCGAGAACCCTGGGTCACAAGAGCAAGAAGAACAAACGCTGAAAGCGTTAGGCCTGTGCGACATTAACCCTTACAGGGTTGAAAGCATGGGGGTCGCGATATCCCAGGGTTGTCGCTCCCCGCTCCAACCCTGGGCTGGAATTAGCCAACGCCTTCGGCGTTCAAAATAAACCCTGCGATATTCCCAGGGTTATCGCTCCCGCTCCAACCCTGGGCGGGAATTAGCCAACGCCTTCGGCGTTCAAAATAAACCTGCGATATTCCCAGGGTTATCGCTCCCGCTCCAACCCTGGGCTGGAATTAGCCAACGCCTTCGGCGTTCAGAATCAAACAGTACCTGCCGGCAAACTGCTTGACATTAATTCTACGAAGTTATATTAAGGGCGCGCATCGTAATAAAAAATTCTCATTGACAACCTTTTCGATAACGATCACCCGTTGAAACGTAAGTAAAGGCTTTCTAGAGAGCAATCAATTTACCTCGCAATACCAGTGGCGCCGTCACGCACTGCTGTAAGCGGCAAGGGCAGACTTTCTCTCAGACAACTACCTCAACACCGAGCAATAAGCCGATGAGCAAGCCGGCCCAAACACCATTGCATTCCGATGAAGCCAAGATCTCCAGCCCACCCGCTATATCTCTTCCGAAAGGCGGAGGAGCGGTGCGCGGTATCGGAGAAAAGTTCGCGGCGAATCCGGTAACGGGCACCGGTTCTCTAAACGTTCCACTCTCCGTCTCGCCTGCACGATCGGAATTTGGTCCGCAACTCTCCCTTTCCTACGACTCAGGCTCCGGGAATGGCATTTTCGGCTTCGGCTGGTCTCTTTCTCTTCCTTCGATCACACGCAAAACGGATAAGGGCCTGCCGCAATATCGCGATGATGAAGAATCAGACGTCTTTATTCTTTCCGGCAGCGAAGACCTCGTGCCGGTGTTGGTTCACAGTGAAGGAAAGTGGGATCGCAGTCCGGTCGATCGAACAATCGGAGAGACAGTTTATAAGGTTCAGCCCTACCAGCCTCGAATTGAAGGGTTGTTCGCACGCATCGAACGTTGGACCAATATCAAGACTGGTGTGATCCACTGGCGTTCCATCACAAAAGACAACATCACCACGACCTATGGCAAGACTGATAACTCGAGAATCGCCGATCCGGCCGATTCAGATGCGCGCATATTCAGTTGGTTGATCAGTGAAAGCTACGACGATAAAGGAAACGCGATCGTCTACGAGTACGAGTCCGAAAACTCAAAGGGTGTTGAACTGTCGCAGGCCAGCGAGAAAAATCGCACAGACACGGGACGTTCGGTCAACCGATATCTGAAGCACATCAGATATGGAAACCGCGTCTCGCGATTGATGGAGCCGAGCCTGTCTGATGCGGAATGGATGTTTGAAGTCGTCTTTGATTACGGAGAACACGACTCGGAGGCGCCTGAACCGAACGACGCTGGTGCGTGGTTATGTCGCAATGATCCGTTTTCAGTGCACCGGGCCGGCTTTGAAGTCCGCACGTATCGTCTATGCCAGCGAGTCTTGATGTTTCATCATTTCCCGGATGAGGACGATGTCGGCGCTGACTGTCTGGTGCGCTCAACAGACTTTGTCTATCGCAACACGCGCAATAATCCAGACGACCTGAAGCGAGGTCACCCCGTCGCCTCGTTCATTCAATCCATCACGCAGAGCGGCTACAAGCGCACGACCGGCGGTTATCTAAAGAAATCGATGCCGCCGCTCGAGTTTGAGTACAGCCAGCCGGTAATCCAGGAAGAGGTTCGCGAAGTTGATGCTGAAAGCCTCGAGAACCTGCCACTCGGGCTTGAAGGCTCGCTCTATCAATGGGTGGATCTCGACGGAGAAGGCCTCTCCGGTATCCTGACCCAGCAAGCAAACGGCTGGTTTTACAAGCGCAACCTAAGTCCCATCAACATTCAACACGATAACGGGAAGGAGACAGTCGTCGCACGTTTCGCGCCTGTGGAATTAGTGGCCGCACAACCTTCGCTCAGTACCGGACAGTTCCTGGATCTCGCGGGCGACGGACAGCTCGATCTCGTTCAGTTCAAGCAACCTCTCTCCGGTTATTACGAGCGCACTCAAGATGGTGACTGGTCGCAATTCGCGCCGTTCAAATCTATTCCGGACATTGCGTGGGAGGATCCTAACGTCAAGTTTGTGGATCTCACGGGTGACGGCCACGCCGACATCATCATCTCCGAAGACAACGTTTTCACGTGGTATCCGTCACTCGCTGAGGAGGGTTTCGGCGCTGCCGAGCGCGTATATCAGACTCTGGACGAGGAGAAGGGGCCGCGGCTCGTCTTTGCCGATGGGACCGAATCCATCTACTTGTCAGACATGACGGGTGACGGACTCACTGACCTTGTTCGAGTTCGCAACACCGAGGTGTGCTACTGGCCCAACCTGGGTTACGGACGGTTTGGGCCACGTGTGTCGATGAACAATGCCCCTCTGTTCGACCGGCCTGAGTTATTCGATCAACGGCGCATCAGGCTTGCGGACATCGACGGCTCGGGCGTCACCGACATCATCTATCTGGGTGCAAGCGGAGTGCAGATTTTTTTCAACGAGTCAGGGAACGGCTGGAGCGATGTTCAAACACTGAATGGCTTTCCACAGATTGACAACCTGTCGCCCGTGCAGGTTGTTGATCTGCTCGGCAACGGCACTGCATGCCTGGTCTGGTCGTCCTCCCTTCGCGGCGACGCACGCCAACCGATGCGCTACATCGATCTCATGGGAGGTCAGAAGCCGCATCTGCTGGTCAAGACCGTCAACAACCTGGGCGCCGAGACGATTGTTCAGTACGCGCCTTCGACCAGGTTTTATCTTGAAGACAAACAGCAGCGTAAACCCTGGGTCACGCGGCTGTCGTTTCCGGTGCACTGCGTTGAGCGTGTGGAAACGTACGACCGCGTCAGCGGCAACCGTTTTGTCAGCCGTTACAAATATCATCACGGCTATTTCGACGGAGCCGAGCGCGAATTTCGCGGCTTCGGAATGGTCGAGCAGTGGGATACGGAAGAGATCGGCAGTGTTTCCGATGACGAGAGCTCGGCGGCTGCAACGAATCTCGACGCGGCCTCATTCGTGCCGCCGATTCATACCAGGACGTGGTTTCATACCGGTGCGTACCTCGGGCGCGATGGCGTGTCGAACTATTTTGCCGGGCTGATTGATGGGCAGGATATAGGCGAGTACTACCGCGAGCCGGGCTGGGAGGATGAGGATGCGAAGAAGTTTCTTCTCGCCGACACAGTGCTTCCCGACGGCCTGACGCCAGACGAAGAGCGCGAAGCCTGCCGCGCGCTCAAAGGCGTAATGTTGCGCCAGGAAATCTACGGCCTCGACGGCACTGACAAGGCGCAGCATCCTTACACCGTCACCGAGCAGAACTTCAGCATTGAGCGCTTGCAGCCCCGAGCCGTCAACCGGCACGCAGTCTTCTTCACACATGCACGCGAGTCGCTCAGCTATCAGTACGAGCGCAACCCCGATCATCCGCGCATCGGACACGCATTGACGTTGGAAGTCGATAAATACGGCAACGTGTTGAAGTCTGTCGCTATCGGCTACGGGCGCGAGCTGTCCCCACTGGATGAACAGACGAAGACACTAATCATCTACACGGAAAACAGCGTTACCAATGCCATTGATGATCCCGACGACTACCGCGCGCCATTGCCGAGTGAAATACGTAGTTACGAACTTCATGCTGATCCAGTCACCAAAGGTTTTACGCCGACTGGCGAGAACGGCTTCTTTCAGTTCAGCGACTTTGTAAAAAAGGTCGGCGATGAACTGAAGTTGATCGAGCCTGAGTCTGGACCTGCCGAGATTCAGTATGAAGAGTCTCTAACGAAAGAAAAGACTCGCCGTCTCATCGAGTGTGTGCGAAAGGTCTATCGCAGTAACGATCTCTCCGGCCTGTTGCCGCCTGGTGATCTCCATTCGTTGGCCTTGCCCGGACAGAGCTACAAGCTCGCGTTTACGCCGGGGCTATTGACGAAGGTGTATCAGCGCGAGGTCGGCGTTGCGCAGCAGGTAGAGAATCTGCTGCCTGATCCGGCGCAGGTGTTGAGTGGCAATGAAAACGATCGGGGTGGATATGTCGACCTTGATGCGGATGGTCACTGGTGGATTCCGTCGGGGCAGGTTTTCTACAGCGCGACGGCCGCGACTGCGGCGGTAGAATTGACGGAAGCCCAGCAACACTTCTTCCTGCCAAGGAAATTCACTGATCCATTCGATCACAGCAGCACGATCGATTACGACGCACATGATCTGTTGGTCGTGAAGACCGAGGACGCGGCGCAGAACACGACGATTGCTGTCCATGATTATCGCGTGCTGCAACCCCGGCAGATGACCGATGCTAACGACAATCAATCAGAAGTGCAGTTTGATGCGCTCGGTATGGTCGTCGGTACAGCGGTGATGGGCAAAGCTGCTGGGCCAGTCGAAGGAGATTCGTTCGACACGTTTACCACGGACCTCACGCCCGAGGAGGTCAAGGACTACTTCGATGCGGTGGATCCACGCGCGCTTGCGATCAATCATCTCGGTACGGCTACAACGCGCATCATCTACGACCTCGACAGGATTCCTGCGTCGGCTGCATCGATCGCGCGAGAGACACACGTCAGCGATCTGGATCCGGGTGCAGAGACCAAAGTGCAATTGAGCTTTGTCTATTCTGATGGCTTCGGACGCGAGGTGCAGACGAAGATCCAGGCCGAACCCGGACCGCTTCCGGAGCCCCGGTGGGTTGGCACAGGCGCGAAGATTTACAACAACAAGGGCAAGCCTGTGCGGCAGTACGAGCCATTCTTCAGTGCGTCGCATCACTTCGGCATCGAGCAGCACGGCGTCAGCAGCACGCTCTTCTACGACCCGACCGAGCGCGTTGTGGCAACGCTGCACCCGAATCACACGTGGGAGAAGGTTGTTTTCGATCCGTGGCAGCAGGCCATCTACGATGTCAACGACACCGTTCAGGACGCCGGCGGCTCCACTGATCCGAAGTCGGACGAGGACGTGAAAGGATTCTTCTCGCGGTTGCCTGACGCAGACTATCTTCCCACCTGGTATGAAAAGCGCATCGCTTTGGCTGCAAACCATCCCGAGCACGTGGCTGCAAATAAAGCTGCCGTTCATCGTCAAACGCCCACCGTCATTCACCTCGATACGCTCGGCCGAGCTTTTCTCACGATTGCGCACAACCGTTTTGAGCGCAACGTAATTGTCGAGGAGAAGTATGCAACGCGTGTTGCCCTCGACATCGAAGGCAACGAGCGCGAGGTGCGTGATGCCCTGGAGCGCATTGTCATGCGCTATGACTACGACATGCTCGGCAATCGTATCCATCAGTCGAGCATGGAAGCAGGCGAGCGATGGATGCTCAACGACGTTGCGGCCAAGCCGATCCGCGCCTGGGACAGCCGAGAGTTCAGCAGGCGAATCACCTACGACGAATTGCGCCGTCCGATAGAAGTGTTCGTGACGGAGAACAACGTCGAACGACTGGCCGAGCGCACCGTGTACGGCGAGAGCCAGGGCGCCGGCAACAATCACCGGGCGCGAGTCTTCCAGGTTTTCGACGCTGCGGGCGTCGTCACCAGCGAAGCCTACGACTTCAAAGGGAACGTACTGTACAGCAAGCGCGACTTATTGTCTGACTACAAAGGCGACGTGAACTGGCAACAAAATCCCAACGCCAACGACGGAACGTTCACCAGCAGCACAACCTTCGACGCGCTGAACCGCGCGACATCCGTCACCGCGCCGGACAACAGCATCTACCGGCCCACTTACAATGAAGCCAACTTTCTCGATAAGGTGGAGGTGAACCTGCGTGGCGTTAACGTCAATGGTGATCCGGTATGGACGCCGTTCGTCACCAACATTGACTACAACGCAAAAGGTCAGCGCACGCTCATTCATTACGCTAACGGCGCTGAAACGACGTACGAGTACGACGACCGAACTTTCCGGCTGGTCCATCTCAAGACCACCCGTCTACCGGGCCAGAATGGCGTCAGCTCCCAAATCTTCAAGACCGCGGCGACGGTGCAGGACCTTCATTACACTTACGATCCTGCGGGCAATATCACACGCATTGCTGACGACGCGCTTCCTGTGGTTGTGCATGACAACCAGCAGGTCGCGCCTGTCAGCGAATACAGTTACGACGCCATCTATCGCCTGATCGAAGCAAGCGGTCGCGAGCACATCAATCAAGCGACATTCGACTCGAGTGGCAACTTCCGCGATTACCCGTTCGCGGGTTTGGGCGCGAATCCGAACGACTTGCAGGCGCTGCGCAACTACACCGAGGAATATGAATATGACGCCGTGGGAAATTTCGAGAAGCTGGTACACAAGGCAGGCACAAATGGTAATTGGACACGCGAGTACGCTTACGACGAGCCGAGTCTGATTGAAACCTCTAAGCAGAGCAATCGTCTCAGCAGTACGAGCATCGGGCAGATGGTCGAAAACTACTCGCACGACGCGCATGGCAACATGACCTCAATGCCGCACCTTACAATGATGCAGTGGGATTTCGAGGACCAATTGCGCGCAACGTCCAGGCAAGCCGTCAACAGTGGCACGCCAGAAACGACTTTTTATGTGTACGACATCTCAGGTCAGCGTGTGCGCAAAGTAACTGAACGGCAAAACGAGACCCGCAAGGATGAACGCATCTATCTCGGCGGTTTTGAGGTCTACCGCGAATACAACGGCAACGGTGCGACGGTGACGCTGGAGCGCGAGACGTTACATGTGATGGATGACGAGCAGCGCATCGCGTTGGTAGAAACCAAGACTATCGAGGACGGTAACCCAATCATCACGCCTGCTTCATTACAACGTTATCAGCTCAGCAATCACCTCGGCTCGGCCAGTCCCGAATTGGACCACGACGGCGGGCTGATCTCTTACGAGGAGTATCACCCCTACGGCACCACTGCCTATCAAGCCTTAAACAACGCCGGAGAGGTCAGCTTGAAGCGGTATCGCTATACCGGGAAGGAGCGCGATGAGGAAACCGGGCTGTGCTACCACAGCGCGCGGTATTACACGCCGTGGCTGGGGAGGTGGACGACCGTTGATCCAGCAGGGACAGAATCTGACATCAATCTTTTCCAACATGCCAGGTCCAATCCAATCATGAACGTAGATCCATCCGGTATGACCGTCGACCCGGCGCTTTTTATTAACAACCCAAATGCCGATCCATCGGTAATAGGCGGTAGTACGCAGTACATATCGAACACTACTGGCAAGGTTCACTCTATATCGGAATTGCCACTCACGTTTGAACCATCGAGTGCCGCGCCCGGACCAAAAGCTCCATCCCCAAAGACCGCGCCCGCACCAAAAGCTCCATCCCCACAGACCGCACCCGCACCAAAAGCTCCGCCGGTAAGTCCTCCCCCGGCCTGGTTGCTTGATTACATGAAGAAGCAAAGTCCCGAAGCTAAATCTACGTCTCTAGATGAAGCAGCAAGACTTGCAGGAAAGATCAATAGTCCGAACGCAGAACCGGACCTTAATGGTGTTTCTGGAGGTATCCCAGGGGGCACCGGTGACCCGAAGAACGCCAGTTTACTTGGTCAGATCGCTTATGTTGTCCTCGCCATCGTGAGCGTAGTCATGATTGCCAAAGCGCTCTGGCAAATCGGAAAGGCGGTCGTCGGAGCGATTATAGGCGCCGCAAAAAGTGTGATAGGTCGCATTACTGCGGATAGATTGTTAGCTCAGGCAGCGAAGGAAGCGGCTGAAGAACTCCCCAGTTCCGGCGTCGGGGCAGGATTGGGTGGTAGCCTACCACCCCCCAGTTCAGGTGGTAGCATACCTCCTCCTAGTCCCGGTGGTAGCACCTCTCCTTCGGTACCCTCACACAAGTCACCCATTGGATTCCGGAGGCCAGGCGACCCCGAGGTGAGTGGGCCACGATGGCAGGATCCCATAGACGATAGACCACCTGTTGGATTCCGGAGACCGGGAGATCCCGAGTGGACTGGAACACGAACCATTTCACCATCACCTAAGCGCGTTGGATTTGAATTACCAGAGGAACCAGAGCCTCCAACTTTGCGAGTCCCAAGGAAAATTAAAAAATGATAGGAGACGAACAATGGACCGCGAGCAAACTTGGCAAACGATGAAAGTCAGAGGACAGGTCCGCCATCTTGATGGGACTATTCTCACTGGAAAGACCGTGCGCGCCTTCGATAAGGATCTGCGAACCGAGGAGTTTCTTGGTGAGCAGAAGACCGACGTGCAGGGACGCTATGAGATTCAATACAGCGCCGAACAATTCAGCCGGGCCGAAAAGAAAAGCGCAGACCTGAACGTCCGAGCCTACGACGACGCCGGACTCGCAATCGCCTCATCTCCAATCCTCTTCAACGCCGCCGCCGAGGAGACTATCGATCTCATTGTTGACAACGAAACATACCGAGGGCCTTCAGAATACGAGCGACTCGTCCAGGACCTCACGCCGTTGTTACAGGAATTATCCTTCACCGACCTGACCGAAGACGACATTACTTTTTTAAGCGGCGAGACCAGTCAGCGCCGTGAACGTATCGCGTACCTGGTCAGAGCGCACCGGTTGGCCCAAACAACGGGTTTGTCGCCGGAAGTCTTTTACGCGTTGTTCCGCAAGGATCTGCCGACCGATCTTCCCTCGCTGATCCTTCGGAGCCGCTCGTCACTGCGCGACGCCCTCGTCAGCGCGCTGCATGATCGGATCGTTCCTGCCAGGCTGCGTGATGAGATCGAAACGACGATCGACAAATTGAAGCAGTTGGTCAGATCACAGGTGCTCCAGTCAACGGACGGAGCAGCCGCTCTTCCAGTAGTCCAATTGCTCGGCATTGCAGGTCTTTCCGGCGAAGAACAGGAGAAGGCCCTGAATTTTTTGAGCGAAAACGAAGGGCCTGATGAACAAGTCTGGAGCCAGTTGCGCTCGGAGTTGGAAGACGGCGCTGGTGACGATCTCGAGTTCGCGCACCAGATGGCAAAGCTCACCGACAATAACATTCCACTCGTCAAAGCACTGCAAGATCTGCGCACGCAAGGAACTGTGCGATCCCAACGCGATTTGGTCACCAGACTGGACGCTAAAGCGTGGACGGAACTGGTTAACAGCTCTGCGACCGAGCACAAACAGAACGGCGACGTTGCAAACTATGTCAACGGCATTATCGAAAAACTGCGCGACGCCTTCCCGACTACTTTTATCAGCGCCGGCGTCGCTCGTGAGTCACAGATCGACGCGCCGCTGGTAACGGAGGTGTTGGCGCAAAATCCTGATCTCGATCTAAGCCGGCCATCTTCTCTCGACCTGAGCAGTATGAGTGTGGACCAACAGGAGCAGGTGAAACAGTCGCTCGATTCGCTTCGGCGTGAGATCAATATGTTCCCGGAGTTTGATTACCGGAGCACGCTTGCAAGCGAGTCAGACCAGGCGACCATTGATAACCCGATCCGAAAAGGCGTCGTCCAATTCCTGGGCAACGAACCCGATTTCGAGCTGGTCAACACGCATCTCGACAACTATATCGCCGCACACCCGACTGCCTACAACGAAATACCTGAAGAGCAGCGCGGGCCGGTCACACGGCAGCTCAAAGCGATGCAGCGCGTCTCTCGCATCGCGCCCACGTACGAGCATTTGGAAGTGCTGATGGGCGAAGGGCTCGATTCATCTCATAAGATTGCCGCCCTTACCAGACAGAATTTCGTGAACCGTTTTAAAGACGCGCTCGGCGGTGAAGACCAGGCTAACCGCTATTACAACAAGGCAGCTCAGTATGTCGCGACTGCTGCAACGATTGCGGCCAATTTGAATGATTTGGTGAACGGTGTCTCTCCTTCCGCGGTGCACAATGGGCACACCGTGCAGGCAATCATCAAGAAGTTGCCGAATCTGACAACGTTGTTCGGTTCCTTCGATCTTTGCGACTGCCGGCATTGCCGATCGGTTTACGGTCCGGCCGCTTATTTGGTCGACCTGCTGCAGTTCATCAATGAGGAAGCAGCACCGGAGCCATTCATCCCAACGTCTTCCCAGCCGTATCCTGAACCTACCGTGAAGCCGCTCGAGGTGTTGCTGGCGCGGCGTCCCGACCTCGCCCACATCAAGCTTTCATGTGAGAACACAAACACGCCGCTCCCGTACGTCGATCTCGTCAACGAGATCCTCGAGTTCTACGTCGAACACAATGGAATTAAACCGGAAGATGGAGAGCTACTTGCCAGGAACACTGATCTTTCCGCAGACGAGCTAAGCGCCAACCCGCAATACACGAGCGACGGCGCTTATACCAAGCTCAGCGAGGCGGTCCATTCGTTTCATCTTCCTTTCAATCTTCCAGTGGAGACCGCGCGAATCTATCTGGAACATCTCGGCAGCAGCCGGCATGAAGTGATGCAGGTCGTCCAAAACGCGGGCAATCCTGTCAACAAGAAACCATCGGACTTCGAGCTTGCGTGCGAGTATCTCAAGATCACTCCGGAAGAAGCGGCGATCATTACTGGTACGGCGTCCCAGCCGACGCGCGAGTTCTTTGGTCACTCGAAAGAGACGGTGGTCCATGTCCACAAAGACGACAAGGGAACAAAAGTCTCGGAGACTGAAGACTGGCTTACGAACCTGTCACGGGTGCCGGAGGTTCTTCAGCGGTGTGGCATCACCTATTTGGAGCTGGTGGAGTTGACCAAGACGCGTTTTATCAACCCCGGTCAAACAGAGGATCCATTGCCTTCGGACCTCATCGTGTTGTTCTCTCCCAACTCAGTTTGTGATTTGAGCAAGACGTCGATTCAGCATCGGGACGGCAAGCCATTGACGGACCATGAGCTGCAGAAAGTGCATCGATTCCTACGACTGTGGCGAAAGCTGGGTTGGACCATTCAAGAGCTGGATAAAGCCCTGATAGCGATGGGGGCCGGCAGCATTAGCACCAACGTTTTGCAGCAACTATCCCACATTGAAAAGGCGCGGGCGGAATTAGATCTGCCGGTGGTGGCGCTGTTGAGCTTGTGGTTTGAAATCGACACATTTGGTGAGGGGGCGCTCTATCACAAGCTCTTCCTGAACAAAGCCGTCCTCAACCCAGTGGATCCTGCTTTTGCGCTGTCTGATTCGCAAGGTCAGGCGTTAATTTCTGACCATGTCCCCGCCATTCTCGCAGCACTGGGCATCAACGCCGACGACCTCGCCGCGATACGCGCAGCTACAAACCTGTCCGATGAGAACGCTTCCCTGAACCTGGCGAACCTCACGATCCTTTTTCGCCATGCGCTGCTTGCGAAACGATTAAAACTCAAGGTCAAAGAGCTGCTCGTGCTGAAGCAGTTTATCGATCCTTTTGGCGCTCCAGCCAAGACGCTCAAGTTCATTGAGAAATTGCGCAAGATCAGGAGCTCTCGCCATACCATAGCGCAGCTAAATTACATCTATCGCGATACATCGGAACCTGCAAAGAGCCTCGCTCCCACAGAAGAGCAAATTGCGCTGCTGACCACTCAACTGCAAGACGGCTTGAAAGCGATTGCGGATGACAACATGCCGGCGCCGGATCCGGCGGGTGAGTTAACTCGAAAGAAATTGGAGCAGTTGAATTGGGAGAGTGCAGCAGTCGAGGAAATGATCGGGCTGATTAGCGGCTCAGCGATCTATAGCGCGTCGCTCTTTGAACTTCCGGAACTGTTTCTACCTGCCTCAGTCGACGCGGCAGCGCCTTTCGCTTACGTCGAGCCGGATCAACTTCTGTTTCTGGGCAAGATGACCGAGGGTCAGAGGTCGCTTCTTCTGTCCTTCTCAGAAGATTCGCTCTACCAGACTGCGGTTAATTCGCTGTTTGACTTGAGCGCGGAAAACGTAACGAACATGGCGCTGGTGAAGCCCCTGATAGAAAACTTGGAGTTCTTCGCACCAGGTAAAGGAAAGATCACTTACGACGATGCTACGAAGACATTGCAATGCGCCGGGCCGATGTCGGAGGGGGAAAAGACGATCCTGCTAAGCTTGTCGATAAAAGAGACCTACACTGAAGCGATCAATCAGTTATTTGACGAGCCGAAAAACTTTCTCGAAGACCCGAAAGTGGAACTCCTGGGACTGGATCCTCCAACGCTATTGGACCAGGAGAAAACCGCCGAAGAGAAATTCGCTTATGTGTTAGCGCAGGTTCTTCCGTACGTACAGGACATGCTCAGCCGCAGCTTCGTCAAACAAACACTGAGCGATGCGCTCGAGCTCGAGCCGGCAGTTGCGGCTTTGTTGCTGGAAACTGTTGTGCAATCGAGCACGGACTGGCTGGCGTTACTTGATCCGAATGCGATCGATGCGTTTCGGCAGTCGTTCCTGCTGCTCAACAGGATCGCTCTGTTGATTAACGGTTTCGAAATGACTGCCGGAGAGGTCGCTTACCTGTCGACTCACGGAGGCGATTTTGCCGTCGTCGATCCGGCCAAGAATGAGTCCGTCGATTTCGATTTCAACGCGCTGGGTGAGTCGAATCCGCCCGCTCCGACCGTGCTGTTCGGGCAGTGGGAACGCTTGTTTGACCTGTTCAGTTTGCGCGACCGGTTGTCTAACGGGCTCGTCGACTTGTTTAGCGCTGCAGCCGCGAGCGTCGAGAATAAGCTGAGCGACTCGGTAGCCGGCATATTGAGCGAAACCACAGGTTGGGACCAAACCAAAATTGCGGATTTGGCAAACACTTTCAATTTAAAAGACGGCGACTTCAGAAACGAAGTCAAACTAGTGAAGGTATGGGAATGTGTCGCGCTCGGCCAGCGACTCGGAGCCTCGATGGTCCAGCTTCGCAAGTGGGCGACAGACAAGCCCACTCCGGGCCAGGCTAAAGAGATAATCACGACAGTCAAAGCGAAATACGATGAAGAGCAGTGGCTAGGGGTCGCCAAGCCGCTCAACAATCGCCTGCGTGAACGCCGGAAGGACGCGCTGATCGCATATATCCTCGTGGACCCCGCCCTTGTCGAACAGGGAATTACGGATTCAAACCAGCTCTTCGAGTATTTCCTCGTCGACGTGAATATGAGTGCTTGCTTTATGACGTCGCGCATCAAGCAGGCGGTCTCGTCAGTGCAGCTCTTCGTGCACCGCTGTCTGTTGAATCTGGAACAGGGAGTTAAGCCTTCGAACATCGATGCGGACCGTTGGAACAAGTGGATGAAGTACTACCGTGTTTGGGAAGCCAACCGAAAGGTTTTTCTCTATCCGGAGAACTGGATCGAACCGGAATTGCGAGACGACAAGAGCCCGTTCTTCAGGGAGCTCGAAACGCAGTTGCTTCAGAACGAGGTGACGGATGAGACCGTCGAGAACGCGTTTGTTACTTACCTGGAGAAGCTGGACGAAGTCGCGCGGTTGGAAATCTGCGGACTCTACTGGCAAGCGAAGGAGCAGGGAGATCCCTCGGACATACTTCATGTCGTCGGCCGAACCTTCAACTCGCCGCACATTTATTACTATCGCAAGCAGCGCGTAGCGACTGGAGTATGGACGCCGTGGGAGAAGGTAAACCTCGACATCGATGGCGATCATCTGATCCCCGTGGTCTACAACCGTCGTTTGCAACTGTATTGGCCCATCTTCGAAGAGAAGCCGGACAAAGAACAGGAATTACCCAATCCGCAGTTTGATGTGGCTCAACCTCCTGTTATGCACTGGGAAATCAGACTTGCCTGGAGTGAATACAGGAACAAGAAGTGGACGCCCAGGAGAGTATCGCAGGCGAAGATCTCGACAGACGAATTTCGAGGCCCGAAGAACGGACTGTTCAATATCCCAAACGAGACACTGAAGAGCGAATATTGTTTTAGATCACGGATTGAAGATGGCTCACTTCTCATCATTCCAAGCTGGGCAGGCTGGCTCGAGGAAGTTGGTGCTTCGTTCGATTGTCCAGCCTTCCGCGTGATCGGCTGTAACGGGAGAATACAGATCGAACCGCCCGGTGGTTGGGTGCAACCGGTCCCTCCTCCAGATACACATAACGATTCGATGATGCTGACGGAGAATCCGGGTGAACAGGACCACAAGCTGAGGCTGAATTTAGGTGTCGTGACCGGCTATGGGAAACTAGAACCCGGCAGCATAACGCTCCGTGCAGTGCTTCGAAAGACTCCGGATACTTTCTCTCTTGTCTACGCGCATCAACTGTCCAGGTTCGTAGCTCAGGCCGTACTCTTTTATCAAGACTACCGCCGAACCTATCTCGTGATGCCGGCTCAGCAAAGACCCTACGAGATACCAAAGCTGAAGTTTTTCACGTTCTTTCATCCGCACGTTTGCACCTTGGTAAGGATTCTCAATCAAAGTGGGATTTCTGTCTTACTTTCTCTGGACGCTCAGCGACTTGGCAGGGAGGGCCAACCGTTTGAGACGTTTTTCGAAGACATATACAAACCTTGGTGGGTTGTCCAACTGGATTATCCCAAAGAGTTCGTTGATTTTGAGTTGAGCGGCGCCTATTCGCTCTACAACTGGGAGTTGTTTTTTCACACGCCGTTATTGATCGCCGACCGGCTCAGCAAAAATCAACGATTCGAAGAAGCGATGAAGTGGTTTCACTACATCTTCAATCCGACAGACAGTTTGACTAAAGAAGAGTCGCCCCAGCGGTTCTGGAAATTCCTGCCGTTCCATGAAAACGCGCATCCGGAGGACCAGCAGATCGTGACTCTGCTGGAGTCACTCAACTCAGGCGATGCCGAGTTGGTTCGGCAGGTCGAAGAGTGGCGCAACGATCCGTTCAAGCCTCACCTGATCGCCAGGTCGCGGATAACTGCCTACCAAAAGACGGTGGTTATGAAGTATATCGATAACCTGATCGCCTGGGGTGATCAGTTATTCAGAATGGACACCATCGAATCAATCAACGAAGCGACACAGTTGTACATAATGGCCCATAACATTCTCGGACCACGTCCCGAGCAGATACCGCAGCGGCTGAAGAAAGTGGACCAAACGTATAACGAGCTGCGATCTAAGCTGGACGAATTCTCGAATGTGTTAGTGACGCTGGAGAATGAGTTTCCGTTCACCGGCAATGACGCTGCGAACGGCGACGAGCAGGACAAAGGACTGGGCACGGCTGACACTTTCTATTTTTGCATTCCAAAGAACGAGAAGCTTCTTGGTTATTGGGACACTGTCGCAGACCGGCTGTTCAAGATTCGCCACTGCATGAACATTGAAGGCGTCGTGCGCGAACTGCCGTTGTTCGAGCCTCCGATCGATCCGGCTCTGCTTGTGAAGGCCGCGGCGATGGGGTTGGATTTGAGCAGCGTAATGAACGACATAAATTCGGCGTCGCCTCACTATCGATTCACCTACACACTGCAAAAGGCGCAGCAGCTTTGCGGGGAAGTAAAGTCACTCGGCGGCGCATTGTTGTCGGCATTGGAAAAGAAAGATGCTGAAGAGTTGGGGGTTCTTCGCACGAGCCATGAGACTAGTTTGCTTGAAGCTATAACCGAGATAAAAAAGCAGCAGGTCCAGCAAGCCAGGGAAGAACTCGAGGCGCTGAAGAAAGGCAAACTTGTAACTGAAGCGCAGCGCGATTACTACCAGAACCTGAATCGCATCAGTGACCAGGAACAGGCCCATATGGATAGCCTGCGCACCGCGCACACCTTTAATCAAATTGCACAGGAGATCAGCGGTGCGGCATCAAGCGCGTTCGGGGTCCCGCAAGTTGATGCGGGAACGTCGCCGGGCGGGTTTTCAGGCGTTCCCATGGCTAGAGTGACGGTTGCATTCGGAGGTTCAAACGTGGGCAGCGCGTTGCAAGCGGTTGCGTCGGTATTCAACTTTATTGCGGCCCATCATACGCTCGATGCAACCATGGCCTCTCTCAAAGGAAGTTATGACCGTCGCTGGGAGGAATGGAAGCACCACGAGAAAATAGCCAAGAAAGAGCTCGATCAAATCGACAAGCAAATTGCGGCTGCCGAGATTAAGCTCGCCATCGCGGAAAAAGAGCTCGAAAACCACCAGAAGCAGGTTGAAAACAGCGCCGCCGTCGAAGAGTTCCTGCGGAACAAATATACAAACGAGGAGCTCTATGGCTGGATGGTGTCGCAGATCTCAGCCGTGTTCTTCCAGAGCTATAAGCTTGCCTACGACACGGCTAAAAAAGCGGAGAAGGCTTACCGCTACGAACTCGGCCTCACCTCTTCTGACTTTATACAATTCGGATATTGGGACAGTCTGAGAAAAGGGCTGCTCTCAGGTGAACGATTATCGTTGGATCTAATACGCCTCGATTTGGCGTATCACGATCTCACTAAACGCGAATACGAACTCACAACACATGCGAGCCTGCTGCAACTCGATCCGGAAAGCTTGTTGCAGCTTCGCATGCTGGGACAGTGCACGGTCTCGCTGCCGGAAGAGTTGTTCGATCTCGACTGCCCCGGACATTATTTCCGCCGCCTCAAGTCTGTTTCTGTGAGTATTCCTGCGGTGTCTGGTCCATATTCGAGCGTGAACTGCACGTTGACGCTTTTGAAGAGTTCCATTCGGCGAAGCTCAGTGCCTGGCGTCAAAGGTTATGCGCGGGCCGACGATGATGACAACCGCTTCAGCGATCACTTTGGAAGTCTTGAATCGATCGTCACCAGCTCGGGACAGGGAGACAGTGGCCTGTTCGAGACAAACCTGCGCGACGAGAGATATCTACCTTTTGAAGGTTCGGGCGCGATCAGTGAGTGGCGCCTCGAGCTGCCCAATGAAGTTCGCCAATTCAACTACGACACAATCAGCGATGTGATCATTCATGTCCGGTACACTGCGCGCGAGGGAGGATCCGCATTGCGAAAAGCCGCGGTCGAAAACCTCAAGGCCGGCATTGAAGCGGCTCATGGCGTCGGGTCCGTGCGTTTGTTCTCGGTGCGACACGAATTTCCCAACGATTGGGCACGATTCAAGGGTGCAACGCCTAATCCGTCGGGCTTTGCAGAACTCTCTATCGAGCTTCGCGAAGAGCATTATCCGTTCTGGAGCAAAGGTATTCTCGGGATCATAGAGCGGGTTGATTTATACGCGAGGACCGAGAAAGGCGGCGTCGAGAGCACTGTGAATGGGCAGCAGCTCTCTCTTTTACCAGACCCTTCGCTCAACAATCTCAAGCATGGCAAACTCGACAACCAATCGTTGCCCTCAACAGGAACACTCACGCTCACTCTGGACGACCAAACAGTGACAGACCTCTGGTTGGCGCTGACCTGGAGTAAGTGATTTTATTCGGGCAAGGAGTGAAAGCGCTCAAGGTGCGTGCGGTAAGCGAGAAATTGGGATTCGAATTCTGGTTCGCTCAGGTCCAGTTCGTTGCGGATGACGTTTGCGCCGTAGCGGAGACGTTCGAGGCGCTTCTCCACGTTCCAGTAGAGAAAACCGGCGCGACGGTCGATCAGATCTTCAAGCGTACAGACCATTTCGTGACGGCAGACGTACTGGACTTCTGCGCGAATCGGTTCGGCTGTGGGATCGGTGCCCTCGTGAATGCGCACAACTTCCGCACAGATCTCATTCGCGTCGAGACCGTATCGCTGATACAGAACTCTGAAATACGACGTAAGCCTCGGACAACGTCTCACCCAGTAAGCCAGACTCTCAGCAACAGCTTCGTTTGTGCCACCGATTGAGACCTTGTGCGTCTTGCACTCAGACCACGCGGGATCGCGACCAGTGAGTTTCATAACACGGTCCAGAACACGTACTGCTGTGATTCGCGCGGTCGTGAGTTTGCCCCCAACGACGCTCACTAACCCCGACGGCGAAATCTCGATGAGATCTTCACGCGTAACTGACGACGAGTCGCTCTGGTCTCCATTCGAGATCAGCGGACGAAACCCGCTGTAAACAAATTGCACTTTACTGCGGTCGAGTTGCGCTTCGGGCATGAACTGGTTGAGCGATTTCAATAAGTATTCGACGTCGGTTGGCGCCGGTATCGGCAGGTCCGGACTCGCTTCTTCCCAGTGGTCCGAAGTTCCGAAAAGGAAGCACTCTTCGTGCTTCGCAAGGAAAAGCGAACGGCCATCCAACGGCGACGCGAACACGATCGTCGTGGAGAGTGGCACGTCTTCTTCAGCGAACACCAGGTGCGTACCCTTCGACAACGGACGAGACTTTGCCGTAGTGCGACCATCAAGGCGGCGGATCTGATCGGCAAAGATTCCTGTTGCGTTGATGACGACTCGCGCGCGAACGTCGTACTGATTTCCGCCAAGCTCATCACGAACTCGCGCGCCGGCGATCTGCCGGCCTTCATGCAGGAGTTGCGTCACCGGTGAATAATTCACGGCGGCGCCGCCATTTGCTACTCCGTCTTTGACGACCTCCATGGTCCAACGGCTGTCGTTGATGACGGCGTCGTAGTACAGGCATCCTCCTGTCAGTCCTTCGGTCGGCAGCGCCGGAGCTAACGAGAGCGTCTCTTCGCGATTCAGGAAGTGATGGAACCGGTGATTGTTGAATCCGGAGAGTGCTTCGTAGGCGAGCATGCCGAGACGCATTAACCAGCGAGGCTCACCGCGGTTCTCATATAGCGGAACGAGGAAGGGAAGTGGACGTACGAGTCGCTTGTTGAGTCGAATGTGAAGGTTGCGCTCGTGACACGATTCCCACGCAAGGCCGAGTCCGAGGTTTTTTATATAACGGAGTCCGCCGTGAATGAGTTTGGAGCTACGCCCGCTCGTCGCGGAGGCGAAGTCTTTCGCCTCGACGAGTGCGACTCGCATTCCTCGTAGTGCTGCGTCACGAAATATCGAAGCGCCGGTGATGCCTCCACCGATCACCAGCAGATCGAACTGCTCCTCTACGAGTCTACGGAAGATCGCCGGGCGCGACCGTTTGTTGAATGTATCGAGCGCCATGCTAACTCACTTGTTCTTTTTGTGCCTTTTTGTGGCCTTACTGAAGGCTGAGCGACGAGAACGTGATTGATTTGATCGCGACCAGATTCCACGTCAGCAGCCAAACCAGCGAAGCCGCAGAAATCGAGCATCGATTTGTAAACTTCAGGAGTGTAGTAGTTGGCTTTGTATCCGATGTATCTACCGGAAAGTGCGTATGCTTCCGGTGTAAAGCAGTCGGTGACGAGCCGGCCTTCGTCATCTAAATTTCTGCGTAACCACGCGAGGTGTCGCAGCGTCTGCGGCTTAGGCAACCAGCTCGAGAGTCCGACGAAAAGAGCGAGATCGAACGGCGCTGTTTGCTCGAGCCGTTCCAGCATACTCGCGTCTGTGATATCACCGCGATGGAACGTGAAGTGAATACGGAGTCGTGTTGCTCGAGCGCTTAACTCTTCTTGCAGCACGGCGTGAGGATCCAGGTCAGCGGCAGTTACGTGCACGCGCTTCATCGCCTCCCGATCGCGCCGAGCGATATCTTCAAGCGGTCGAAACAGGTCGTAAGCAAAACCACTCGGCGCGGTGAAGATCCTGAGCTCACCACCCCTCGCAAGGCGCGCCTCCATCTCAGGCTGAATTTTTCGGACGAGAATTTGTAGCCGATCGTACACCGCGCGGTGCAGCGAGTATTCCAGGAAGACGCGATCGAGAAAGCCATAGTCTTTCTCATCACGATCGTAAATTACCCGCATCACGCCGGCAGAGTAACCTTCCTTCAAGAACAGCCGCCCGAGCTTTGAAAAGAAAAACGTCGGCTCACGCCACGCGCCCGTAAACCATTTCGGCAAAAGATATCGAAACAGGTAACGGTGATTGAGAGTCTTTCCACGAATTGTCTCGTCTTCGAGATCCGTGGTGCCCAGCGACGCGATGGATGTTCGGTCTACGGCATCAGTGGACATCAGATGCGGTTTGAGCGCTTCGACAACGGCGTTCAGAGTCTCTCCGAGTGATAGGTCATCAATACGGATCACATGAGCGCACGGCCTGGCGTTGTAGGACTCAAAGGCCTGCACCGTTTTGAGGTACATCTCACGCGCTTGAGTGAGGTCCGCGAGGTTCTCGTGTTTATCGATCTTCTTCCCACGAGATCTGATTCGCGACACTGCGAGCTCCGGCGACACGTCGAGAAAGATCAAGACATTCGGTAACCATGCGCCATTTAGTCCGAGCGTGTTGTTGAGTTTGTAGATGAGTTTACCTTTGCGGAGTGAAGGAAGCTTCTCGCTGTTTTTCGCCGGTACTGGCTTATCGTCGAGAATGTATGAGAAGACAGCCTTGAGATCTTCGGCATCAGGAGCAGGCACACCTGCGCTATCGTCTGAGCTCGCAGCTCGCAGGTAATTGCTCGCTCGACCCGTGGTAGACAAAAACGCATTGCCGTCACTCACGAAAGCTTTCGTGCCATAGCGCCGCGCCAAAGCTTTTGCCGCGCTGTCCTGTGTCAGCATGTGCGCAAGCTTCACGACAGCGTAGAGTTTCGGGTGGTCCACCAGCTTCTTTGCTAAACGCCTGAATCTGATTGCGAGCCGAGCTGACATACAAAGCCCGTCAGGGTAAAACCGCGCAGCGAGATGATCCTGATCTGGCGCAACAATCTGAAATGAGTCACCAGCAGAGCCCACCACGAAGCCGGTTTCTGCCGCGAGGATGCTGGGCAATGCTGCCGCCACCGTACTCTTTCCACTGCCGTCGATTCCCAAAATGCAAACTTGCAGACTCATTTGGAGTTTCCTCCGCCGGCGACCGGCGCGTAGTCCGGACCGGGTACGAACGCGATTGAACCGGCGACTTCAATACTGAGACCTTTGCACGTCGTAACCGGATCTTCATCCAGGAACAACTCGGCACACTCGCGATCGAGCAAGCGAATTTCAAGGCGCTGGTTCTTTTCGATTCTGTGGCGACGAATGCGAAGATCAAGTGGAATCAAATAAGCTGCGAGCGCTTCATCTTCCACGGTCACACCGGGAGTAAACGGAAGAGCCTTGATCGGGAAATTCATGACGACTCCGGAAAGCAGTCGCAAACGTTCCGTTTGGCCTTGAAATTGAATCTCCACGAACTCAGCCTTTTCAGGAAATAACATGCAGGAGATCGAGCGGATGAGAAACGCGAGTGCGTATTCGATGTTTGTTAACTTCTCAATGCCAAGCGCGCGAGCTGCGCTTTCGTGAAGGAACGGCAACCGCGCATGCCAGCGCGCAAGATCGGACGGGATGCGGCCGAACTGACCTAGTCCTCCGAGAGTGACGGCATGATGGATTTGAGACTGTCCCGCACTCGTCGAGGTTTCACATCGCATCACACAACACGGAACGATCTGCCCGGCTTTGAGGTTCGTAAGTAAACCTTCGAGTCCGCGTACAGGATCGCGTGGAACGCCAAATTGTCGTGCGAGTACATTACCCGACCCCATCCGCAATGCTCCCACTCGCACACGCCCTGCACTCTTGAACACGCCTTCGATGACGGCACGCAAAGTTCCGCCTCCCCCACCTGCAACAATCAGCGCCTGCTCGTCAGACTCGGAAACAAACTGTGCTGCGCAAGCGCGTGCGGTCGCGTGATCGCTGACCAATTCGATTTGCACGTCGGAAAGACCCTCCAGCCCCTGCTTGAAAAGCAAGGCCAGTTCGCCTGTAACTGATCCGCCCTGACCGGTTCCGGCAGCGCGATTAATGATCAATAACGCTCTTTCGACGGGGAACATAGTTGTCGCAGGTGAGGCAACTGAGGCTAGTGTTTAAGGTAACATTTTTGCGCCTTTTTGTGGCTGAATTTATTGAATTGCGCTAGACTTTCACGCCATGTATCAGAAGCTGAATACCGTCTGGCACAAGCGCGCCCTCAACGTGTTCATGCTCATCGTGCTCGCGCACTGGGCAGAGCACCTCGCGCAGACTTTTCAGATTTATGTGCTCGGGTGGCCGCGCCCGAGTTCGAATGGCGTCCTGGGTGTCTTCTTTCCGTGGCTCGTCACTTCCGAGGTGCTGCACTACGGCTATGCGATCGTGATGCTTGTTGGAATTTGGATGCTCCGAAAAGGCTTTACCGGAACATCGCGTAAGTGGTGGACCATTGCATTAGTGATTCAATTCTGGCATCACATCGAACACGCGGTCTTGCAGTGGCAAGCGATCACGCATCACTACTGGTTTAACTCGCCGGTCCCGATCAGTTTTCTGCAACTGCTCTTCCCGAAGTTTCGAGCCGAGGTACATCTCTTTTACAACGCGATCGTGTTTATCCCGATGATGATCGGCATGTACTACCACATGTTTCCACCCACGGCAGAAGAAGCGGCCGCGTGTAGCTGCGCGGTGCGACACGAGCCACTACAGGCGATCGCAGCGTAACCGGTGCTTTCAAGACGCAGTTCACTGGTGGCCCTTTGTGTCTGGCTCTCGCTCGCGCAAGGTTGCCGAAACGAATCGATATCGGACCTCACACTCGCGCATGAAGTTTCTCCAAATCCGCCTCGTGTAGGCCCGGTGACAATCACGCTCAGATTGACGGATACTGCTGGAAGGCAGGTCGACGGAGCGCGCATCACGTTGGAAGCAAACATGTCGCACGCGGGAATGGTTCCGGTGTTTACCGGCGCACGCGAAACCGAACCCGGACGTTATCAATCGACGATGGAACTCTCGATGGCGGGAGATTGGTTCATCCTGGTCCATGTTACTTTGAAGGACGGCCGCAAACTCGACCGGCAGTTCGAAATCAAGGGAGTTGCATTAGCTTGAGTTTTTCTCTGCGTATCTCTGCGTACCTCTGCGCCTCTGCGGTAAAAACAGCTTCTTCACCGCAGAGGCGCAGAGGTACGCAGAGATACGCAGAGTAATAGATTTTCTAGTGTTCCAGCCTGCTCAAAAAACCAAAAGCCAACCGGCTGTGGATCTCCTGCGCGTGCCGTTGATTGGCAACCTGCTTCACTGGCGACATGCGCGAACATTGCTTCAGATACCGCTGTTCCTCATTAGCGCTGCGATGATTCTTCACGGACTTTTTGGGCCAACGCTGGCGCCGAAGAACCTGGCTACAACTCTGACGTGGGTACACTTTCGCGGCGCCCTGGTTTTTGTCCTGCTGTTTGCCGGGAACTTCTTCTGCCTCGCTTGCCCCTTCATGTTCGTCCGAAATCTCGCGCGCAAGTTCTTTCATCCCACTCGAAACTGGCCGCGTCCTCTGCGCAACAAATGGCTCTCAATCGCGCTGCTCGTCGCCATGCTGTTTGTTTACGAGTGGTTGGATCTGTGGGCTTCTCCCTGGTGGACGGCTATTCTAATCATCGCGTACTTTGCGGGCGCGTTGCTGATCGACGCGGTTTTCAAACACGCAAGCTTTTGCAAGTTCGTTTGTCCGATCGGACAGTTCAATTTCGTCGCTTCTACTGTTTCGCCGCTCGAGGTCGCAGTTCGCGATCACGACGTATGTACGCGCTGTAAGACGAAGGATTGCATTCGCGGCGTGCGCGAGCCCATGGCGCCGCTGGTTGTGATTCAGCGTGGTTGCGAACTCGCGTTATTCCAGCCGCGCAAAGTTGGCAACCTCGATTGCACGTTTTGTCTGGATTGTGTGCAGGCGTGTCCGTACGACAACGTCGGCATCATGAGCCGGCTTCCGGCGGCGGAATTGATGAACGATGTGATGCGCTCGGGCGTTGGATTTCTATCGAAGCGCAAGGATGTTGCTGCGCTCGCAGTCATATTTGCTTTCGGCGCGCTGCTGAATGTGTTCGGAATGGTGAGTCCTGTTTACGCGCTCGAGCAGTTTCTGGCGAATCGGTTTGGCGTCACGTCTGAATTGCCCGTGCTCGCATTTGTGTTCGCATTTGTGCTCGTTTGTGAACCACTGCTTCTGATCGGCATTGCTGCATGGATCTCGCGTGCATGGAGTGGCAGCAAAAGACCATTCGTATCTCACGCACTCCGTTACTCATATTCGCTCGCACCGCTCGGATTCGGAATCTGGCTCGCGCACTTCGGCTTTCATTTCCTGACTGGACTCTACACGTTCATTCCCGTGACGCAGGCTGCTGTGGCTGACCTGGGCTGGGCGATTTTGGGCCCACCCCACTGGGGCCTGTCTGGTTTCGCGCCGAATGTCGTGCAACTGTTCGAGTTTGGCTTTATCACTCTCGGACTCATCGGATCTCTGTTGGTAAGTTACTCAATCGCCGCGACAGAAGAGGTGGTCCATTCAACGCGCGTGTTCATCCCGTGGGCTGTTTTGTCGCTATTGATGGCAGGCGCAGCGTTCTGGTTGATGTCGCAACCGATGGAAATGCGTGGCGTCGTGCTCGGCAGCGGATGAGTCGCCACAAAAGGGCACACAAGAAACAAAACATCTGAGTCATGAGCTTACGACGTGCGCTGCCGCTCCTTATCATTTTATTCTTCGCGAGTACCACCAGCGCTCACGAAGGTCCTCCGTTTCCGCTGTTCGTCGATCAAAAAGTCGATCGTTTTGTCGTGTCCGTGTGGACTGATCCGGACGTCGGCACGGCGCTGTTCTTCGTGATTGTCAACACACCCGAACTTCCTCCGGATCTTCGCGTGCAAATCGGCGTGCAACCGGTGAGCGGCCGTTTGCCGGAGGCCGTCTACACGGCCCAACGCGAGAACTTGCAAAACCAGGTTCAGTATCGTGCAGACGTGCACTTCGACGCCGAGGAACTCTGGCGGGTGCGCGTGCGGCTCGAGAGTGCGCAGGGAAGCGCCGAGACTATCGCAACAGTCAAAGCTACTCCACCCGGGTACGGCCGCTGGGATCTCTTGCTGTACTTGGCGCCGTTTCTGGTGGTGGGTCTACTATGGGCCTTAGCGATAGCGCGGAAGATAAGGGGATCGCGTTGAATACATCCTCGCATCGACCGACCACAATCCAGCGCCGGCGATCAACAGAAAAATCGACCCGAGCAACATCGCAAAATCCGTACGCGCCTCATGGGCCATCCCCCAGAATCCGTAGTACGGGAGTGTGCGCAGACTGAATCCCCAAAAGCCATGGCCGAGTAAAATTGGAACCTTGGTTGAAAGAATGGCGACGAGCATGTCGATGATTAGGGGAATCGCGGCGAGCCGCGTAAGAAACCCGATCAGAATCAGAGCACCGCAGACGACCTCGACAACGCCAACAAACGGCCCCATCACATCCGGTGAAGGTATACCGATCTTCGCAAACCTTCCGGCAGCATTTTCCGCGGGATACAGAAACTTCTGAATCCCTTCCGACAAAAACACCGCGCCCACGATGATCCGGATCAGTATCACCGAGCGTGGCGCGTTCGTCTCCATCAATCGTCTGATATTCATATCCACCTTCCCACCGTTCGCTGGTAACGCACGTAATCCTCGCCGTGACTGCTCTTCAGATATTCCTCTTCAAGCCGAACCTGAATATTAATCAGCACCACTATCAATACAAAAATCAGCAAGGTGACAGCATTTGGAATCACGAGAAAAAGCCCGAACAGTGTAACCATCATGCCGAGAAAGATCGGGTTTCTGGAAACGCGATACACGCCGGTTTGAACCAGCTTCGTCTTGTTATCGGTGTCGATACCGATGCGCCATGATTCACCCATCTGCCCCTGCGCCAGAACGATCCAAACCAACGACGCGATCAGCAAAATAACTCCCGTCGATCTGATCCAGGGATGTTGCAACCAAGGAACCGGCATCAGGTACGGATAAGCATTTGGAAGAACCGAATAAATCAGCACCACCAACAACACGACGGCGAAGATCAGCTTGGACACCGTACCGATGAAGTCATGTGCGCTGTCTGTGCCTTTGAAGACGACGGGATTGATCCCCGTCTTCTTCCAAACCACATACGATCGCCAAAAGAATGCCGCGATGACATAGAGGACGAGGTAGATTGGAAGGAAGTAGCTTTGCCTCAAAAGTCTCTATCATTCACACCAGGCTTTAGCCTGGTGACCAACGTAACACTAAAGCAGAAACCGTTTCAACGGTTTGCCATTCTTTCCCGCAGGAAACCGTTGAAACGGTTTCTGAGTAATGGCCTGCACAACGCACCAGGCTAAAGCCTGGTGAGAATGAAAGAGACTTTTGAGGCAAAGCGGAAGGAAGTATCTCAAAACGAGATGCTGTAGCTTGCGCCCGGGCGGCGGCCTCTCTCTAAAATCACTCCGAACTGATGCCGTCCACGCGTGTAATTCAACAGGGGATGAACGCGAACGCCGTCAAAAAGAATTGTTGAACTCCAACCCTCGGCAATCGCGATATTCAACCCTCCAATTACACGAGCGCGATCTTCGAACGTACCGTACGCAACACCGACATAAGGACTCACAGGCAGATTGGTGTAATGCTTTACGTTCTTGCTGACCGTGGCGTAAAACGACTGCCCCGAAGGTGTGCCTATGCGATCCGAGCTCGTTCCTACGATCAACGCCGGTCGGTGGTGCGTTTCGGTGACTACTACGAGGTTCGCGAGCGGGCTGACTTTCGCCGCCAGCGGGTTGTACTCGATACCCGCTGTGAACCGAGGATGGAAACGGTAAGTCAGCGTGTTGCGCCACGTCGCACGATCGATCTGATGAGCGATGACACGCACGCCGTAGGTCCATTTGTAATCGTTTTCTCCTGCCCCGCTCACGGCGCGACCTTCGCCCGGTCAAAGCGGTCAACTCGGAACTGTTGAAGCCTGGTTCGTTGGCGTTTTCGTAGTTGTCGCAACTGCAAGCAGCGCTTCAATCTCTTTTCTTAAAATGACCTGATCGACTACGCCGGAAATGATTTTTACCACTCGTCCGTCGCGTCCAATGACGACGGTTCCGGGCAGAGCTGCGCCGAGTCCGAATCTCACCATGTGCTCCGTAGAGCCGCCGACCCAAATCGGAAAGTTAACCCTTGTCTCTTTGACGAACTGCAAGACTTTGCTTCGATCTTTCAATTCGTCAGTGTTGACGCCGACAACCTGCACTCCCAACGCGGCAAACTCATTTTGAATGGCTGCGAGGTCGGGCATCTCTTTTCTGCACGGGATGCAGTAAGTGGCCCAGAAGTTCAGGACAACGATTCGCCCCTTGAGTGCAGAGAGACTTTGATCGACACCTGACAGGTCTTTCAGCGTGAGATCGATTTGTTGTCCCACCAACTTTGCAGCTTCGCGCTGTGCAAGACTCTGCTCCAGCACTTCGAGACTATCCACTCGAATAATGTCGGTCTCTTTTTTGGACTGGACCATGCCTTGGACGGCGATGCGTTTCCCGACAAACTCCAGCCAATTCTTTCCAGGCAAGCGATATTTACCACTCGCGAGTTGATATAGCTTGAACTTGTCACCTTCGCGCACGGCAAGCAGGGTCGGATCGCCGCCTTCAACACACGATTTCGCTTTCAAAAGATCCTGCGCCGTCCCGTATTCCACTTTGTTGTGGTCGGCCTGTGCCCAACACTCCGCGCAGCACACGACCTGTCCTTCAAGCCTTGTGAGCGTGCTTTGTGCGTTCGCTGTCAGAGCGAATATACAGATTACAAATAGGAGTAACTTCATTTTGTGCCTTTGTGAACTCCGTCTCATGATTCATTCTATTCAAAATGACCTCATAAATCAGTCTGACCTTTCAACATGAGCGGTTTGCCCCAAAATCCCTTGTAAATCAGGCAGATTCCAGATGGCACAGTCAGTGCACTATGCGCTGCGAGGACGAACGAACCCGCATTCTGACTCTTTGTACTTTCGAACTCCCTGGGGGAATGATGAGAACGAAAAGGCTATTCACCACTGCTTCAATACTCACGGCCTGCGCCCTTCTCTTTTGCCTTTGCGGTGCCGGTATTAGCCCACAGCGCGTCGGAGCTGAATCTACCAATAAAGCTCCGAAAGTAAAGCGGAGCAAGCATGAAAAGATCTCACCGAGTCTGAGTCGCCAATATCGCGACGACGAACTGGTCCAGGTCATCCTGCAGCTCAATTCCGCGCCGACAGGCCGCTTAAACGCGCTACTCCGACGGGCCGGCATCAAAGTCAAAGATAATTTTGAGGCATTCAATTCGGCCGTAGTCGAGTTGCCGTCGAGCGTCATCGCAGAGTTGTCTGAATTCGATGAAGTGGAATTCATCTCTCTCGATAGAGAAGTTAACTTGTTGGGACACGTCGAGGAGACGACAGGCGCAGTGGTCATGCGCACGCAATCCGGCAACAGCGGTCTCAAAGGCAAAGATGTCAACATTGCCGTGCTCGACTCCGGTATCGATAAGGACCATCACCAGATTGGAAGCAGGATTGAGGCGCAATTCGACTTCACGGGCGAAGGACGTCTCGACGATCCTTACGGCCACGGAACTCACGTCGCGTCGCTCGCTGCTGGAGTAGACCACGTTGCACACGGCGCGTACACCGGGATCGCGCCCGAAGCAAAGGTAATCAATCTGCGCGTTCTCAACTCCGCTGGACTTGGGGCAGTTTCTAATGTGATGAAGGCGCTCAACTGGATTCTTGCACCAGTTGATCCGAACAAGCCGCTAGGCGAGAAGAATTATCAGAAATACAAAATCAAAGTCGTTAACTTGAGCCTGGGTGCCCCGGCGGTGGATTCGTATAAAGACGATCCACTGTGTCTCGCCGCTCGCCGGCTCGTAAATACCGGACTTGTCGTTGTAGCTGCGGCGGGTAACGACGGTACAGACGCTACCGGACGAACAATCTATGGCCGCGTCCACGCACCCGGAAACGAACCTTCAGTAATCACGGTTGGTGCAACTAACACGTTCGGAACCGATTCACGCGCTGACGATCGCGTTACAACCTACAGCTCGCGCGGGCCCACGCGAAGTTATCGAACAATCAACGGCATTCGCTACTACGATCACATCTTCAAACCAGATCTCGTCGCACCCGGCAACAAACTCATTGCCGCCGAAAGCCGAGCGAATAGACTCGTTTCGGAATACCCGCAACTCGAATGTACTCCGAGTAGCGGCAGCAATCATAAGATGATGAGAATGAGTGGTACTTCGATGGCTACGCCGCTCGTCTCAGGCACCGCGTCTCTTCTTCTCCAGGCGAATCCGAAACTCACCCCCAATCTCGTCAAGATGATTCTCATGTACACGGCGCAGCCTCTCGCTGGTCAGAACATGCTCGAAGAGGGCGCCGGCCAGTTGAACGTCGAAGGCGCTGTTCGTCTGGCGAAGCTCGTGCGCACCGACTTATCAAACGCAACCTTACTGGGAGCACCGCTGTTAATTACAACGACGCCTCCCAGCCCGTATTCCTCGTTCGAGGGTTTTACTTTCATGTGGGCCCAGGGAATCATTCTCAACCATGGTTATGCGACTGGTACCAACCTCATCACTCGTTACCATCGAATCTACGATCTCGGAGTAGCAATCGGAGATGGTGTTGCAATTGGTGACGGCGTTGCGATTGGTGACGGTGTCGCGATTGGTGACGGTGTCGCGATCGGCGATGGCGTCGCGATCGGAGATAACGTCTTGACCAGCACCGGCGTGGCGATTGGTGATGGCTACGTCTTCTTTTTGGGCAGTGCTCTCAAGAGTGGTGTCGCGATCGGCGACGGAGTAGCTATCGGCGATGGCATCCTTCTTTCGGATGGAGTGGCCATCGGTGATGGCGTGGCGATCGGCGATGGCGGTGCAGTTTGGGCTTTGTCAGTGCTGTTGGATGGCGACCGCACTGCCGAAATGGCTGCTGTTCAGGACGACGGCTCAGTGCAGTAATCGACCTCTATAAAGACTATGGCAACTCCAGCTCCTAAACTCCAAACAGAAAACCTACCTGCTATCGCGGGACAGGCGACCGTACCTGTTATCACGTCTCCTTTACCTGGAAGTGAGGAGCGCATTCTGCCGGCACTCTCCAGGGAGTCGCTGACAAACGTGATCATGGCCGGGTTCATCCGCGATAACACTTTTGTCAATCCTCTAAACCGTGGACGGTTTTATACGTGCCGCGATGAAAAGAACAGAGTGGAGGGCGTCGCGCTCATAGGCCATACGATCCTGTTTGAAGCTTTTAGCGATCGTGCGATCCAGGCGTTTGCAGCGCTCGCTCGTCGTGAGAGTTCACCTCACTTACTGATGGGCGAGCACAATGCGGTCGAACGATTTTGGAAATACTACGCTGCCAACGATGCTTCGCCACGACTCGTATGTCCGATCACTTTCTTACAGCGGCGGGAGCCATTTGCGGAACAAGCTAATGTTGAGGGCCTTCGGCTAGCGACAGGCGAGGATCTCGAGCAGGTGGTTCGTGCTCAAGCCTCGATGGCCTTTGAGACCAGCGGCGTCGATCCGCTGAAGAAAGACGCGCTCGGTTTCCGTCAACGTTATCTTCGCCGCATCGACAAGAAACGAGTTTGGGTCGTGATCCAAAATGGACGGCTGATCTTCAAGACAGACGTAATTGCGGATACACCTCAGGCCAGCTATATCGAAGGCGTTTATGTCAGACCAGAAGAGCGGGGTAAAGGAGTGGGTCACCGTTATGTGACTGCACTCGGTCGCATTCTGCTGGAACGCACCCACGCTATCTATCTATTCGTCGAGAGTAAAGACACTCGCACAAAATCGTTCTATTCAAAACTCGGATTTACTGTTTCCGGCCAATACGATCTCCTCTATTTCTAACGCAGATGCCCGACACGACGGCAAGACAAAAGCTTCTGCACCGCTATATGTGGCTGGTCGTTACCGTCGGCAGTACGATCTTTCTCTATTCGGCGCAGAACCTGCCTTACCAGCAACTCGACTTTCGTTTTCTTTTGCTGTTTCTGCTGACGGCGGTTATTAGTTCACGTATCGCCATCAGAATTCCGCGCGCCAATACGACCATTACAGTAGCCGACACCTTTGTCTTTCTTACGTTTCTCCTTTATGGACCAGAAGCGGCAGTTGTAGTCGCTACTATCGATGGATTGAGTTCCGGCCTGCATCTCAGCAGACGTTGGATCACGGTCCTCTTCAATGCGGGAGCAAGCGCGAGCGCCGTTTTCACCACAGGCGCGTTGGCGCGGCTGCTGTTCGGCATTGAGTTCAACATTCATTCACAACCCTTTTCGAGCAGCCTGGTTATTCTCTGCGTAGTTGCGGTGGCGCAGTATCTAATGCACACATGGCTCGTAGCGATTTGCCTCGGCCTGAAAACTGATCGGCCTCTGTGGCAAACGTGGAACAAGCATTACCTCTGGTCGTCGCTGACTTATTTTGTCGGTGCGTTTCTGGCCGGCGGTATCGTGAAACTGGAAAACACGATCAGCTTTTACGCCGTGCTGGCGCCGCTTCCGATCATCTCGATCATTTATTTCACCTACGAAAAATACCTCGAAGACATCAGAGCGACTGCGGCACACGCTGAACGAGCCGAACGCGAACGCGCCGAGGCCGAACACGCGCGTGCGGAAGCTGAGCGCCTTCGAGCCGAACAGGCTGAGCGACATGTTTCAGAACTTAATCGTTACGTTGAGAAGCTGGAAGGGACCAGCAAAGAGCTTCAGGAAAGTCGCGAACATTTTCGTCACGCCGCTTTTCACGATGCGCTGACCGGACTGCCTAACCGTACATTGTTCACTGAGCACCTGCGATTGGCTCTCGGACGTGCTCATCAGAACGACGAATACCGGTTCTGTGTGTTGTTCCTCGATCTGGATCGTTTCAAGAATATCAACGACAGTTTGGGCCATCCTTGCGGCGATGAACTGCTGATCATGATCGCTCGTCGTCTCGAAACGTGTGTTCGGCAGTCGGATGTAGTGGCACGGTTCGGCGGCGATGAGTTCGCGATACTGCTCGAGTCGATACAGGGTCCGTCAGACGCGATCCAGGTTGCTGAAAAGGTACTGCAAACAATAACTGCGCCTTTCAACCTCACAAATCACGAAGCGATTTCGACCGCCAGCATCGGCGTCGCGCTCAGTTCCCCGAACTATAAAGAAGCGGAAGACATCATCCGCGATGCAGACACCGCGATGTATCGCGCGAAAGAGGGTGGCAAAGCGCGTTACGAGGTATTCGACACGGCGATGCATACGCGGGCAGTCACGTTACTGCGCCTGGAGACCGATCTGCGACGTGCGATCGAGAACGATGAGCTTCGTGTTTATTATCAGCCGATTGTCTCGGTAACAACCGGGCAACTGCACGGGTTCGAGGCGCTGGTGAGGTGGCATCACCCGGAACGTGGCGTGGTCTCGCCCACGGACTTCATCTCGCTTGCGGAGGAGACCGGGTTAATTCTGCCAATAGGATTGAACGTGTTTCGTGAAGCTTGCCGTCAGTTGCGGGTGTGGCAGCAACGTTCGTTCTCGGAGCGAGACTTGATAATCAGCGTCAATCTCTCCGCAAAACAGCTAATGGAGCATGACCTGGTCCAACGAATTGCAGAAGTGCTACAGGAAACTCAGCTTAAGCCGTGGCATTTGAAATTGGAGGTCACGGAAAGCGTGGTGATGGAGAATCCGGAAATCGCTGCGATCACGCTCGGTAAATTGCGTGCGCTGGGAGTGCTTTTGAGCATTGATGATTTCGGTACCGGCTATTCTTCGCTGAGTTATCTCAACCGGTTCCCGCTGGACATCCTGAAGATCGATCGCTCCTTCATCTCGACGATGAATCAGAGTGATGAAAACTTGCAGATAGTGAAGACGATCGTGACGTTGGCTGGAAACCTCGGTATGGAAGTGATCGCCGAAGGTGTCGAGACTGAAGAACAACTAAACCAACTCCGTCTACTGAGGTGTCAATATGCTCAGGGCTTCTTGTTCTCCCAACCCATGAATGCAATGGACGCCGACCTGTTTATTCTGAACCGCGTTAACTCACCCGCCGCCCTCCCGATCCCCGAAGCTCCTGGGTTCGTGATGTAATTGCCACGGCTTTGCCATGAAAGAAAGGCCGCACTTTGTGCCTTTTTGTGGCTCTAATTAGAATCTGTGGGACCCGGAGGGCGATTAAATGTTGAGAACACTGTGGCGATATGCTTTCGCTGTGCTCACTGTCGCAGCGGCACTGGTCATCACGAAGTCGCTCGAGCAATACACTGACATCACGCCTCTTTTCTACGCCGCGATCGTGATCAGCGCCTGGTTCGGAGGCATGGGGCCAGGTCTCGTTGCCGTCGCGCTGGCCACAGTCGCGCTCGACTATTACTTTGTTCCGCCGCTCTACACGCTGCGCCCGGATTTGAAGCAGATCAGTTTTCTCGTCGTGTTTGGGTTTTTAGCTGTCCTGACGAGTTGGATGAGTGCGAAGCGGAAGCAGTCTCAGGAAGCGTTGCGCCATGCTCGCGACGAACTCGAAACGAGAGTGCAGGACCGCACAGCGGAGCTGAGACAAGCCAACGAAACGCTGAGGGAACGCGGCGAGACGTTGCAAAAAGTTCAGACGGAATTAGCCCACGTCACTCGCGTAATGACTGTTGGAGAACTGACAGCTTCGATCGCTCACGAAGTTAACCAGCCGTTGGCGGCGATCGTCACAAACAGTAACGCTTGTCTGAGGTGGCTCGGGGGTGCGCAACCGAATTTTGACGAGGCGCGCAAAGCCGTCGACCGCATTATCAAGGACAGTTACCGGGCGAGCGACGTGATCTCGCGTGTTCGCGCGCTGGTGAAAAAGACACCGGCGCGAAACGATCTGGTGGACCTGAACGAAGTGATTGTAGAGGTGCTGGCCCTGGCCCAAAACCAGGCACGCCGTGCGGGTGTCGTGTTGAAAAGGGAACTGGCGACTGACTTGCCTCGGGTGCGCGGAGACCGCGTTCAATTGCAACAGGTAATTCTGAATCTGGTCATCAACGGGCTGGAAGCAATCGCGAAGAACAAGAACGGCGAACGAGAATTATCGATCAGTTCTAGTCACGACGACTCGAAGGCTGTGACCGTCGCCGTACGCGATACCGGTGAGGGACTCGATCCGGCTAATCTCGAACGTGTCTTTGATGCCTTCTTCACGACGAAAGCGGACGGCATGGGCATGGGCCTCGCGATCAGCCGCACCATCATCGAATCCCACAGCGGCCGCCTCTGGGCCGCCCCAAACTCCCCCCGCGGAGCTGTCTTCCAGTTCACGCTTCCGGCAGATTCTGAACTGGATTCTGCCCCTCGAGTTATACAGAAGTCCGCCCGATAATCTTGCACGCAGGAACAATCCTCAGTAGTCTATTCTCACTTCGGTCGCCCCTTCGCATGCTCCCCATTTTTCTCCGGCGTCCGACCCGCTGAGTTCGATCCACAATGAGAAGCCCGGCTCTCTTACTGTCTACTTTGATCCTGGTCCTATTGCTCGCATTGTGCTTTACGCCGCCGAGTACAAGTCAGATCAAAAAAGAGGTTGAGGATGAGTCAAGTGAAATTCTCGAGCGCATCAAATGGTTCAAAAAACGTCATCCGGATGTTGCACCGGAGTTGCGGTTAAAGAGAGTCCGTGACGAATACCAGTCAAGAGAAGCATTCAAGAAACGAATTGGTCCCCGTCCAATGTCGGCGGCAACGAGTTGGGTATCACTTGGACCATCCAATGGAGCAGGTCGAATAAACGCGGTGGCGGTACATCCTACAGTGATGGGAACCGTTTATGTTGCAGCGAACAGCGGCGGCGTTTGGAAGACAACTGATAACGGAGAAACATGGACCAATCTTACTGATTCAATTAACAACTTGAACGTGGGCGCAATCACGTTGGCCCCGTCGTCTCCCAACGTGATTTACGTGGGAACCGGATCAGAACACGCGGGCGGGATCGGCCTGCTTAAGTCTGTCGATGGCGGTGCTACCTGGCAATTCCCGTCGAGCGTAATCGCCAGCCGTTTTTTCCGCATTTCCGTTCATCCAACGAATCCGCTCGAACTCGTTGCCGCCACGACCGGTGCTGGTGTCCTTAGATCTACAGATGGCGGCAACAACTGGACTGTTGGCCTTCCCCATAACCCATACAATCAAGTGACCGATTTGAAGCGGGATCCCGCTAGTCCTCTCGTGCTCTATGCTGCTGCATTCACGTCAGAGGGCGGGCGCGTGCTGAAGTCGACAGACGGAGGTATGAGTTTTACCGAGAAGACGTCGGGGTTACCTGCTGTCCCCGATTATATGTCCATTGCGATTACGCCGTCAGACCCGCGCATCCTTTATCTCCTGACTGCTGACTTTGCAACCAGCCCCAGGGCTTCGCACGTATTCAAATCAACGGACGCCGCCGAGACGTGGCAGGACCTGGCAGGGTTTTCGAACAACAGGAATCTGTTGCGGGGTCAGGCCTTCCACGATAATACGATCGTAGTTTCTCCTTCGAATCCCAACGAGATCACAGTTGGTGGTGTTACTTACAGCCGTTCCCTGGATGGCGGTGAAACCTGGTTCCTGCCATTCTGTCAGGATTTCAATTGTTTCTCCGTACATGTCGATTGGACCGATCAACAATATCAAGGATCAACTCTCTGGATAACGAACGACGGAGGCGTATACCGCGCGCAGGGAAATATCGTTACCGAGCATAATCAAGGCTTGGGCGTGCGTGAGTATTATGCAATGTCGAATCACGATGTAGTCACAAACAGCTTCTTAGCTGGTTCACAGGACAACGGAGTAGATTGGCGGCCTGGTTCAGGTGGCACAGAGTTGCTCCTTATGCCGTTCTGCGACGGGTTCGACTCGGCGATCGATCCACAAAATCCTGCCATCGCATATGCCACTTGCCAAAGCGGAACTATTCGTAGAACCAGGGACTTTGGTATTAACCCCAATATCTTTTTCGGTCCGACCACGACTCTCATCACACCTCCGTACCCCGTTGGCGAAGGAAAACCATTCGCAACGCGATTAGTGATGGACCAGAATCAGCCTTCAACTCTTTACACGGTCTCGCAGCGCCTGGTTTGGAAGACGACGGATCAAGGTGATTCGTGGACGGCATTACCTAACGGAGTGAGTGACGGGTCCACTTTGGACTCTCTTGATGGCGTAGCAGTCGCAAAAAGTAACGGTAACGTCCTGATGGCCTGGAGCGGCTTTCAACTATACAGGTCTACAGATGGCGGAATGACGTGGGCCACGAAATTTAATGGCAAGTCAATCCATAGTGTGGAAATTGATCCTTCAGACTCAAACGTGATTTACGTTGGCTCAATCAGCCCTTGTTCTGGATGCAGCGGCGTATTCATGAGCACTGATGGAGGCGACACCTGGACACCACGTGGGAATGGTTTGCCTCCGGCCTTTGTGGTTGTTCTTACGATTGAGGTTGATCCTCTCGACTCAAACACACTCTATTGTGGGACTTTTAATGGAGTTTTCACGACAACTGATCGCGGTCAAAACTGGACCATGCTGGGCTCCGGGCTTCCCAGTATTTGGGTTGAAGATCTGAAAGTCTCGAGAGATGGATCGACGTTGCGTGCGGCAACTTATGGCCGCGGTATATGGGAGTTACAGCTAAGACCGTCGAACACGGCTAACATCAGCGGTCGAGTTTCCGACGCAAGCGGTGACGGAATTCCGGATACGACGATCTCCATAAGTTTGCAACAGAACATCATCAGTACAACGCTGACCGATCAAAATGGAAACTACGCATTCCTTAAACTGGCGCACGGGCGTGATTACACGCTAACTGCGTCAAAACCGAACCTTCAATTTACTCCTGCGGCGATAACGCTATCGAATCTCACGGCCGACCAGACGGCGAATTTCACGGTGGCGGGAGATCCGACGCCAACACCGACGCCGACGCCAACGCCAACGCCCACGCCAACGCCAACGCCGACACCAACGCCGACGCCAACGCCGACGCCAACGCCCACGCCCACGCCAACGCCCACGCCGACGCCCACGCCCACGCCAACGCCGACGCCTACACCGACGCCGACGCCAACGCCTTTTTCAATTCAACTGCTCACAGAAGAAGCGGGGAGTACGCCAAATCAAGTGGCGGTGCTGGATGCGTTCTTATTCGTAAGAGATCCGTTTCCGGTCGTGGACATGCTGCTTGGCCTGAATAGAAGAGTCATGATCTTCGCTTCAAATCTTCCGTTGGTCCAGGGTGACACCAGTTCTGCAGTTGTCGTTAATTTGATTGATAGTAATAACAAGACCTACGACATACCGGCCGAAGATGTCAGACCCGTACCGAACTTCCCATTTGTCCAGATTGTTTTTCCATTACCGGATAACTTACCGATCGGGACGTGTACCCTTCGCGTGACCGTACACGGTGAAATGAGTAACCTGGGTACGTTCAGAATCAGGTCTTAGTCTCTGTTTGTATCGCTTGCTCAAAAGGTCTGTCGGAATAACGCCGAAGGCGTTCGCTAATTTCAGCCCAAGGTTGGAGCATTAGCGACAACCTTGGGTTAGCAAATAGAATTAAGTCGAAACGCTGAAAGCGTTCCCCATTGCCGAACCCTTTCAGGGTTCGAAATACATTTTGATCCGATTACCCAGGGTTCTCGCTACGCTGTTCATTATCATGACATCCTTTACACATCGTTATCATGACAGCGGGCCTTTCATTCTCCCCAAGCTTTAGCTTGGGGGACACCGCTCCCAGAATCGGGAAAACCATTTAAATGGTTTTCAAGAGTAGGAGACAGCGAGGACCCCAAGCTAAAGCTTGGGGAGAATGAGAAAGGCCGTTTACAACCGGCTCGGGAAAAACAAACTGTAAAGGATGTCATGATAATGAACAGCTCCCGCGCCACCCTGGGCTGGAATTAGCCAACGCCTTCGCCGTTAGGATAATCAAGGATCTGTTGTGCTCCAGCTTGCAACTTGCGCCTGTTATAAGGCATCATAGACCTCGATTACCCTTCTCTCGCGCATCGACGGTGATGCGCTCCGCGCATAAAACAATCAGCGCCGGACGTTTTGGATAGTTCGAGAGCAGGCTTGTTTCACACATATCGAAGCCGCTCTTAGTTGAGAGCATCCGAACCTGATCCTTCGAACGCTACCGTTCGCCGAAGCCAAATCCGATTCGCAGCTTCTTTTCATTCCTAATCAGAGGAAAGGTATATCTCTATGTCAAAAAAGCTTTATGTTGGAAACCTCGCTTTCCAAACTACCAGTCAAAATCTTGAGCAACTGTTTGCTCAGGCCGGAACGGTTGAATCAGCAAGCGTGATTGAGGATCGCGATACTGGCCGATCGAAAGGTTTCGCCTTCGTCGAAATGTCTACGGACGATGAAGCGGCGGCAGCGATTGAACAGTTCAACGGAAAGGAAGTTGCTGGTCGCACCTTGAAAGTCAACGAAGCCCGTCCGCGCGAAAATCGTAGCGGTGGTGGTTTTGGCGGTAATCGCGGCGGCGGCTTTGGCCGTGGGGGCAGCAACCAGGGACGTCGCTCTGAGCCACGCTGGTAACCAGCCGCATTCTACTCAGCGTTCGATCTCCGTTTGATTGTTGATCGCGGAGATCGATGCTGCCTTTTTTATTTTGGCGACGAATGTCGCATACACAAAGGAACCTATGAATTTTTCTCAGTTAGGATTGGCAGATGCACAATTGCGCGTTTGCGAATCCCTCGGATACTTAAATCCCACACCAATACAAATCAAAGGCATTCCACTCATTCTGAGTGGCGCGGATGTAATTGGCTGTGCCGAAACCGGCACCGGCAAGACGGCCGCATTTCTCCTCCCCATCATTCACAACCTGAGCGCACAAACGCGCCCGGGCATTCGTGTCCTTGTGCTGGCGCCTACGCGCGAACTGGCACTCCAGATTCAAAAGAACTACAGCGAGCTCAATCATCTGAAAGGTAATCGCAGCGTTCTCGTAATCGGTGGCGCCAATATCAGAACGCAAATCGCCGAGCTGCGCCGCAAGGCAACGATCGTCATTGCTACACCCGGCCGCCTGCTGGACCTTACTGAACGTCGCGCCATTGATCTTTCGAGTGTCGAAGTCCTTGTCCTGGATGAGGCCGATCGCATGCTGGATATGGGTTTTCTTCCGGCGATCAAAAGAATCCTCGCAATGTTGCCGCGAAACAGACAGACGCTGTTGTTCTCAGCCACGATGTCTCCAACCATTGAGAGTTTGGCTCGCTCGACAATGAGACAACCGAAGTTGGTCGAAGTAAGCCAGCGCGGCCGTGCGGCGCAGATGGTTGAGCAAACTGCCTATTCAGTTTCACTGGAAAATAAGACAGCGCTTTTGCTTGATTTGCTTGAACGAGAGAACGAAAAGGAATCGCTGGCGAAGGTCTTGGTGTTTACTCGTACTCGACGCGGCTCCGAACGCCTGTCACACATCCTCAAAGCCCGCAATCATAAAGTGAATCGCATTCACGCGGACCGAAGTCAGCCACAACGCGAAGCAGCTTTGCGGCAGTTTCGCGAGGGCCATACACGCGTGCTGGTAGCTACGGATATAGCAGCGCGTGGATTAGACGTTGATTCCGTCTCACACGTAATCAATTTCGACGTACCTGATGTTCCTGAAGACTACGTACACAGAGTAGGTCGCACGGGCAGAGCAGGTAGAGAGGGTAAGGCGATCACGATCGTCACGCCTGTCGACGAGTTGTCGATGAGAGCAATCGAGCGACTGACTGGACAAGCGGTAAAGCGCGTCGTGCCGGCAGGTTTTGGTGGTTTACAAGCAGCCGTCGCCGACACACGCAAACCGTTCGTGCCTTTCGGGCGGGCGTCCAGGGGAGCAGTACGTTCTTTCAGACCTCGCGGGCGCTAATTCAGTAGCTTTAATGGTCGCCGCACTCCTGGTGTCGCTGCGCCATTGAGTTTTCTCTGCGGTCCTCTGCGTATCTCTGCGACCTCTGCGTAAAAAAGGCCCTTCAAACGCAGAGATACGCAGAGAACCGCAGGCGACTTTTGTGCAAAGCCTCGACCTATACCAAGGTATAGGTCAGAAATACCTCCGTATAATAGTTTTTCCGCCTCACGCCCGCGTAAGCTCCTCTCGTAATGAACACTACGATCTCGATTGTTGACGACGACGAATCAGTGCGGGAGGCGCTGAAGAGTCTGATCGACTCGGTGGGATTTCACGCTGAGGTTTTTGGGTCCGGCGAGGAGTTTCTGAAGTCGCCGTTCGTCTACGAAACGGACTGCCTTATTGCCGACGTCCGAATGCAGGGAATGAGCGGGCTCGAACTTCAAGAGCGTCTGAACGCGGCTCGCGCCTCAATCCCAATTGTTTTTATTTCCGCCCATGACGATCGAGAAGCGCGAGCTCGGGGCCTGCGAGCAGGAGCGATCGACTTCTTACAGAAACCATTTAGCGAGGATTCTCTGCTCGGCGCAATTACGGCCTGTCTTGATAAAACCTAAAGGGGAAAGGCAATGTTACAAACTGCTACTACTTCGAGTATTCAACCGTTGGCGGTCAGATGTGTAACGCCACCAAAACAGTTCGAGAAGCGATCTATCAACGATCAATCAGTGGTGAAATCGAGTGACGCCACGGGCTGGCAAAATGTGCGCGCGATACACGTTCGCCACAGTACGAAAGAAGTGATAATGCCCGCCTCTGACGATTACTGCGTGGTCCTAAACCTCGGCATTCCATTTTTCACATACGTCTGTCCGGGCAAGCGAAGGTTTGAGGGACAGGTGCGCTCCGGAGAACTGGCAATCATTCCAACCGGCTCATCGTGGGCCTGCCGTTCTGAGGGTTCGGATCTGCCGGCGATGTTGCTCCTCTATCTGCGGCCACTATTTGTACGTTCCACGGCGCGCGCGTTGAACTTCTTCAACAACGAGCTTGGTCTAACACCGCAGATCGGTTTCAGAGACAAGCACATTTCCCACATCGCGATGTCGCTTCTGCATGAATTGAACGAAGCGAATGTGGTTGGGCGACTGTACGCGGACTCGCTTGCGACCGGACTCGCAATTCAACTCGTCAGACGCTACAGCGCCTTAAAAGATGTCCATGTCGGACACGGCGGAATGGCGCCACACAAATTACGACAGGCGATCGCGTTAATAGATCATTGTCTTTCTGATGAAGAGGAAGGACGCGTGGCCCTTCGCGTTGTCGCGCGCGCCGTGCGTATGAGTTACTTCCACTTCTCGCGCGCATTCAAGCAATCGATGGGAATGACTGCGACCAACTACATAGCGGAACGCCGGATCGAACGTGCGAAGAAGATGCTGGAGGAGACGGAATTGCCAATCTCAGAGATTGCCCTGCGCTCCGGATTTTCCAGTCAGAGTCACTTCACGACGGCGTTCCGCAGGCTGGCGGGAGCGACGCCGAAAGCTTTCAGAGCGGCGCTGTGAAGCTGGAGTCGAGGCCACAAAAAGGCACAAAACGATCAGAAAAAACTTTTGTGCTTTTTTGTGGCTTGAAAAGGAGTATGTGGGTGGACCCGCCTGTGAGCCCGTTTTTGTGGACCACCCACATTCAAAACACAGGGAAGTACCCCCTCTCGCTCGAATAGCACCCTGTGTCTAATTGAAGAAGAACATCTTGACTACACTCCGAAATACTAGCGCGCCGCCGCACTTAGTTCTTTCAGTTTGTTGTCGCTTTTATCAGCTATTTGCGGTGGTGCCAACGACGAGATTTTTTGGGGAGCGTGAGGCTTATCTGCCGGCAGATTGTGTTGATTGATGGAATGTCATCATTTGCATTAACGACCCTTCTGTCTGGGTCTTGCGCTCCCCGGCCAGTGCGTCGATCGGCGTACGCTCTACCGCATGATCGAGCGCTACGGCATTGACTCAAACGGTGAGTAGCTTGACTAATCTTTTATTCATTTTGTGCCGTTTTGTGGCAGGATACGCTTTACGTGAAGACACGACTCTTCTGGATTCTGTTTTTGTCAGGCATGGCAGGCGTCGTGTCTTTGCTGCTAATTGACCTGTCCAAATTAATAGCGCTTCTTCCCGCCCAAACAGAAGTTCCAACTATCACGCCGCTGATCAAGATCCTCGGTTTAATTCAACCGGCGGTCATACTGCTGGCTGCGGTACTAATCGGGATCGCGCTATCTCCAAAAGTCGGATTATCCGCGCCTTTCGCAGAGTGTCTTGCGGCTGGTGGAGGAAGATGCTTTCCCGCTTTAAGGCCACAAGTCTTGCCTGGTCTAATAGGCGGAATTGTTGGAACGTTTTGTGTGGTTTTGACTTCAGCAGTGGTCATGCCGTTCTTGATGAAGGAGACCACAGAGCGCATTCACAAATTGCAGGGACTTTTTCCGATTCCGATGCGCCTTCTGTACGGAGGCATCACCGAAGAGCTTCTGATTCGGTGGGGGCTCATGACCTTGCTCGTCTGGGTCGCATGGCGTGTTCTACAAAGACGAGCCACCAAACCGACAACGATCTGTTTCGTCCTGGCGATATTGCTTTCCGCCTTCATGTTTGGCGTGGGCCATCTTCCTGCCGCGCTGGTGTTACTGCCCGAGCTTACCGCCCCAGTGATTATTTTTGTAATCGTTGCCAACTCTGCTTTCGGTGTCGTCACAGGTTATCTGTATTGGAAGTACGGCTTGGAAGCAGCGATGATCGCGCATGTTTTCGGTCATGTGTTGTTGGCGACGGCGAGCTACATCGGCGCATACTTTTGATAGTTCATTGAAAAAGTTCTTTGTGATTCTTTGTGTACATTATGGCTATGAGCAGCACGTTTGTTGAAACGGATAATTCACGCAATCAAGCAGACAGTTCGATCTTTCAGAGCTTTTGGATGGGCGGTTTTGAGTGTTCGACACACCGGCTGCCCCGCCGTAAAGCGCTTGGTCGCTTTGCCGGGCAACGCCTCGACCTCATCGCATCCACACGACACGACGAATTGGCGTTACAGGATTACACGCGTCTCCAGGATGCCGGGATCCGCACGGCCCGCGACGGCGTGCGCTGGCACCTGATCGAGAAGACACCATTTCGCTACGATTTTTCCAGCCTGGTGCCAATGCTTCAGGCGGCGCGCCGCACGCAGACAGAGATCATTTGGGATTTACATCACTACGGTTGGCCAGACGGTCTAAACATCTGGGGTGCAGCCTTCGTCGATCGCTTCGAGCGCTTTGCACGTGCCACCGCACGCGTCATCCTCGAAGAGACAGGCGGGCCAATCTATGTCACGCCCGTTAACGAGATGTCGTTCGTGTCGTGGGGTGGCGGCGATGCGGGCTTCTTGAACCCGTTCGCCAAGGGACGTGGTCCAGAGCTCAAGGCGCAACTCGTGCGCGCGGCGATCGCGGCGACGCAGGCCGTGCTCGAAGTCGATCCCAGCGCACGCATCTTTCACGCTGAGCCTATCATTCACATCGCTATCGATCCGGATTACCCGGAGGAAGCGCCCGCTGCTGAAGCGTACCGGCAGTCGCAGTTCCAGGCGTGGGACATGATCTCCGGCAGGTTCTGTCCGGAGCTTGGCGGGCGCCCGGAATACCTCGACGTCATTGGCGTCAACTACTACTCAAACAATCAGTGGATCCATCAAGACCCAAACACGCCGCCATCGCGTCGTCGTAAGGATGTGCTGCTTCCGCCGTCGCACCCTCTGCACCGGCCCGTTCGCGAGATGCTGAGCGAGGTGTACGAGCGTTATCGCCGTCCGGTCTTCATCGCCGAAACAGGTATTGAGGGCGACGCTCGTCCATCGTGGCTGCGCTACATCGGTCAGGAAGCACGCGCTGCTGCGGCGGCCGGCGTGCAGTTGGAAGGGTTGTGTCTCTATCCGATCATCGACTATCCAGGCTGGGGTGACGATCGTCACTGCTACAGCGGATTATGGGGCTACGCTGACGACGAGGGACGCCGTGAGATTTACGAACCGCTTGCAGGTGAACTCGCTCACCAACAACAACTGTGGCGTATCCAGCGTCGCGATCATCGTGCGGTTGAAGAGAAGGTCAACATCGATAAGATCGACGAAGCGGCACGGCAGGTAGACGTCGCAGCAACTCGGAGCCGGACGAAACGGAGAGAATAATTACAGAGCTGCGAGTAGGCCCAGGTCTGCGACTACTGTGGCGCCGTTGATCGGACTTGCTTCTGGTGACGCGAGGAAACAGATCACCGCAGCAATTTGCTCGGGCTCGGAATATAAGACGTCTTCACGCTTCATTCCTTTGAGCACTGGATTAGACCAGAGCATGGGCGTGTTTACACCACCTGGAGCAACACAGTTCACCCGGATATTAGACGGTTTATATTCGCGGCTCAGTGCTCGTGTGAACGCTTCGATCCCACCCTTAGAGCTTGCATAAGGCGCGACGTTAGTCCCGGCTTCATGAGCATGAACCGAGCTCACGTTCACTATCACTCCATTCTCCATGTGAGGTAAGCAGTATTTGCAAAACAGAAAGACGGAGCGAAGGTTTACGCCGATGACTCGATCCCACTCGTCCTCTTCGAGATCGACGACTGGTTTGAATGTCTGTGTAGCGGCGTTGTTGACTAAGACGTCGATTCTTGCAAATTCATTCACAGCTCTCGTTACTGCTGCTTGAACGTCCGCAGAAACGGAGACGTCAGCTTTGACGAAGATTGCGCGGCCGCCAGTCTCCTTGATCGTGTTTGCAGTTTGATTACCGCCGTCTTCATTAATGTCGACGACAACTGCAATACCACCTTCAGCAGCAAACCTCTCGCACGTTGCGCGTCCGATTCCGGACGCGCCGCCTGTAACCATGCATACTTTATTTGTAAACCTCATCGGTTGCACGACGGTGCTAAAGTACCAGTAAATCCCTTCAGGGCAAACCGCTTTAAGAATCTGCGGGCGTACAATGCTCGCAGACCTTGTTTACGATTAGTCTCGTTATTGGACGATACGATGCTTTGTTAACCCACTCTGAGGCTCTTCCTCTGAAACCTCTGCGGTCCATACAGATTCCTTTAAAGTTATTGAGAGCGCGCAAAGCAAGAACTGGCGACATGTACCCATACTCGTACTTTGCGATTACGTACTCGAGCTTGTCTAACTCCGCAAACACGTGCATGTCGTCGGCGGTCGGTTTGTCTGTGTCCAGCGCTTCCAGTCTCTTATTGGCGACCTCCAGCCGATCGTAGTACTTGTCGATCGATATTTCCTGTCGCGCCGCGCGCCACTGGCGGTAAGCGATGATCGCAACTCCTAAAGACAAAATCGCACTGAAAGCTTGAGTCCAGGCGACACGTTCGACACCAACGAGCCAGATCACAAGCGACACGATCGCGAGGAACAACACAATCGCAGCGATCTCTTTGATGGCTGACTTTCTCGGAAACCCATACTGCTCGAGTGTTTCTGCCGCGTCGAATACTTCTTTGTCTACGAAGTAGCGCGAGAGACGCTTGTAGATCCGAGACAAGATTGAGGGTTGATGTTGATCCACCGGAATGTGGTGAGCTTAATAATAACGCCTTGTTAACAACGCGATCACAGCGACAAACAGCGCGGAGCCGATAATGGACCACACTATGGGAAAGTTAGTGGCGCCAATTTGAATCGCAAAGAGCTCCGGCAGGCCCAACGCTCGCGATAACCACATGCCCACTACCGCACCGACAAAACCCAGCGCGATCGACACCAGGCAGCCACCGCGCGAAAAACCCGTGATTGCCTGTCCAAGTGCTCCACAAATTCCCGCAACCAGCAGCAGGATCAGTAAATCGAATAGTGTCATATGCAACGGATTATATATAAGTTCTAGAACGCCGAGAACAACAAATGATGTTCTGACCCACTTCGTTTGCTTTCGCAACGTTGGCGACCCATCGCCTCGATGCTTTGAAGCGCGTCACACCGGACGGTTCTGCTTCCTGTCGCCGACGTATTTTGGCACAGTGAAGCGGTACCACGCTTTCGGATCGTTCTTATCACCCCAGCGAGCATCAGCTGACCATGCGCCATGTGGCTTTTCCTTCTTACGTGTGTTGATGGTCATTTCGCCTGTCTCGGGATCGAAGGTCAGCAAATTGTATTGCAGCGGAATCCCAGTGACCTGTTCGTGGGCTGGGGCTCCAAACGTACCGGCGCCGATGATATGGATGTTGCGGCGATTGTCGTAGTGATAAAAACCTTCGACGGCTTCGTGGATGTGTCCATGCATGCAGATCTGGAAGCCATGGACTGCGAGTATTTGCATGAACTCGTCATTCATCATCTCTTTGCCGATGACAGGGTGATGCCACACAGCAATTTTCAGCCAGCCGTCGAAAGTGCGATCATGTAAGCGGTCCAACGCTTGGACGAGCGCAGGCATGTGAATACTTGCTCTAGTTCGGAAGTGATGGTCCAGTTGCCAACTTGAGTTGAGACCCAGGAATAGAATGCGATCTTCAGAACGTTCGAGGAACACGAATTGGTTGCCATAGTCGGACGGGTAATCCTCTCCGCTATAGACGCGGCGATAGAAGTAGGTGTTGAAATGAGCAAATCGTTCGCGATACAGAGTGTCATCACGAAGCAACGCACCAGCGTCCCCGGCTGAGATACAGCGATCTTCCGGTAACGGAGTAGGTAGCTTGCGTTTCGCGACAAACCGATAGGCTTCTTCAGATAGATCCCAATTCAGGTCGTGATTGCCGGGCACGATCACAACCCGGCTGGCATCCAACCCGAACCGCTTCACCAATCCGTCCACCATCGAAAAAGCGGCGTCGTATTCCTTCTCTGTCGAGCGGTTGGCAATGTCGCCAGAGATGATCAGATACTTGAGACGACGAACGCCGAGTTCCTGGATGAGATCACTTTCCAGTTGTGTTCGCCAAACACCAGCGAACGTCCCATTTTCACAATGGAGATCCGACAGGTGCAGCATGTGAATTCGGTGATCTTCAGTTGCCGTGTATTGCTGCTGGTCGGCGCGGAACTGTTTGACCTCTAACTCCGTGCGTTGCTCGACGGTCTCAGCCAGTTGCTTCTGTTTCTTGCCCAGCGAGGGATCACGCCGATAGATCTCCTCGACACTCGTAGGAATCACAACCGCCGTATCGCAAAATTGGCAGGGGATGTCCAGCTTTCCATCGCGGACGCGCGCTTCAATAGCTTCACGATTGGTGACTTCCTTGGAACACTTGGGGCAATAAAGCCGAATTTGTTCGTGAATATCGATGCCCTTGGTGCGCAGGTGATCGGTAACAAACCTAATAAACGTTACACGATCAAACGCGCTCACTCCCGGTTGAAAATAAATCTCTAACTCACCTGTGCCTTCTTCCACCTGCCGCATCGAAAACCCGAGCCGGTTGCCACCGCGCGAAAACTCGACTGCATGTTTCCATTGATCCTCGCGCCGAAAATAATCCGTGTAACTCAGACGCACCACCAGCGAAGCATAAATCGTCTCGATGCCCCCCGAAAAACGGTAGGCCACCTCAGTGCGGGGATGCGCTTCGTCTGGAGACCGGCGTGTCACGTTGATCTGGCTCGGGAAGACAAGGTAACCCATCTCGCGGAAACCCAAGTCGTGGCGAATCAGCAGTTCAACGGTTCCTTCGAGCACAAGTGCCTCTTCGTCTTGCCTTAGACGCTCAAAGCCCGTGAAGGCAATATTGCCAGTCAGCACGTCTCGTTCCACAACGGCTCCGATCCCATCTGGATGATTCCGGGCTGCTTGGATTATCGAGCCGCCGTATTGATTGATCCTTTCCGGCTTAAGCAGGACCAACGTCACGGATGGGCGAGGATCAAGTCGGAAGACCAGTCCGCGGCTCTGTAATAACTGGACGACCGTGTCCAACTCCTCCTGCATGGCCCTACGCTCGGTAAAACGTGCCGCCACCGCCTGGTGAACTTCTTCCATGCTCATCAGGTTCGCGTCTCCTTGCTTACGCTCAAGCAGATACTCTCGCACCACTTGGAACAATCTAGGCGTGCTGGTGCGCGGCAGTTTGTCCCAGGGAATCTCATTCATCAGGCGATGAAAGAGCGGTTCCACGCCTTCACCGGTTTTTGCGCTAGTCTTGAAATATTCGTCCAGTGTATGCATGGCCAGCGTCCGGTTGATCGTCAGACGATCCACCGTAACTGGGCTAACGTCACAACGGGCGGAGATCAGGAACTTTTTGGCATGCGGCGGAGCATGCTTCTTGAGCACTTTCGCCCAGTAAGGTACACCGCGAAATGGATCGTTTGGATCGGCGCAGTCGAATAGCAATAACGCCGCGTCTGTGTCGTCGAGGAAGAGTTGATGGGTCAGGCGATATTCTGGTTGACCGGCCAAGTCCCACAGCGTCAACTCGGCTTGCACGTTAGGCGGCAGCGCAGGCAAGCGCTCTGTAGGGAAATGCCAGAACTGGGCGCCGTGTGTCGATTCAGTTCTGCGAAACTCCCCTTCGGCAATACGAATGCCTAGCCCTGACTTACCAACGCTACTCTCACCCAGCAAGACGGCTTTGGCGTTCACATAGAAGACGGTGGGAGTAGCTTGTTCCGCGCCGCGCAAAATGCTCAGATTTAGCTCCCAGATATCTATCTCGTTCAGGTTCTCGCTAACTGCTGCTATTGAGGTTAAAGCAGGAAGACACGCTAAGTTGCACATCCAATAATTGTTACCCTTAAGAGTTGTTCGTGCGACTTGAGCCCAGGTATCAGTTGGCCAGAAGATCACCGCACCATTCATAGCCAATGAGCACAGCAAGCGCCCGCTGTCTAAAAACGAAACTGAAACAACGCGAGCCGTGTGACCTTCCAGAACGTATTGCTGCTGCCCGGTTTCGGCATCCCAGATGCGGACAGTGTGGTCATCTGACCCCGATGCTATGTAGTGACCGTTGGGTGACCATGCCACTGTATTCACGTCTTGCTTGTGTCCTTTGAGCGTTCGGATCTCTTTGCCGCCCACCGCATCCCACAGCTTGACGGTATGGTCCCACGACCCGGAACAGAGTCGTTTGCTGTCCGGCGACCACACAACGCTGAAGACATCGCCTGAGTGCCCTTTGAGTTTTCTCGGGAATCCACTCGCTGCCTCCCACAGCAGGACCGTCTGATCCCGGGAACAAGATGCCAGAATGTTCCCGTCCGGAGACCAAGCAACATCGTTGACAATTTCGTCATGCCCTTCCAGAATCCGAATGTATTTTCCTGTTACAACGTCCCAGAGAGACACCCTCTTATTATGGCGCCTACCACCTGTCGCCAATGTCTTGCTATCTGGAGACCAGCATACGCAGACAACAGTTGATTCATGGTCAAGGGTTTTCAGAAGTCGCCCAGTCTCCAAATCCCAAAGGCGAACGGTGTTGTCATTTGAAGATGACGCCAAAGTCTCACCATCGGGTGACAGGGCCATCCTGTAAACATTACGCCTATGTCCTCGCAATGTATGTCTTAGCTGTAGGGGAGGATCTGGGCTACTCGCTGTCTGCACGTTTTGTTGCTGCTGCGACTCTTTCTTCTTCTTTGGCATCTGCTTCTCTCTCGGTCTCAAGCTCGTTGATTTGGTCTAAGTCGGAAAGGGAGAAAGGAGAAACGGCGCACTGCAAGTTGTGGTATAGTGCGCTCAACCCATCAACAAAACGAAGCGGGCCGACTTGTGGTGACACACAAAATCGACCCTAGACCATCAACCTTCCGAGAAAGGATGACGATCATGGCCAGTCATAGTAGCGCAACAACGCGCGAAGAAACACCTTACATCAGCGACGCAGTCAAGCGACGTGCTCAGTCAGTCATAAGAGACAAATCCATCGATGCCCGAATCCGAGGCTTGATCCGCTACGGTTTGGAAATAAATGACCCTTGCCTACCCGAACTGGTGCGCCGCGTCGATGCCGGAGGAAGCAACTTCGACAACCTCGACCCGTAACAAACTAGTGAAAGATGATCTCCCGGGAAGATAACGAGCAGAGGCGCAAAGGTCGCAAAGGAATTACGAAGACCTTTGCGTCTTTGCGCCCTTGCGTGAGTATTTGTGTGGACCATCTCTGGGATCCGCTGCATCCCTAATTTCCGCCGCCAAATTGCTTTTTTCTTCTCTCAAGGAGCTTCTGGGATCTGCCTAAGGATATCTGGGGTCGACGAGGCCCTATCAGGGTTTGTTGTGGTCCAATACGTCCTCTGGTGAAACCTGATAGTAACTCCATCAGTGTCCAACAGGGCCCGCGCAGTCCCACACAGGACTTCCGACATCCTATATACAATTCACCAGAGGTCAGTTATCGGCCCCTCAAGTTCTGACAAGCATGGACCAATTCCGGAAGTGATCCGCTACGACCAAACATTCCGGATCTGATTCAATACGGGATTCCTTCTAATTCATGAGCAAATCTAGTACTATCACCGCCTCCCCAAGCTGCGTTGCCACACTTTCGGTGGAGATTAATTCACTTTTTTGGAGTTGAACTATGACTACTCATCTGACTCGTCTGCTCTCCTGCGTTGCTCTCCTGTTGTTGATCGCAACTGCCGCAATCGCACAACCAAGCATCACAGGCAACGTAAAAACACTCAAGCTCAAATCAGCAGTGCTGGGCGAAGAGAGGACCATATTGGTGCGTACTCCGGTTGGCTATGAGGCGAACAAGGTTAGCTATCCCGTACTCTACATGACCGATGGCGATGCACACATGGGCCACACGGCGGCCACGATTGACTTCCTGACGCGGAACGGTCGTGTCTCGGATCTGATCGTTGTCGGCGTCACCAACACTGACCGCACAAGAGATCTGACGCCAACGAAGTCGACCAACAAAAACCCGGCCGGCGAACTGCAATTTCCAACGAGTGGCGGTTCAGACAATTTTCTGAAGTTCTTCGAGACTGAGCTCATTCCTGAGATCGAGAAGCAATATCGAGTTCACCCGTATCGCATTCTCGCCGGACACTCGCTCGGCGGGCTCTTCGCAATCCACGCGATGATCAGCAAGCCCGGACTCTTCAATTCCTACGTTGCGGTCAGTCCTTCGCTGCAATGGGAAAACGGTGAGACGTTGAAACGCGCCGAAGACTTCTTGAAGAACACGAAGGAAATGAAGAACGTGGCGCTGTTTGTGTCACTGGGTAACGAGCAGGGCGGAATCTCAGAGAACTTCGATCTCTTTAAAGAAGTGCTTTCGAAGACGAACATCAAGGGTTTCGAATGGCAAGCTGAGCGCATGTCTGACGAAGATCATGGTTCAGTGGTGCTGCGCAGTCATTATTTTGGACTACGAAAGATCTATGAAGGTTGGCAAGCTCCGAGAGATCCTCAGACCGGAGCGCTCAGCGGCGGCTTGAAGGGCATCGACGAGCATTACAAAAAGTTGAGCGAGAAATTCGGCTATTCGATTCCGACGCCCGAGAACCTGATCAACCAGGTGGGTTACCAGTTGCTCGGCGCCGGCAAACCGGAAGAAGCGATCGCGGTCTTCAAGACGAACATCGAACGTTATCCAGGCTCGGCGAACGTTTACGACAGTCTTGCTGAAGCGTATGAGCGCGGCGGGCGAATCGAGCTCGCGGAACCGCTCTACGATAAGGCGCGGACCCTCGGTGAACAAAACAACGATCCAGCCTTTACGACCTTTAAGGCCAACTACGAACGCGCCCACGCGAAATTAAAAGAGGCTCAAGCGACGAAGAAGCAGTAGCTTCGTCAGAAGTGTCAAGAACGGACTACAAAGGCCACTCATTACGAGTGGCCTTTTTCATATAAGCTTCAATGATGCCTACCACGGTTATTATGAGCCACTTTCGTCTAGCTGGCTGAGTAACTCCGGCCTCAGCAATCGTTCAGATCGCATGACGTGAAGTATTAAGACTCGGCCAGAATCCTCGCGGTAGAAGATGCGACATGGCGGCTCGACAATCTGGCGATAACGCCAGCCTTTGAGTTCCGGGGGCTTTGAGCCTAGCTTCGGGTGGCTTTCAAGATGGCCAACGTGCTCGAAGATCCGTTGGACCAGCCCGCGTGCGGCCACGGGATTATCCAACGCGATGTAGTCGGCAATGGCATCAAGATCGCTGAGCGCAGGCTCGGCCCAGATTACTTCAGCCATCTAGCCATCCGTCGCTTTGCCTGCTTGTGTGTGAGGGAGCGGCCTTCTTCAACAGCTTTTTCGCCACGAGCAATACCTTCAAGCAATGCCATGCGACGTTGCAGGGTTTCAAACGTCTCAACATCGACTAAGTACGCTGATGGAACGCCATGCTGTGTGATCAGGATCGGCTCTCGATCTTTCTCCAGTTGGTTTAGGAGTTCCGTGGCTTGGCGCTTAAGAGTGGTAACGAGTTCGGTTCGCATAGAGTAATACTAAAGTAGCACTCTTAAACAAGCAACCGAACATCTGCGGAATCTTTTGACATTGGCCCACACGAAACTCACTGAACCCTTGAAACAGTTTCGATCGTGATTCCAGCTACTCTCGCGGGAATTTTTTTATCTGGTCGGGGAGGGGGGCGACGGGGAAGGTGGTCGTGGTTTCGTTGCCTCCCGTGACTTTGATGGTTTGGGAGCCCGCGACGGATGTGGTTCGTTCGGGCATTGTCTTCTCGTCCAGCAAGAGGATGTGTTCGCCGGGTGGCAGGTCGCCGATGATGAAATAACCATTTCCGTCGGTTAAGGTGTCGCGGCCGCTGCCCGTCACGACGCGCACGTCAGCTAACGGTCGTTCCGCATCGTCGAGACGTCCATTCTCATTTGTATCAAGCCACACCAACCCACTGATTCGCCCTGTGCGCACGACGCGAAAATTCACGATCTGATCGTGACTCGAATCCATCGTAATGAGTTGCTGCACTGTGTCCAGCAGCGTCAGGTCAGCGCGTACGGACAACAGATCGAGATAGACCGTGTGCTCACCTCGCGCAACGCTCTCAATCCGAAAATTGCCATTCACATCTGATATCACGTAACGGCTTCCGTCGACACGGATGTTCACATTCGCCTGTGGCTGATCTGTACCCGGATCAAAGCGCCCGTTCAGGTTCACGTCCTGGTAAACACGGCCGTATACCGAGCCGTAGGAATTCAAGTCCGCGAGTGGACCATTGATCGCACGCTCGCCGCGCTTGGGAGAGAAAAGCAAACCGTGCAAAGTCAGCAGTGCAGTCGTTCCGGTTTGCGTTCGCAAGTAACTGAATTGCAGTGTGTTGTTCCGCGGCAACTTAACGAATGCTGACAAGTGTTGCGAAGTGTAAAGCGGCGCGGAATTGCTTCGTGTGTAGCCCAGCCCTGCGCTGAAGCTGACATGGTGACGCAGTAAGTTTGATACCTGCCACGTCGCTATGCCACTGAGAAGCCCGCGACTGCCTACCGACTGGCTCACCTCGAGTGCATTTGAGTCATTGATGCGGATGTTCCCACCGGCTTGCAGGTTGAGATCCGCATTCCCGAATGTCTTAACACGCGCGCCGTTCACAAATAATTGCCAGCGATCAAATTTTTTCGTGGCCGTGATCAACGTGAACGCAGAGCTTCTCAAGTGTGTCGTGCCGCTCTGCGTGTGAGAGATAAAGAGAGACGGCCACGAATTGTCCGGCGTGAGATTTACGGTTGCGGTTACGTAGCGATTGAATTGTTCAGCCCTTCCCGGTGTGGTCGCGGTGCTTCCACTGAGTGCTGCCGTCAGCCATCGTCTCGGCTGCCAGCTCACGCTTGCTGCGGCAGAGTTTGTTGGATCGTGTAATCCGGATTGAGGACTCAAAAAGTTTTCGCTGACGTGAGTATAACGACCTTGCAGGACCACCTGCTCGAACAAGCGATAAGACCCGGCGAGATTGATCGCCATGCCGGTGCCATCTGTTTGAGTACCGTGGCGATTAATACCTGAGAACTGGCCCGTCGCGACATCAGCTTGAAAACGATTAAAAGCCGAAACGTACTTGACGCCACCGGCGAACAAGTCTCCTCTGCGACTCGAGCCGCCGAAGTGCATACCGCCAGCCGAGAACGTGAAGTCACGGTGTCGTGGAGCGTGTGTCGCAGTGGTTGCGATCGCCCCAAAGAGTTTTGTGTCGTAGCGGACGGCAAGGGCTGAAAGCGGACGTAAGACAGCAGTTGGATCGAACTCCGGTATTCCGGAAGTTGTTTGCCCGCCGAAGAAATCCAGTCGCACGCGATCGAAAGGCAATTGGACCAACCCGCCGCGTACGGCCGCCCCCAGGAATTCTACGTCTGTGCCAGTACCAAACTCGCCGCCGACGAAGCTCTGACCATTCGGCCGGTCAAGTCTGACGGTCCCCCCCTGCAAACTCGGGCGAGACGAATTCTGCGTCACACCGATCGCCGAGTTAGCGATGAACGTCAACCTTGCGTCGCCGACACGACCGGTGCCGCGAAGCACCAGACTGTGATCGCCGGCCGAACTGTAACGAGTGAAGTTGTAGTCGTACTCGAGTTGGAAGAGTTCGAAACGCACGTGTTTATCGCCCGTGCGAACCGTCTCGGCTTTTAGACCTTTGCGCGCAACAACGATGGCCTGGTTTTCGTCCCGCCGGACAGTCACGTCGAGAAGTGCGGCAACGATCTCGGCAGGGAGCATCAAGTCGTACGGCGTTGGCGGGAAGACCAGGTCGGCCGTACCAGAAACGGTGAGAATAACAGCGCCGTTCTCGCGCACTTCATTCAGCGGAGCGTTGAAAACCGCGATCGTGCCGTTCTGGCGACGAACCGTCACGATACGCTGCGTCGCGTCAGAGCTGAGCGTGTCGCCGAGAGCCTCGGCAATGGTGGCGACGGGAAGATACAGGCGTCCGCCACGTAATTGTGCAGCGCTGTTGGGGCCAACGAGTGCACGCTCGTTGACGATGATTACGGATCCTTGCGAGGGATCTGCGACTACACTCGGAGCCACAAAAAGGCACAAAAGGAACAACAAGGTAAAACCAACCCAAATGTGCCTTTTGTGCTTTTTTGTGAACATCATAAGTGGTATAAGTTCGCGAAATCCCGATGCGTCAGATCTTCATATTGATAGCAGTGGTGTTTTTGGCGCCTGCGAGTAGCGCCGCGCAAACTGCCACGCTGACCGGCACGGTTAGCGAGACCGTCGCTCTTTCCGTTACGCGAATAACGTTGTCGGGCGACGAGGCTCAGCCTTCCGTCATCCGCGTGCCCTTGCTTGTGCGTTCAAATAGCAGTTTCAAGATCTCGGCTGTCTTCGAGTCACAAACGGCCGAATTGAGTGGACTATCGGTGGTCGACGTACATGCGACCGGAAGTTTGGTTTCGCCTCAGGCTGTCAATGTCGTGGATAAAAGGCGGGAAGGTGACGTGGTATTACGCGGACCGCGCATCTCACTAGGCGGCACTCTCAATTCTCCAAACAACGCATTGCAAGTCACATTACTCATTCGCGTGAAGCCCGAGACTCTCAGCGGTTGGACGGGCCATTTGACGCTTGCGGGATCACCAACTCAGTAATACCTTCCGTCGGTCTACTCCCGTCCTGAAAATCCACACGATATTTCACGTTGTAAGTTCCAGGCGTGAGACGCGTCTCGACGACGAGTGGCTGGACCAGTTCAGAACCACCAAGCAACGGCAACGATTCTCTTTGCGGTACCTCTACAACCGACAAACCGGAACTGTCCGTCACCCGCAGCGAAGTAAGCGGACGAATCACACTGTTGCCGGCATTCTTGAGAAAGGGCGTTACGATTACCTGGCCTTCCTTTGCTTCGGCGCGCAGGCTTTCCAAAGAGCCCTGCCGGCGAAGTTGTGGAACCTTGATGTAGAAGACCGCCGCCATTCGGTATCGAATCACCATCTGACGACGATCCTCAGTGAACTTCAGGCTGTCCGGTCGCTGTTCGATGATCAGTGCTGACAGGTGATCTCCTGGAGTTGCATCTTTCGGTACTGTGATGGTGACTCGAATCGCATGAAGATTTCCGGGCACCACCGTTGTTTCCGCAGGACTGTAGATCAACCACGGACTCGCGGAGTTAGGTAACGTGTTAGCTTTTTCAAATTGCACCTGACCATCACGATCGATGGTCCAATCGTTCAAGCTGGCGACGATGCGAACGGGTTGTGAGTTTTCAGCAGTGCTGTGATAGTCGAGATTCACTACCACGGTTGTTTCAGAACCGGGCCCCATCTCGAGTTCAAAGCGCGCGGGAGCCAGGGAGATACCATTGCCTTTAGGTGGTGGCGTCGCATCAGGATTCGGGCTTTGCGCGTTTACGCAAACCACGATAACGAACAACCAAAACAGAACTCGGCAAACATTATTTGCAGTCCGCATCGATCGAAGGCCTTTCAACAGGGAACGTTCGGTCCCGGCGAGATAGTAAAGATGAGAGTCGCTGAAGAAACTCCAGAGACGAAAAACTGTGGCGTCAGAGCGAACACAGCGTCAAAAATCCATCCGTCGGATTGCTGGCGTTTGGAGCTGTTGTTTTTTGAGAGTTCCGGACCACTGAGAATTACAGTTGGACCAGACAGGCTTGCGAGCGTCGATGGATACGAGACGCGTCCGCTGCCGCTTATCGTTGCACTAAGAGCAGGATCGTTGTTGAAGGGTGAGCGAACGATATGAGTGCTCTGAGTGCAAATTTGGCCGGCGCCGCCCAGTAAGCGAGGATTCTGAACACCGAAGCCCACGTCAGATGCTTGCAAGGCCTCTGAATTTGCATTCGTTAGCCCCGACATTGAAACCGACACCTGATATGGCTGATTGCTCCGGAGCGCGATCGGCACAAGCACCTTTACGACTGAATTCGTGTTGAGTGGCGAGACTTCTCCGAAATTGATCGTCACCACCAGATCACCCGTGACATTCGCGGTGCCGGTGACGGAGCCATTCACGGAGCCCGTGATCGTCGGTAGACCTCCGCTGCTGATGTCCAGCGCCTGCGCGGACGCAGTCTGGACTCCGACAACGAAAACCAGAAGTGTCAGAAATATGAAGAAACGCATTACGGTGCGGTCACGGTGAAAGTGACGGAGACGGTGGTGGTCCCGTTTTCGAAAAACTGAGGCTTGATTGCGAAGAATGCGGGTACGCTCAGCCCGTTGACATTGCTGCGCGGCACCGCGTTCATGATGAAAGGGCCGCTGAGCGCAGTCGTGGCTGAAGAGAACGCGCTGAGATTTGATCTCACCGCCGTGAATTCATAGCGGCCCGTCGTCCCGTTAACCGATCCATTAGCCGCCAGAGTCGGATCACCCGACGTCGCATTCGTATCCGTGCCGGTCGGGTTAACACCCATTCCGGATCGCGTAACTGTTCCCAGTCCGAAACCTACATCGGCGGCGCCAATTCTGTTGCTCGTGGTGCCGGAGCTGGTCACAGTTGCGGTCATCGATAAAACATAAGACGCATTGCTTCTCAGTCTGAGTGGTACTTGTGCAGTGACGAAGCTGTTGGTGTTGCTTGGACCAAGCTCACCGAGGTTGATCGACACCGCGAGCGGACTGTTGGCTACGCCGTCCGTCGTGACACCTCCACCCGAGTTGCCGGTAAGGGTGACGGCGCCACCTGAATTAATCTCGACGAATTTTGAAACGGTCGCGCTCATGCTGACTGTTCCTGTAGTGGACTGTCCAACACAGGTAACAGCAGAGACAAGCAATATCGTAAGTAGTAGAGGTTTGGTTAGGCGGGGCATGTTCATATCCTTGAGGCGGGCGTGAATATGTTGGTCCGAAGACCAACCTCTGCGTACCTCTGCGTACCTCTGCGCCTCTGCGGTGAAAATCATAGTGCACCGCAGAGGCGCAGAGGTACGCAGAGGTACGCAGAGAAAGACTAAAGTGCTACGACAGTGAACTGCGCGGTGATCGTGATCGCCGGAGCAGGATCAAAGAACTGAGGCTTGATTGCGAAGATCGCGGGGAAAGTTAAACTGGTATTGCTGTTTGCGGCGACTGCCTGGTTAACGCGTGGTCCACTCAAAACTGCACCAGTCGAAGAATAAGCGCCGAGAGTGGAATTCGCTCCAGAGAAGACCCAGCGTCCGTTGGCATCCGTGCTGCCACCGACCGTCGGATCGCCAGGGGTCGCGTTCGTGTCTACACCCGCGGCCAGATTTGCCGGTCGCGCGGCTGGAGTCAAACCAAAACCCACGTCGGTATCTTTGAGACTGAAAGCGGTCGCACCAGCGCCCGCAACGCTGGTAACCATGTTGAGCTGATAGGCTACGTTGCTGCGAAGTCTGAGCGGCACGCTCAATTTCACGAAACTATTGGTGTTGCTCGGTCCTAATTCGCCCAGATTTACGACCACTGCCAGGGGACTGTTTGCGGTGCCGTCCGTGATAACGCTGCCGCCCGAATTACCGGTGAGCGTCACGGCTCCGCCGGAAGTCAACTCGACAAAGTTCGAGACGGTTGCGTTCATGGTCACCGAACCGGTGGTCTGAGCAAATGATACCGCAGCGGTCATCATAAGCAGGGTTGCTATAGCCAGGGCCGTTAGAACACCCTTGGTAATTTTAAACATGTCGTTGCTCCTAGGTTGAGATTCGCGCTCGCGCGCGTAGGCTCAGGTCAGCTTTTGAAATGAGACTGAGGAAGAGGGTTTATAGGGGTTAGCTCGTATCGGAGGATTCAAGCAGCGTGTTGCGGCCCCTTACCCTATATCAGCGGCCGCACAAGGATATTAGGAGCCTGCCGAATTGTTTGTCAATGATTTTTCTGGTTTAAATCCCGGTAAATATGACGTTTATTGCTCTTCAAATTGACTTTTTGAATCAGTTTGACGGCTGCAACAGTCGCAAGGCGAGGTCTGGGATGCGGGATTGGGGATCTTCCTTTTTCATGTTTGAGTACATTTCGACCAACTGCGGTCGGGCCTTGGTCTGAGCTAGTTGAGCGAGGGTTTCGAGGTTTCGCCGGTCCAGATTTGTACTCTTTCGCCACAGTCGCATCGCATCGGCGATGGCGTTCTGCTGTGCGGCAACCAGCGCCACCTCCGCCAGCGCACTCGGCAAAACAGGCCAGAACGCATCCTGTTCAGCGATCAAAAGTTTCTCGGCGTCCTGCCATTGTTTTGTGCGGCAGTATGCGGTGAACAGTTTACCGAATCCGTCGGTCTTGTAACGTTCCCAACTCGTGGGCGAAGCGTGCTTGATGTAACCACGCCACAGCGGAATCGCTCGTTGCCATTCGTCACTGTGCTGCATCGCGTCGGCGAGGTGATAGGCGCGGCTTGAACCCGGATTGCGAGCCAGGGCCTCGAGGCTGGACCAGATTTTTTCTTTTAACTCAGATGGAACTTCTTCACGGTGCACGATGTCTTCGATCAACGTCATTTCTTCGACACCCCACTCGCGACGTCCATCCAGCAACCGCGCGAAAAACGACGGTCGTTTGGCGAGGAGGGAGTTTCGCAACTCGTCGACTCTCAACTCATTCTGGGTAATCAGCCTGGCGATCTGAAACGCGTACTCTGTTTCCGGCGCAACGCTGCTCAATTCGCGTGTCAAAAGTTTTTCAAGCTCGAGTTTGTTGTTGTCCTTTTCTCCAAGAAAGAAAGCAAATGATCTGACGACGTTGAAGCGTTCGTTTAGCGCGTTGCTGTCGTCAGGTCTGAGTGGCAGTGCGACTAAGGCTTGCCGGTACGAATCCCGTTCGAGTCCGAAATCATTGCGTCCGTGGTAATACGCGGCGCGCTCGAGCCAGTATTCGGATGTGGACCGTCGTGCGACTTCATCACCGAGAATCTTCGTCTCTACCACTCGCTGTCCCGAACCGCCTTGCACAGCGCCTGCTAACTGATGGACGTCTGCCAGTAATATGTCGTCGCCTTTCATTGACACGAGCTCTTCCACCAGGGGTTGAGCCGCGAGCGACTGGTTCATTGCCTGGTACGTTTCCGCGAGGCTTCGTTTGGTCCAATAGCGAAGTTGCTTCTCGGCGTTGATCTTGATTGATAGACCGATCGAGAGGGACCGGTTTATTAAATCGTTAACCACTTTCGCATCGGCGTCGGTGAAGGGAAGGTCGAGTGATTTCTCGAGAAGTTTCGCGCCGGCTGGAGGCGAGTAATGTCGCAGGCGTTCAGCGAACTGGAAGTAGTCACTGGCTGTGCGGGCTACGAAAGTGTCGGCGAGCCACTTTACGTCTTGTATTGTGCCGGCGTAATTGTTTGCTCGCAGGTAGCGCTCGAGGCGCCACCAATCAGATGGGTTTGCCCTTATCTCAGCGGCGAGCGCATCCAGCACCTCGCCGACTGTGCCTGACTTCGCGCGCAGACCGACGCGGTACATCAGCCAGTCATCATTTCGATTCGAACGTTCAGCCAGCCAGGCGTCGAGCTCTTTTAGATCGCCGTTTTTGGCCCAAAGTGTGATGAACTCTTCACCGCCGTTTATATCGTCGGGGCAGAGTCGTTCGTAGTAGAGACGGCGTGCGCCGAAGTCACCCCCGTCAGCATTCCGGATCAGCCATGTCAGATCGGAACCAACGAGACATTTCCAATCCGGATGGGCGCTCAATTGTTCGAGTGTCTTGCGCACGTTGGCGGTTTGGCCCGCGCGACTGTAGATGACGAGGCGGCGAAGCAGGGAATTAACGGTTGAAGGGCTTTCGTTGTCGAGTTGCTTCGTTACGTCGTTGATGTTTTTGTCGAGTAGCAGGAAAGTTACTTCACGCTGAAGCTTCTCAGCGGAGTAGGTTGCTCGCTCCTGGCCGGCAGTGTTCACCACGACCGTCAGGCAAGCCAGGCATATTAGAAGAGTCTTGAACATGGAACAATACGAGGCGGCTGTTGGATTCAACCCAATGGAGTAAGCGTTGTCCCGTGCTCCGGTATGTAACGCCGAAGGCGTTGGCTAATTCCAGCCCAGGGTTGGAGCGGGCGACAACCCTGGGGATACATATCGCGATGCTTTCAACCCTGTAAGGGTTAATGTCGCACAGGCCTAACGCTTTCAGCGTTTGCTCTAATTGGCTCTTGTGATCCCAGGGTTGTCGCTGCGCTCCAACCCTGGGCTGGAATTAGCCAACGCCTTCGGCGTATTTAGCGGAGCTTTTCTCAGGGTAACGGTTTGTGAGACACTGCCGTCGCCTATGAGGTCCCCCTTTCTCCGACCCTCTGCCTCCAGGGCTGCTGCCTTCGCACTACTGGCGGGGTTGTGCTGCGCCATCTTTTTACCGCACTCGTCCGAGGCCAGGTTCCAGACTCAAAGACCGCCACAGAATTGGACCATTACAACCAGCGACGACGACACGTTCGTCATCTATCAGAACGAACGCGGCGAGTCGACATGTCGACGTGCCACTAAAGCCGAGCGCGATCAGATCAATTCGCGTCATAAGGGCGGCCCTACGCGCGTCATCTACTCAGGCGCTCCACGCCGAGGAGATAAGACCAGCGAGCAGACGGCAGTCGAGTCTCCACCGGGTGTGGATCTTTTGCCTTCGGCGGGACTAAGGATCGTCCTGCACAGCACGCCGCAGTTGGAGCAGAACCAAACCGCAAAGAACGCCTTCATCGTCGCTGCGAACCGTTGGGAAGCCATCATCGCCACTCCGATCACAGTTGTCATCGACGTCGATTTCGGAACGACGTTCTTCGGCCACGCTTACAGCAGTCCCAACATACTCGGTCAGACAGGCGTGGATTTTTTGAGCGGGCCTTTTTCCGATCTGCGTCAGCGCCTGATAACTCGTGCGTCAACCAGCGCCGAGGCAGAACTCTACAACGCACTTCCGTTAACTGAACTGCCAATCGAAGTGAACGACGTCGTCAGCAGTGTTACGAACGCATTAGCGACGGTGCCGAACGCGCGCGCCCTCGGCATTATTCCGGACATTACCGATCCCAACTCGCGAGTGCTCGGCGACGGCGACGCCGGCATCGGCTTCAATTCCGCACACGCGTTCGATTTCAATCCCGATGACGGCATCAGTTCGGGTTTCACCGATTTCGACGCCGTCGCGGTCCACGAAATCGGTCACGCTCTTGGGTTTACTTCAAACGCAGGTGCCGGCAACACCTCATCGGTTACTACCTGGGACGTTTTTCGGTTCAAGCGGTCGAGGGCCACCCTCGCCACGTTCGCCACCACGCCGCGCATCATGTCGCTCGGCGGCGATCAAGTGTTCTTCGGCAACCAGGTCACGACGTACGCGACGTTGGAACTCGCGCTGTCGACTGGTGGTCCAGATCCCGATCCCGGTGATGGTGACGGAAGGCAGTCGAGTCACTGGCGCGACGACTCGCTCGACCCGCCGCAACAATACATCGGCATCATGGATCCGACGTTGTCGAGCGGACTGCGTCGAACAATCAGCGAGAACGACATCCTCGCGCTCGACTTGTTTGGTTACGCGATTGGTGGACCAGCACCAGTGCGCCCGCCGAACGACAACTTCGCCAATGCCATCGTGCTAACCACCGCAACCGGATCGCTTACGGGAACAAATGTGAACGCGACGCGCGAGGCCGGTGAGCCGGGCCACGCCAATTTCCTTGGTGACAAGTCGGTCTGGTACTCCTGGGTATCACCCGTGAACGGACAAGCGACGTTTGACACGATCGGTAGTAACTTCGATACGACGCTCGCTGTGTACATCGGTTCACCCGTCAACCAGCTTTTGCCCGTAATCGCGAATGACGACATCGCACAGGGTACAAACACAGCGAGCAGCGTTCAGTTCAATGTTATCGCCGGACAGGCGTACCGCATCGCGATTGACGGTTGGAACAGCGAATTCGGCAACATCACTCTAAATTGGACCTCGAACGGCGCGCCGCCTACACCGACACCGACGCCAACTCCCACTCCAACTCCGACGCCGACACCACCGGCAGATCTGGTAATCACCTCTTTTGTCGCCAGTCCGGATCCCGTTCCGACTGGCGAGGCAGTTGAGTTTGTTGTTATTGGACGAAATGTAGGATTGGGAATCGCAAACAACACTCAGATTTCGATTGCTCTTCCATCAGGTGTCAGCTTTGTGTCATGCGATCCGGCTTGCATCCCTCCATCGGGTGCGGATGGTGGAACCGCTAGCGCAGGGTTCTTCCACATCTTCGGAGCTACAATCGTCACTTTCCGCGTAACCGCGAAAGTGAATGCAGCTAATGGGACTACGCTTACTGCAACCGCAAACATTTCAACCACGAGTGAGGATTCCAATCCCGCAAACAATAGCGCCACTGTAACTCCTCGCGTAAATGAGGCGACCCCGTTTACGGAGGCGAAGAAGATCTCGCTCACTGTCGGTGGAAATCACGTCCTCGCACTGCGACGGGGCACCGTGTGGGCGTGGGGCTTCAATATCGTTGGACAGTTGGGCGATGGAACATTTGAGCAACGGAACACTCCGGTCCAGGTAGAGGATCTGATGTCAGTAGTGGACATCGCCGCAGGACACAACTTTTCAATGGCGCTGAAAAGCGACGGCACAGTGTGGACCTGGGGCGACAATTCATGGGGTAGATTGGGAACCGGATCGATGGTACCAATTGGGGCGACCCGTCCGATCCAGGCATCACTGACGTCAGTGACAGCGATCGCGGCCAACGACACTCACGCCATGGCGCTGAAATCGGACGGCACTGTGTGGGTATGGGGAGCAAACAGCCAGGGCGATTTGGGTCTCGGCACGGCGGACTTTGGCAACCATCCAACTCCGGTTCAAGTATCCGGTCTCACCGGCATCGTAAGTATTTTCCTGCGCGGCGGCGTATCCTACGCGATGAAGGGCGACGGGACGGTATTCGGTTGGGGCGTCAGTTTTTCGGGCCAACTTGGAGACGGTACCTCAGGCACTCTAAGCGTGATGTCGCCCATAGAGTTGCCGGCGTTGAAAGGCATGCTCAGCGCATCAACAGGTGCCTCGTCGACGATCGTGCTCAACCCGGACGGAAGCCTACTTTCCTATGGCAACAACTTCAGGGGCCAACTCGGTCGTGGTCTACCCGATAATGGTCCATATCCGGTGCCAACGGTGATCGCTGGACTGTTGGCTAAGCATGTTTCGGGCGGCTCGGGGTTTGCGGTTGTGACCGAACCATCGGGCACGCTCAAAGTCTTCGGCCAAAATGATAACGGACAGCTCGGTCTCGGATTTCAGGATGTGGTGTCGCATCCGACGCCAGTTTCCGTACCCGGGATTTCAGATGTCTTTGCGACAGTCGCCGGAGGCGCTTCAGTTCTGGCGTTGATCGGGAATCCAGCCACTGGCGGTGTGATTCGGGCCTGGGGCGCCAATCCGTTTGGCCTCCTGGGAATCGGCACGAACGTTTCCAGTCTCAATCCTGCTCTCGTCCGCGAAAATCTTACGGTCGCGAGGCCAATCTTTAGTGTTGCGGAAGGAACGATCACGGCCACTCAGGTGCAGATCGTCTGTGGAACTCCAGACAGTGTTATTCACTACACGACAAACGGATCAGATCCGACTGAGAACGATCCGGTTATAGCTTCAGGTGCGTTTGTCATGGTGGACCATTCGTTGACGTTGAAAGCGCGCGCGTTTAGAGGAGGTTTTACGACGAGTGCGGTGAAGAGCGCCACGTACACTGTCGGCACACCGGCAACACTTGAGCTGTTGCTTGACCAAACGGGACCAGCGTTGGACCAGGCTGCGGCGCTCGACCTGTTGACGCTCTTTAGAGATCCGTTTTCGATCCTCGACGGCCACAATTTCCTGAATGTGAGCGCCGATCACAATACGCGAGTGCTCGTCTTCGTGCGCAACTTGCAGTTAGCGCCGGGTGAACAGGCTGCGGCGGTCGTAGTCAACCTCGTTGGCAGCAACAGTCAAAGTTATGATGTACCCGCGGAAGACGTACGCGCTGTAACGGGTTCCGACTTTGTGCAGGTAAGCTTCCGGCTTCCTGATACCCTTGCATCGGGAACTTGTACGATCCGCATAAAAGCTCACGCACTGGTTAGTAACGCGGGCACCATCAGAATCAAGCCCTGATTTGTCTTTCTCTGCGATCCTCTGCGTCCCTCTGCGCCTCTGCGGTTAA
>JBIOUJ010000261.1:0-5852 GCA_044867025.1 Pyrinomonadaceae bacterium | reverse complement strand
GTCATTAGGCGCCGATGTGCCCTTCTTTTTGCAAGGCGGACGTTGTGCCGCCACCGGCACCGGCACGGATATAAAACCGCTTCCTGATGGCCCAAAACAGTACCTGATCGTCGTCACTCCGAACGCGAAAGTCTCAACCGCGCACGCTTACGCATCTCTAAATGCTCCTGCCTTGACAACTTCTGACTACGTCTCTATTCTTTCAAGTTCCCTAGCGGACCTGAATTCCGCCGACAGCAGGCAATGGCCTCTGCGCAATGACTTTGAGAGGGTGATCTTTGAGATAGAACCTGAAATCGAGCGCGCCAAAAACGCGTTGCTCGCAGCAGGTGCGTGGGGCGCTTTGTTAGCTGGAAGCGGTTCGAGCGTATTTGGTGTCTTTGACAGTGAGACCGAAAGAAATCGCGGGCTTGAAAACCTGAAATCTGAAGCGGGATGGCGGGTGTTCGCCTGTGAGACCATTTCACGCGACGAATATGTCAGGGCAATGAATTCATCGGGGTTCCCCTAATTACGCTCTCTTAAAAACTGCAAACAGAAAACACAAATACTGGGGCGTAGCCAAGTGGTAAGGCACCGGTCTTTGGAACCGGCATTCGTTGGTTCGAATCCACCCGCCCCAGCCAATTCTTGTCACTCTGAAGAGACATGAGCACAACCGGCGGCATCAAGATCTTTTCCGGAAATGCGAATCCACAGTTGGCGGGAGAGATTTGTCGTCAACTGAGTTGTGACATGGGGAAAGCGTTTCCGGAGCGCTTTTCTGACGGCGAGTTCAACTTTCACATCGACGAAAACGTGCGCGGCGGCGACGTCTTCATCGTGCAGCCGACGTGCCCGCCGACCGATGCGCATGTGATGGAGCTGCTGGTAATGCTCGACGCGTTTCGTCGATCGTCAGCGGAGCGCATCACTGCCGTGATTCCGTATTACGGTTACGGTAGATCGGACAAGAAAGACCGGCCTCGCGTTCCGATATCGGCGAAGCTGGTAGCGAATTTGATAGCCGTTGCAGGCGCCGATCGATTGTTGACCATGGACCTGCACGCCGCTCAGATCCAGGGGTTCTTTGATATTCCGGTGGACCACCTTTATGCCGCGCCGGTGTTTATCGGTTACTATCAGGAGCACCCGCTGCCGAACCTGACGGTCGTTGCTCCGGATACCGGCGGTGCTGAACGTGCTCGCGCCTACGCCAAGCGACTCGACGCAGAACTCGCGCTTTGCGACAAGCGTCGTGAGAAGGCCAACGTCGCCGAAGTGATGAATGTCGTTGGTGACGTTCGCGGTCGCAATTGTTTGATCGTCGACGACATGTGCGACACGGGTGGTTCGTTGACAAAAGTGGCGCGTGCGTTGAGAGAAGCCGGTGCTGAACGAATACACGCGTGCTTCACGCACCCGGTGTTTTCGGGTAAAGCAGTTGAAATGCTGCGTGACTCTGATATTGAGAAGATAATTGTTACGAATACAATTCCGCTACGCGATCACGCGTGCGAGTTGGATAAAATAAAAGTTTTAAGTATCGCGCCGCTTCTGGCGAAAGCGATCAAGTCGATCCACGAGGAGACTTCTGTTTCCTCGCTCTTCGTATGAAGGGCAAACACTGATGGCTTAAACTGAAGACCATCAGCGACCCTGGGCCAACGCCCGGGTCGCTGAAAGTTTGTAAGGAGAAATCATGGCGGAGAAAAAAGAATACAGGGTGCAGGCAAAACAGCGCGACGGGCGCGGAAAGAACGACGCGCGACGTACGCGCCGCGCCGGGATGGTCCCCATCACGGTTTATGGAGGAGGAGCGGAAACCGTTGCCGCCGTTGCGCCGCTGAGTGAGTTGGCTGCAATTCTTCGTTCCGACGCGGGACGAAACACGATCTTCACGATCGATGTCGAAGGCGTTGGGGCGAGTGAAGTCATGTTTCACGATCGTCAGATCGATCCGGTTAAGGGTCGTCTCATACACGCGGATCTCACCAGGCTAGTGAAGGGACAGAAGATCGAAGTGACGGTGCCGCTGCACCTGGTTGGCGAACCGATCGGCGTCAAAGAGAAGCAGGGCGTGCTGGAACAGATCGTACGTGAAATTGAGATCCGCTGTGAACCGAGAGAGATTCCCGATTCGATAGACGTCGACGTTTCGAATCTCGACGTGCACGACGTGCTGCACGTTTCGGACATTCCGGTGAGTGAAGCTATCGAGATTCTGATGGATGCTGAGCTCGTCATCGCGACGCTCGGTATCGTGAAGGAAGAGGTTGCTGCGACGCCGGCGACTGAAGGTGAAGAGCCCGCTGAGCCTGAAGTGATTGGCAAGGGCAAGAAGGAAGAGGAAGGCGAAGGCGAAGGAGAGTAAGGCCACAAAAACGCACAAAAACATTTGTGTGTTTATGTGCCTTTTTGAGGCCAATGTTAATTGTTGGTCTGGGAAACCCTGGAAAAGAGTACGAGTGGTCGCGCCACAATCTGGGGTTCATGGTGATTGACAAGTTGGCCCAGGACGCGAGCATCACGGTGAACCGCCGCGAATGCAGCTCGTTAGTGGGTCGCGCGCAAATCGACGGCGTGCGAACAACACTCGCGAAGCCGCAAACCTTCATGAACCTGAGTGGCCACGCGGTTTCTTGTCTGCTCGCAAAGATCGAGAGCGAGACGCCGGTTAAGCAGTTGGTTGTGATCTCAGACGATCTCGCACTGCCGCTCGGAAAGATTCGCATACGCGAGCGTGGTACGGCGGGCGGTCACAACGGGCTCAAATCGATCATTGCCGCGGTGGGCACGAATGAATTTGTGCGGTTGAGAATCGGTATACAACCCGAACATCCGATCTCGGATGCAAAAGGTTTTGTGCTCGACACGTTTGCACGCAGTGAACGGCCAGTTGTGATCGAAACGGTCGAACAGAGCGCGAACGCAATACGAACGATTATCAGGGATGGCGCATTGAAAGCCATGGCTGAGTTTAATTGACCTGACTGGAGGTTTGATTTTGGAAACGAAGAGACAGTACGAAGTGGTCTTCATAGTAGACCCAACTGCCGACGAGGAAGTGCCGAGACTCACCGAGAGCTTCTCGCAGATCGTCACCGATCAAGGCGGCGTGGTGACGAAGGCCGAGACGATGGGCAAACGCCAGCTCGCCTATGAAATTCTGCACCACAAAGACGGCACGTTTGTGCTCCTGGAAATTGAAGGGTCGGGCCGTGAGATTGCCGAACTCGAACGCCGCATGCGCGTCAACGATCGCGTGCTGCGCTACATCACGGTGCGAGTCGACGAAGATCGGCGGCGCGCGGAGAAGTTGAAAGATCGTCGTGCGCGCAAGGTCGCGAAGCGTCCTTCTTCGCAGGGCTCACAGCCGCGGCGCGGATCAACTATGGATTTTGCTGAGGCAGCCGGCGAATAGATTTCGAGCGAAGAGTTAAGAGGATAATTTATGTCAAGCAATTATGAGGACCGCATGCGCGGTGGTGGTGGCTACAATGGTGATGACGATGATCGACGCCCAATGGGGGGACGCGGCGGTGCGCGACGCATGCACCGGCGGCGCGTTTGTCGTTTTTGTATCGACAAAGTAGACCTGATCGATTTCAAGGATGTCAGGCTGTTGCAGAACTACCTTCCTGAGAGAGGAAAGATTTTGCCGCGGCGCATCTCCGGTAATTGTGCGACGCATCAGCGCATGCTGGCGGAAGCGATCAAGCGCGCCCGCAACATCGCGCTGCTTCCGTACACGACCGACTAACCGGAGGGGACAGGAGAAGGAACATGGCACACACGAAAGTACTTTTGCGCGAAGATGTAGACGACCTCGGCGCACGCGGCGAGATCGTGAGAGTGAGAGCTGGTTACGCTCGCAACTACTTGCTGCCGCGGAAGCTCGCGGTCGAGGCAACGGCCGGGAACGTCAAGGGAATTGAGGCGGAACGAGCGGCGCTGTTGAAGAAGGAAGCGAAAGAGCGCGCGACAGCGGAAGCGCAGTCTCAGCAAATGGGTTCGCTCGAGCTCGAGTTCAGGAGAAAAGCAGGCGAGCAGGGCGCGCTGTACGGGTCGGTCACGTCGATGGATCTGGCGGAAGCGCTGCAAGAGCGTGGCTATGAAATCGATCGTCACCGCATTCACCTGCGAGAGCCTCTGAAACGTGTTGGCGAATACACCGTGCCGGTCAGGCTGCATCGTGAAGTCACGATCGATCTGAAGGTCAGAGTGACTCCTGAAGGCGAGGTCATCGTCGGCCACATGACCCCCGAACAGGAAGCCGAAATCGCGAAACAGGCCGCCAGCGAAGACACGCCCGCAGAGTGAATCTGCTTTCCAGCCACGGATCTTCACTGATCAAAGATCAGATTTAACGTAATCTGTGTTGATTTGTAAAAATCCGTGGCTAATACTGTTTTTATGGCCACCCCTGATCTCATTCGCGACCAACCTTTCGAACGTGCACTTCCCAACAGTTCCGAAGCAGAGCGCGCAATTCTCGGCGCCGTGCTGCTCGACAACGGTCTGATCAGTCAGGCAATCGAACAACTTCGCCCCGAAGACTTCTACGTTCCGTCGCACCGCCGGATCTTCATCGCCATGATCGCGCTTTTCGAGCGTGGCGCAGAAATCAATCCGATCCTGATTGGCGAAGAGTTAAAGAAAGAGAACGCGCTCGAAGCCGTCGGCGGGATCAGTTTCATCACTAACCTGACGTACGGTCTGCCTCACTCAACCAACATCTTGCACTACGCGAAAATCGTTCGCGGCAAGTCAATGCTGCGGCAGCTCGTCAAGACTTCCAACAAGATCACTCAAGAGGCCCTCGCGGAAGAAGACGAACCGGAAATCATTCTGGACCACGCCGAACAAGCCATCTTCCAGCTTGCCGACGAACGCATTCGACAGGGCTTCGTGCACGTCAAACCGATCGCAGAGACGCTGCTCGAGAAAGTTCAGGAGATGGAAGGTCGCGCGGCTGTGTTGACGGGCCTCACGACAGGTTTTCCTGATCTCGACAAGATGACGTCAGGCCTACAGAACTCGGATCTGATCATTCTCGCCGCACGGCCTTCGATGGGAAAGACGAGTTTTGCGCTGATGCTCGCGGAGAATGCTGCAATTCTCGCGGGCGCGGTTGTGGGCGTGTTCTCGCTCGAGATGTCGAAGGAATCGCTGGTGATGCGCATGCTTTGTTCGCAGGGCAACATCGACGCACAGCGTTTTCGCAACGGCTTTCTTTCCCGACTTGAGTGGGCGCAGATTGCGAAGTCGCTCGGCATCCTCGCGGACACGAAGATCTACCTCGACGACACCCCGGGATTAAGCGTTTTGGAGATGCGTGCCAAAGCACGCCGGCTCGCGGCGGAACAGAAAAAGCTCGATCTGATCATAGTCGATTACTTGCAGTTGATGAGTGGCTCGGCGAAGCGTGTGGAGTCGCGGCAGCAGGAAGTGTCGCAGATTTCGCGCGAGTTGAAGGGACTGGCGAAAGAGTTGAACGTGCCGCTGGTCGCTTTGTCTCAGCTTTCACGCGCGCCCGAATCGCGATCGGATCATCGTCCACAGCTCGCGGACCTGCGTGAGTCCGGAGCGTTGGAACAGGATGCCGACGTCGTCGCGTTCATCTTTCGTGAGGAGCAGTACAAGACGCCGGAAGAGCGCGAGGCGATGCCTGAAGATCGAAAGAACGTCGCCGAACTCATCATCGCCAAACAGCGCAATGGTCCAACCGGCACGGTCGACTTACGGTTCACGCCGTCGAGCATGCGGTTCGACAATCTCTATCGTGAGTAGTTTTGCCTCAAAAGTTTGCAATCCACTGTTGGACGAGGTCAGTACCACCTGCGGTAGCGGGTGGGTCAACGATCAACATC
>JBIOUJ010000260.1:0-22790 GCA_044867025.1 Pyrinomonadaceae bacterium | reverse complement strand
AACGCGGATTAAATCCGCGTTCATCTGCGAAAATCTGCGGCTTAAATCATTTCAAATATTGATCGAGCGGGGGATGCAACAGAGTTTGCACCTCCGGCGTGCCCATGTTCTCTTTTGTGACTAACATCACGCCGGTATCGATCTTCTTGCTCACGGGCCTCCCGAGCAGACTGTCGACCATCGTCTTCACGCCCAGGTAACCCATGTTGAAAGGGTTCTGCACGACGATCCCGTGCAACTGGTTTGCGTTGATTGCGTCGATAAACGTCTGGCTCGAGTCAAACCCGACAAACGAAACCTTGCCTGCCTTGCCGATGTCCTGAAGCGCGAGAAGCATTCCAGCGGTCGACGATTCATTGGGCGTGAAGATGCCCTGCACCTCATCGCCGAAGCGGTTCAAAAGATTTTCCGAAGCTCGCTTCGCAGTGTCGCGTGTTGCACCGGCGTATTGATCTGTCGAGACGAGCTCAATCTCCGGAAACTTCTGTTTCATTGTTTCGAGAAAACCCTCTTCGCGTTCGGTGGTGCTGGCGGAGCCTTCAGCGTATCGCAAAAGCAGCACCTTCCCCTTGCCGTTCAAGAGCTGGCCCATCCTGTCTGCCGCAAGCGATCCGCCTTTGCGATTATCGGTCGCCACAAAACTGACGAACTCGTCCGACTCCAAACCCGAATCGATAATTACCGTCGGCACGCCTGCGCGTTGCGCGTCGGAAACCGGACGCACCAGGGCACGATTGTCGAGTGGCGCGAGAACGATGCCGCTCACACCCTGCGCTGCAAAACCCTCGACGACCTGTATCTGCTGTTCGCGATCGTCTTCACGCAAAGGGCCTTTCCAGATCACTTCGATCTGAGTGCCTTGCGCGGCGAGTTCCTGCGCGGCTTTGTTGCTGCCCGCGTGAATGCTTTTCCAGAACTCGTGCGTCGTGCCCTTTGGGATGACTGCGATCGTGAGTTTCTTCGTTGGCGCCTCGGCCTTTGTGCAACTTATTGCCAATGCGCCCAAGCTCAATGTGAAAATCAACAAAAGAATTTTGTGCATTTTTGTGTCACCCTGTTTCGCTAACTACTGGATTGCCGAGTCCACCCATGCCTTCGATCAGCACCTCCATCTGATCGCCGGGCTGAAGAAACACCGGCGGCTTGCGCGCGAAGCCGACACCCGCAGGCGTGCCGGTCGCGATCACGTCGCCGGGTTCGAGCGTGATCGACTGCGATATGAATTCGATCAACGCAGGCACGCCAAAGATTAGTTGGTCCGTGTTTGAGTCCTGCATGACTTTGCCGTTCAACGTGAGCTTGATCGAGAGCTTGTGTGGATCTGTGATCTCGTCTGTGGTGACAATCGTTTGCCCCATCGGCGCGAACGTGTCGCAGGACTTTCCGCGCTGCCACTGGCCGTCGGAAAACTGGAAGTCGCGCGCACTCACGTCGTTGAGAGCAGTGTAGCCAAGGACGTACTCGTAGGCGCGAGCGGCAGGGACGTGTTTCGCGCGGCGTCCAATCACGACTGCCAGCTCCGCTTCGTAGTCCACTTGTTGGCTCGTGGATGGGATGACCACGGGCTCGCCGGGCGCGATCACACACGACGAGAACTTGGAAAACACGACAGGCTTTTCCGGAATCTGCATGTTGCTTTCGGCAGCGTGGTCGCGGTAGTTGAGTCCGATGCAGAGGACTTTACCCGGGCGCGGAACTGGTGCGTGCCAGTACGCGTCTTGACTCGGGACTAACCAGCCTTTGTCGCGCGCGTCGGCGAGTGCTTTTTCGTCTTGAATTAACGTGTCGTGAGTCTCGCGTGATTTTTGAAACCATGGACCATCCATGTCGAACCATGCAAGTGGATTAGAAGGACGGTCGTCTTTGTTGAATAGTTTTTCGCAATCGAGGCGGTAGCCGGTGTCGTGACCATTGGCGTGCAGCAGAATCCCCATGCGGGGTGGCTCACCGTATTCGGTTGAAAAGGAAATGATGTGCATCAGGTTGATCCGTTGACGATTACGTAGAGCTCCTGCGGGCCGTGTACTCCGACTGTCAGCGTTAGCTCGATGTCCGCTGTGCGCGATGGACCGGTGACGAAAGTGACTGCACGGCTCAGCTCTTTGCCGCTTCGCAGCAGCGCCAGGGCCTCGCCGAGTGTTTCACAGATTCGCGATGCGTCGACGATGGCGATGTGTACTGGTGGGACGAGCGAGACGAGGCGATGACGTTCGTCTGCGCTGTCGAGCACGAGGGTGCCTGTTTCGGCGATCGCGGCTTGCGCAGTGCTGATGCCCACGTCGTAGCTGAAAATATCGTTCGGGGCGACCGTGAGTGCTTCGATTTCGAGATCTGTCAGATACATCAGCCGTTCGACGAGCGGGTTATCGGAGATCGCGATTCGCTGGGCGCGCAGATTTGTTTTTTGGAGATCGGTGATGATCTGTGTTAACGCGCGAGCGATATCAGTTTCCCCTTGAACGACGACGCAGTGACCATCCACGGCCTCAAGGTTTAGTCTGAATAAGTCAGCCGCAGATTGACGCAGATTAACGCCGATCTGATCGGCGTTAATCTGCGTCAATCTGCGGCTGACTTGCTCACGCGTGTCGTGTGGCGCACTAGCAGCAAGGTGCGAACGGATTGAGTTCAAGATTTCGTTATTCATTCCATAAATCGTGAAAGCTTTTCGACTCGATTGGACGCAAATCGCGGCCTTTGGTCCATGCTCGCGAGATTGGCGTCACGCGCTGAACTATCCGGCCTGCTACTGAACTTAACTTGTACAACGTTGGACTCATCATCGCCCTGGCCCACAGCTTGAATGCTAGTCGTTCTGCAACGCCGCCTTTGCGCGGCGCAATCTCTGAACGCAGGTGCAACAACAACCGCGGGATGTCGATCTTCACCGGACACACTTCCCTGCACGCGCCACACAAGCTCGACGCGTACGGAAGCTGCGAAGTCTTTTCGATCCCCATCAACTGCGGCGTGATCACAGCACCAATCGGACCAGGATAGACCGAGCCGTACGCATGCCCACCAATCTGCTGGTAAACCGGACAGGCATTCAAACACGCACCGCAACGGATACACGCGAGCGACTGCCTTGTCACCGGATGGGCCAACATCCGCGAACGGCCGTTATCAAGCAGCACAATGTGCAGCTCTTCCGGTCCCTCGTCACTCTGCTGCTTTTTAACACCGGTGATAAACGACTGGTAAGTCGTCAACCTCTGACCAGTTCCGGAACGCGGCAGCAGTTTGAGGAAGATGTCGAGGTCCGCAAAGCGTGGAATGACTTTCTCGATACCCATCACGGCGATGTGCATGCGCGGCAAACTCGTCGTCAAACGGATGTTGCCTTCGTTCTCGACGATCACGATCGTGCCGGTTTCAGCGACGCCGAAGTTGACGCCGCTGATGCCAACGTCCGCGGCGGCGAAGCGGTCGCGCAGAGTCAAACGCGCGGTGCGGGTCATTTGCGCGATATCGTCGGTCGGCGGCATTCCCAACTCGTTCGTAAACAGTTCCGCGATCTGGCCGCGCGTTTTATGAATCGCGGGCGCGATGATGTGCGACGGCGTCTCTTCCGCGAGTTGGATGATGTACTCGCCGAGATCTGTCTCGACCACTTGCATGCCGGCGGCTTCGAGCGCGTTGTTTAAGTGCGTCTCTTCCGTCGTCATGCTTTTGCTTTTGACGACCACTCGCGCCTGACGCTCTGTAGCCAGGCCGCAGATGATTGAGTTTGCGGCAGCCGCGTCACGAGCCCAATGCACCTTTGCTCCGCAACTCTCTGCATTGGTTACGAACTCTTCGAGATAGCGATCGAGATGCAGCAGCACTTCGTCTTTGATCGCTCGCGCCTGTGTGCGCAGGTCTTCCCAGTTCGGAAGGCCCGCAGCAGCTTGTTTGCGGCGCTCACCGAAAACCGAAGTGGCGTGTTTCAACGCGCCGCGGAGATGCACGTCGGCCAGCGCGGCCTTCGCGTTCTCACGAAAAGTTTCGCTAGTCAGAGAGGTCATCCGCTTGCCAACAACTCCGCCAAATGCATCGCGCGCACCTTCGATCCTACGCGCGATAATCGTCCGCCAATCTGCATCAAACAACTCGCATCACCGGAAACCACAGCCTGTACACCCGCGCGCTCGATCGCTTCGATCTTCTGATCGAGGATCGCGACTGAAATCTCCGGATACTTCACCGAAAAAGTTCCACCAAAGCCACAACACGCATCGGCGTGTTCGAGCTCGACAAACTCTGCTCCACGCACGTTTCGAATCAGCGTTCGGGGTTCGCTCTTGATATTGAGATCGCGCAGTCCGTGACATGCATCGTGCCACGTCAACCTTCCGTTCCAGGAAGCGCCGACGTTCTCAACCTTGAGCACACGAATCAGAAACGAACTCAGCTCATGTGTCTTTGCGGCAACTGCTTTCGCACGTTCGAGCCATGCAGGATCGTCAGCAAACAACTCCGGATAGTGATGGATCATCGCGGTACACGAGCCCGAAGGACTCACAATCGCGTCCGCGTCGCTCTCTTCAAAGATGCTGATGAAACGTCGGGCCACCTGCCGCGCCTCTTCGCGATAGCCCGTGTTGAAAGCCGGCTGCGCGCAACACGTCTGGCGCTTGTCAAATTCAACCTCACACCCGACGCGCCGCAACACCTCGACGCTGCTCACGCCGATGCTGGTCCAGAATTGATCGACGAGGCAGGTGACGAATAAGGAAACTTTCATTAGCCGCAAAAAGGCATAAAAATCGTTAAAGGATGACTACTCCCTTAACGTAATCTTCATTGTGCATTTCGCTCGATAACGCCCGCTCAACATCTTCGAACGAGGTGTATCGATGCGTGATCATCGATGGAATGTCGATCTTTTCCTGCTCGATCAGGTTCAGCGCGCGCTTGTACATCGAAGGACGCCCATCGCTCTCAAAACCACCCGACGCGCCCGCGGAACTCACCAGCACCGGCTCCTTGAAAAGTATGTTGCTCAACACGCTCAAATCCGTGCCCGCGTGCCCGAGCCCGTACAAGAGCACTGCCGCCTGTTTGCGAATCAGCCCGGGCATCGAACGAAAAACCTCGCCCGCACCCGACGCCTCGATCAAATACTCAACACCTTTTCCACCCGTATGTTCGTGGACCACTTCCACCAGATCCGCGCCGGTGGGATCGATCGCTTCATCCGCCCCCAGTTTCTTCGCGAGTTGTCGTTTGCGCGCATTTGGATCGCTGACCAGAAGAAACCCTTCGTACTTGAGCACGTTTCGAAGGTATTGAGTGAACAGCAATCCCGCAGGGCCGGCGCCGCATATTAACACGCTGCGAACGCGGCGGTCCGCGCTGCCGGCGTTGATGGCGTGGCGCGTAGGCGCTTTCGCAACGGTATCAGACGAATGAATGATGCAACCGAGCGGCTCGACCAACGCAGCAGTCGAAACATCGAGCGGAGCATCAACCTTTACTGCATTCACGCCGGGCACAGCCATGAACTCCGCGAGCCCGCCCGGTGGTCCAGTGATTCCGTGCTCGCGATAAAACTCGCATTGATGACTGTTCTCCGTGCGACAGTACTCACAAAGGATCTCTCGCCGCCGGCTGACACAGTTCAATCCCTGGTCCACCACGACGCGATCGCCTTCGCGAAGATCCGTAACCGCTGTGCCCGCCTGTTCGATCACGCCAGTGATCTCATGACCGAGAATCTGCGGCTGCACAGTGAGTGGTATCGGTTGACCGTACTCGTTCGTGTTGTAGTTTGAATGGCCGGCGAAGATGTGCGCGTCCGTGCCGCAGAGGCCGATTGCAGACATTCGAATCAACACTTCGTACGGCGAGATTACGGGACGCGGAACATCTCGCACCTCGAGACGCCGGACGTCGCACAACACAGTGGCCTTCATCGTCTGCGCACTCATAGCTCGCTCGTGTCGAGCCGCCCCGCGTCACGCAGCGCGGCAAACTTCTCCATCGTTTCACGTATACCGACTTCCAGCGGTGTCGACGGCAACTCGTTCATGATTTTGCGAATCGCCGTGTCGTCCATTGCGGCCGGAATCGGGATCGGTGGTCCACCAAAAGTGATCAGGTCGCGATTCGCTTGCTCGTTGATGAACCGAGCAATGCGCTCGACCGTCACCGTCTCACCATGCAGGTTGAAAACATGTGCGCCTTCGGGAGTTTTATACGCGCACGAAATGAACGTCGCTGCCGTGTCCGCAACGTACTGAAAGTCAGTCGCACCTGCAAACCGAATGTGGAAAGGTCGCCCGACGACGGCGGACTTCATCGCTTTCGTCGGATCGCTCGTCAGGCCCGTGTCGCGATTGACGCCGTACACAGTCAGCGGTCGAAGACCAACGCTGTCGATCCCGTGATCGAGAAAGTAAACACGCGCATTGCCTTCGTTCGCGCGTTTGAAGACGCCGTAATGCGTCGTCGGTTCACACTGGACAGTTTCGTCGAGCGCGCCGTCGCCGTCGTTCAAACCGTAAACAGCCGCGGAGCTTGCGTACACGATGCTTTTGATTCCGATCCTTCGCGCGGCTTCGAAGACGTTGAGCGTGCCTGCGACGTTCACGAGCGCGCCGGCAAGCGGATCCGTTTTGCACGTTGGCACCTGTAAGCCCGCGAGATGGATAACGCGGTCGGCGCCTGACGCGCTCAGCGCAGACAACACTGCGTCAGTATCAGTGATATCGCCGGTGATGAAGCGAACTCCCGCCAGATCGTCCATGATCGCACTGAGTCGACGAGAGTCATCACTACGATCGAAGACGACAGCCTGGTCGCCGCGCTCGGTCAGCTCCTTGACGATCCACGAACCGATACAACCCTGAGCACCGGTAACGAAGTAAGTCGTAGACATCTATCCCAGACGATAAAACTTTGCCGCGTTGTTCGAAAATATCTTCTCGCGATCCGCATCGCTGAGCGGTTCGAGGATCTCCTGAAACGCATCGAGCACCCGGTCGTAAGAAGCTGCGAGCAAGCATACCGGATAATCGCTGCCAAACATCAATCGATCCGCGCCAAACAGTTCGAGCGCGTATTCGACATACGGGCGCAAGTCGCCGGTTTGCCATGAAGTCCAGTTCGCTTCGGTGACGAGGCCGGAGAGTTTGCAATGGACGTTTGGGTACGAAGCGAGTGGCTTCAATGCCTGGGACCACTCTTTGATTTCATTTTTCGCAATTGGCGGTTTCGCGAGATGATCGATTACGAATGAAAGCTCAGGAATGGCTTCGACAACCTGCGGCACGTATTTCAAATGACGAGTGTGTACGAGTAGATCGTAAGACAATCGATATCTCGAAAGTTGTCGCAGACCTGATAAGACGGAAGGCTGAACAAGCCAATCGTCGTTTGGCTCGCTTTCGACGAGATGCCTTACGCCTTTAAATTTTGGATGAGCGCTCAGATCGTCTAACTGAGCGTCGACAATCGGGCTCATCAAGTCGACCCAACCGACAACGCCTGCTATGAAGCTGTTCTCCTCAGCGAGATTCAACAACCAATGCGACTCGGCGACGCCATTGCTCGCCTGGACCAGGACGGTTCTGGTGACGCCGCGTGCTTCGATGATCGGCGCGAGATCGTGAGGGAGATAGTCGCGATAGAGCACGCCCAGATCGCTCGTCATCCATGGATAATCGAAGCGCCCGACCTGCCAGAAGTGTTGGTGGGAATCGATCATTGGGACAGGATTTACAAGATTTATCAGGATTTACGCGGTCACGTCCCTCGGCTTCTCGGCCCGCTTCACTTCATGAGCTTGCCGCGGTTCGCTGTCGCACTCGAGCTCGAAAGTTGTGATCAACTCGGGCGCCTGTGTTGGTAGTCCGGTGATCCGAACGCGGAAATCGTCCTGCACGAATTTCACTGGCACGTCGCTCCCGTGCATCTTCACAGAGCTGACCTTGTTCAGCAGGTTTGCGATCACAACTGTTTCACCCGGCCAATAATGAACGTGCGCGTAGAGCGTGTTGCCGCGACGCGTGTAGCTGACGTAGTTTCCGCGCCGTGGCTGGCAGTTGTCCGAAAGACGAATCGTGTCGCCGTGCTTCGCCATCCAATCGCCAACTTGCTCCAGCACTTTTACAGACTCGATCGGAATCGAACCGTCGCCCGTCGGACCAATGTTCAAAAGGTAATTGCCACCGTCGCGTGCGCAGGTGATCAGATTGCGAATGACGGTTTTTGGGTTCTTCCAATTGTGATCCGCAGTGTGATAGCCCCAGCTATCGTTCAGCGTCATGCACGATTCCCACGGCCGATTAGCGGACGCTTCGATTCGCTGTTCGGGCGTATCGAAGTCTTCGGGAATCTTCGAACGGTTGTTGATGATGACGTCGGGCTGGAGCTTTCGCACCATCGTGTTCATCTCGAACGACTCCCAGCCTTTCGCATCGAGCGGCCACGGTACGTCGTACCAGAGTATGTCGACCTTGCCGTAGTTGGTCATCAACTCCCTGACCTGCCCGTGAATGTAATCGACAAAGCGTCGCCGCGCGGCTTCGTCTTTCACACAGCGCGCGCCATCCGGATGATGCCAATCCATCAGTGAGTAATAGAAACCAAATCTCAAGCCTTCGGCGCGCGCGGCTTCGACATACTCTTTGACGAGATCTCTTCCGGGCGCTTTCCTGGCGGCGCAGTAGTCGGTCAACTTCGTGTCGAAGTTACAGAAGCCTTCATGATGCTTGCTGGTGAGCACCATGTATTTCATTCCCGCGCGCTTCGCGAGGCGGGCCCAATCGCGCGCGAAGTTTGGTTTCGGCTTGAAGTTGTTCGCGTACTGCTCGTACTCCTTCGCGGGAATGCCCTCGTTCTCCATCACCCACTCGTGACGACCGATGGTGCTGTAGAGGCCCCAGTGGATGAACATGCCGAACTTCGCTTCATGCCACCACTTCATACGACGCGCGCGATCCTCGATCGTGGAGGTGGTTGGCGCGCCCGTGTCTGCGGCACGACCGTCCTGTGCGGAAACCAAATCGAGCTTTGAACGAGTTGCGAGAGCGCCAGCGGCTGCGCCTATCAGGGCCAGGTAGTTTCGCCTGTTCATCGGGTTGTCTCCTGGGATTGATCGATTGTTCGTTAGCGGTAACGGAGTTTAGTTGCTTGGAAGCACTCTGTCAATAAAATCATCCACAGATTACGCAGATTACACAGATTTCACGAACAGTCTGTGTAATCGGTGTAATCTGTGGATAGTTTCATAGAAATTTTTCCCAGGTCGAGAGGATCGTGCGGAGTTCGTCTTCTTCTTCTGATGTTACGTTCACGAGTGGGGGACGCACTGGACCACCGTTTAGACCGGCCATGTCCATCATTGCTTTCATCGCTGAGACTTCGTAGCCCTTGCGTCGCGCGCGAAGTGCGTATAGCGGAATCACGCATTCGTTGAGTAACTCCGTGAGCGCTTCACTATCGCCTGCATCGGCCAGTTCGTGCAGTTTCAATGACAGTCGTGGCGCGACCGTCGCAATGCTCGAGCTGAATGTTCGAATTCCGATGCTGTAGTAAGCTGCGACCATGTCGTCGCCGGCACCGCCCATCCAGTGCAGTCGATCGCCGACACGATTCATGATCGCTTGTAGGCGTCGTATGTCGCCTTGCCCATCTTTCCAACCGATGAGCGTCGGAATCGAAGTCAACCTTTCAACCATCGCAGGAGTAAAGTTGGTCCAGTCGCGACTGTAGACAAGCATTCCCAGCTTTGTTGCGGCGCCAATAGCGCGGTAGTACTCGAAGAGCCCGTCATCCTCGGCCTGCTGGTAATACGGAGGAAAGACGAGCACGCCGTCCGCGCCTGCCTTTTCGGCAGTCTGGGCCATCTCGATTGCTAGTCGTTGTCCGAATCCCACGCCGGCGATCACGGGTACACGATCTTCGACGGCAAGCGTCGTCAGTTCGATGACGCGCGTGTACTCCGCGGGCGTCAATGAATACATCTCGCCAGTCCCTCCGGCTGCGACGATCGCTGAGATTTGATAGTTCAACAAGCTGGTGAGGTTCTGGTGCAACGCCGGAAGATCGAGCGATAGATCTTCTTTAAATGGCGTAATCGGAAACGCAATCACGCCGGAAAGTTTGTTGCGAAGAGTGTTCGGACGCATACTCGTACACAAGTAGCACAGATCATTCACAAATCAGTAGCCGCCCTGACCGTGGGGGCAGGGCTTTGATTTCAAATGTGCCGGTGTGTGTTCCCAGTGGCGCGTCGCTCCAGAAATCGGTGAGGCGGCTGCGTCGCGTCAATTGAATTGAGGTGTCCTGCGGAGTGTTGGTCCAATTCAGCACTGAAACGACCTCGCGTCTTCCCAAGCGCATTCTTCCAACGCGAAACGAATCGTCTTCAAATCGAGCCGCCACGCCCGCGGGCGGCTGCAATTTGCGTAGCATCGCTAATTTGTCTGCACCGATCTTCGTCAGGTCATCACCCGAAAGCAGCATCCCACCCGATGCGTAGATCGCGACGGCATGAAACTGAAACTCGTTGTCAGGCAGATCGCCAGTGAGGACGATCGCGTCAGAATCGTTCCACCAGAGCCGGCCGTTTTGCCAGTTGCGACTCAGATTCTGTCGTGCTGTCGTTTCGATCCGTTCCCACGTGCGTTTGATGTCGTTCGAGCTTCGAGAACCGTGAATCAACCCGAGCGAGGGCCAGATCGGATGATTGCATCCCAGCACAAAACTGTCTTCGACGCCGCGCAGTATCGCCTTCATGCCGCGACGATAAGCCTCGATACGTGTGGCGCGCGCATCGTGAAAACGCCCGCCATGAATCGCACCCCAGAAGTTCGCGTCGAGCTTGAAATAGGTGCAGCCCCACTCGCGCTTCATGACACGAAAGAAATTCTCGAAGTGCTGCTGAACTTCCGGGTGCGTGCCGTCAAGCACGTACCATGGACCATGACGCCAACCGCCGAACGTAACACGATCCGACCGCAGCGGCTTTCCATCTGAGTCTTTTACAAACCACTCCGGATGCTGCTGAAACACCTGCGACTTCTCTTCCGCGACAAACGGCGCCACCCAGATCGCCGGCTCAAAGCCACGCTCGCGAATCTGTTTAAGAACGCCCTGCACGTTGCCGCCGAACGCCGCGCCAGTGTCGAGCCAGTCGCCCATCGCCGGTTGATAACCATCGTCAATCTGCACGTAACGCAAGCCGGGCGTGTGCTTTGCGATGAAGTCGAGATTGTCGAGCACTTGCTTGGCGGTGACGCGCGGGCCGAAGCAGTACCACGAACACCAGCCTGTCGGCGGCGCGGGAAAACGCAGCGGCGGATGGTTTGCGATAAGTTGTGCGGCGAGGTTATCGAGCAACTTTTCGCGATCCGTGCCTGATTGATATGTAAACGATTCGAGCTGCCACGTTTCACCGGGTCGTAACTCGAGACCTTCCGTGTCGACGACGACTTTCAACGATGGGTAGTCCAAATAGAACTGACCCACGAAACGCTTGCACGACGTGAAGCCCAGGAGTTGATTTCGGTCGCGCGAGGGCGAGAGCATCATCATGCCGTAAAGCGCTTTCGCGCTGCCGGGCGCGGGAAGTTTGTAATGTTTGGCGTCGGTGTAGTTGCCCAGATCGGCGGGTTGGCCCAACGTGCCGCCGGTTTGCGTGAGCATCTGGAAGCCTTCGCCGTAAAGCCGTGTGGTTGCAGGCAGCGTCAACTTGACATCGAAAAGCACGACCTCCTTGATCCTCACCGGCTTACGTCCTTGATTCACCAACTGCGACTGACAAACCGTTCCGATCCACCGCCGCTCAACTTTTACGCGCGAAACGTCGGTACCAACCACGTAGCTAGGAGAATTTCGGATATCCTGCGCCTGGTCCAATCGCGGCCACGCCGCAGCGAACGGCGAAACCAGAGCCAATTGGAGAATTCTTCTTCGAGAGATCATTGTTAGACATGATTTACAAGATTTTGCAGGATTAATCGTGAAAAATCTTGTAAATCCTGTGATACCTACCTCGTCAGCCGCGCATCCATCCACTCAGCGAAAATTCTTCCGCCCTCATCCACGCGCGTTACACGCAACGCCAGCCGCCGCACGTTCCGCACATCAACCTTCACCGATCTGCTTCCATCCGCTTTCATCAGTGCTCCGCTCGTCCACAACTGTTTGCCATCGCCGATCACCGCGAACTCAACCTTCCCGTTGCTATCGTTTACCACGGTCGATGTGAACGCGTCGTAAGTCCCATTCATTTCAAACTCAATTTCAGAATTGGTCGGCATCGTGACGTTTCTTCGGGTCAACTCAGGCTGCCGCCAACCCGTCGTCAAGCGCACCGGATCCAGATCGGAAAGAAAGATGTCGGACGGCTGGATCTGTTTCAACTTGAACTGCAACTTCGCTGCCTTCTCACTTTTGAATCCGTCCTGCCAGACCGCACGCACTTCGGCGACGTAGTCAACACTTGGATCGAGACCTCGAAGCGCAAATGCCTGCGTCGTAGTGGAACCTAACACTTCACCATTCAATGAGATCTCGTAACGAAACGCGGGTTGCGCCGGGACGGTCCAACGCAGGTTCGCGCCATCGACACCCACGCTGTCAGCCGACAAGTTCCGCGGTTCCTGCACGGGAAAGTGATACCCCGTTGCCGGCGCAAACGTGACTTCCCAACTCACTTCTGCCGTTCTCGGAGACGTGATTTCAACCTCAGCCCAGCCCTGATGATTCGAAACACGAACCGGCAAGCCGCCGGCCCGCGCGCTTTTGATGACGAAGTGCTTACCGGCAGGCCACGCGAAACGCAGATTATACGGATCGTTGCGGATTAGTTTGCTGCGGCCTGAGTAATGATTTCCGCTGATCTGATGAGAGATCAGGTCAACCCAGCCCTGCGTGATGTGACGGCTCGTAGAAACGAGTTGGATCTGATCCGTGGCCGGAACCAGCGACAACACGCGCGTGCTCGCCGGCAACAACTCGAGCGAGATGCCTTTCGCCCACGCACCGAGGTATTCCTTGTTCCAAAAATCAAAGACATGCACCGGGCCATCTACAGGCAATCCCAGATCTTTCCACGACACGTAAGACACGATTGGTTTGGTCTCGTCGTAATTAAACATGCCAACCACGTCGTACTGCCGCCCGAGGTGATTAATCTTCAGATCCCAGATTCGTTTGTTTCGGTCTGAAGAAAAGAGATCGAGCGGCCGGATATCAACCGCCGGATAAACGCGCTTGATGAGCTCCACGCGTTCCGGTGAGAGATCCACGAGACGATCGCTCATGAGCGCGGCCTGGCCCGTGAGACCTTGCAACGTGGCCCACGCACGCGCCTGTTCGATCGGCAAAGGCGCCCGCACGATGAACACATCGGGATCGGCGTACCACGCGACGTTGTGCAAAAAGTAGTACTGCATCGTCGCGCGCATCGCGAACTTGAATCCATCCCAGTTTGGCAACACGTCCGCACCGATGCGCGATCCATTCATCAGACCAACACCTTCCAGCGGCACCACCCAGCAACCGAGCAGATAACGATCCGGACCGATCCCGGCGCGAATGCTTCGTAGCGTTTCGCGATAAAGCTCGTCCGTATCTTCCGTCGGGTTCTTCATGAAGCTCTTCTTGTTTCGGTACTCGCGCACGACGATCGGCTGGCCATCGATCTTGAAATACTCATAGCCCCAGATCGAGAGCTTCGCAAACAAATCTTTCAGATACTTCTGCGACTCGGGCACGGAAGGATCGACGAGAAACTTTCCCTCCCAGGTGCTCGAAGCCGTCGTGCCGTCGGGCTTCATCAGAAAAACGCCGGCGTGATTTTTGACGACTGCTTCGTTGCTCTGTCCATGCGGCGCCAGCCAGATTCCGGCTTTCAGACCGAGGCTCTTAATGTATGCAGCAAGACCGTCCATGCCGCTTGGAAAACGATTGTTGATGGTGGACCAATCGCGGTTTTCACCAAGTCCTCGTCCAGTGCCCTGCCACCCATCGTCGATCTGGACGTATTGAACACCGTAGTCTTTGAGGTTTTCGGCGATCCATTTAGCTGCGAGCTTGATCTCGTCCTCGTTGATCTCCTGGTAAAAGAAGTACCAGGAACACCAACCCGACGGCGGCAGAGGAAACCGCGTCTTGTCGATAGGCGCGAAGTATTTGATCTTGAGTGTGTCGCGAAAGTAGTTTTTGAGAACTGCGCCGTCTTTCAGTCGCACTTCATCTTTGAGGGGATCAAAAGCCCCGTCGGCGATCGCAGGTGAGACGTGGCCCAGCGTCATCACCATCAAATCTTTGTTCGCACCGTCGCGAACACGCGCGGGAATCGGATGCGGCCACGTTTGCGCCACCAAATTTTGTGGGGCCACAAAGAGACACAGAAAGCAGAAAAGAATCGACTTCAAAACAGCAGCCGCAATCCAAACTGAATCTGCCGCGGGTTGGTTCCCGCCGCCAGACTCGAGATGCGCCCGACGTTGTTGGCAAGCGTCGTCGCATTCGTGTTCAACGTCAGGTTCGCATTCGCGGGAGTGTCCCAGTTCTGAATATTGAAGACGTTGAACATTTCCATCCTGAACTGCAACTGCCAGTCTTCTCGAATCGGAAAGCTCTTGAACAACGACAGGTCGGTATTGAACACGGATTTGCCGCGAAAAACGTTGCGACCGAGACTTCCAAACGAGCCTGAAGGAATGCCGAACGCGCATGGGTTGAACCAACTCCCAATCGTACGCACTGCGTCCGCCGCTTTCCCACCCTGCGAAATTGTTTTCTGACAAGCCGGGTCGGGATTGGCCGCCACTGGACCAGCGACGAACGGGTCGGCGATCAAATTTGGACGAAGATAAGTTCCGGGCGCCGTTGGCGCACTGCCGCGAAGATTAGCAAGATCTCCCGTGACTTGCAGGTTGAAAGGCGCGCCGGAGCGTGCCTGCATGATGAAGTTCGTTTGCCAGTTGCCGAGAACCCACGATGCCGGACCACTCCTGAACCAGCGCTTGCCTTTTCCGGTGGGCAACTCGTAGACCGTGGCCCATGAAAGGAAGTGCGGAATGTCGTAAGACGAAACTCCTCGCGCTGTGCTCGGGTCATAGTAGTTTTGAATCGTCGAGCCGCCGCCTGGTCCATTCTCCACATTGAAGTACCCGCTGCTCACGTCGATCGACTTGCTCCACGTGTAGGAGACGAGTGTGCTAAATCCTTTCGCGAAGCGTCGCTGGAACTTCGACTCGAGCGCATTATAGTTTGAGTAACCGATGTTGGTTGTGTAGGTAATGCCGGCGCTTACCCACGGCATCAAGCGCAGCGTGTCGATGACAGAGTTCGGCGTGCCGTTGGGAGAAGCCTGACGTGCCGCGTTCGCAAATCCAGCGTAGGGCAGTCGACCGTTCTTGCTGCCGACGTAAGCTATGGAGATCATCGAAGTAGACGTTAGTTCTCGTTGCACTTCGACGTGCCACTGCTGTGAATACGGATCCTTGTAATTAGGATCGTTTGGAAAGCCACTGAGGTTCCAGGGATTCGTTGTCGGCAACGGAGTGGCGAAGCCCTGCGATTGAAGCTGGATAATATTGAATGCGCTGCCGTTAGCGAAGTTGGCACTCGCATTCGCATTACCTGAAAACGCGGTCGCGTCCGGCCATACAGTCGCCTCCAAATCATTCTGCGCATACTGACTGCGGGCAGGCAGCGGATCCCAGTACAAACCATAACCGGCGCGCAAGACAGTTCTTGGATTAAACGTCCACGCGATACCCACTCGTGGTCCCCAATTGTCTTTGATTGGCGGCGGCGCAAAAAACTTACTGCCTGCCAGGACGACGTTGTTGAAGTGTGGATCGTTCCTGAACGCGTCGGGTATACACGGGGCCCCCTGCGCAACGCTGCAAAGCGGAGGCATTTCGGTAGCGCCGATGGTCCACCTCTGATTTGCGAGATCGAGTGAGTTCCACAGACGGCCGTCGGTCGTTTTCGGCTGTGTCAGGTAATCGTAACGAAGTCCGAGCGTCAGCGAAAAATTCCGTCGCACGCGCCACTCGTCTTGAATAAACGCTGCCCACGAAGCGTATTTGAATTGAACTGGACCACCGTGCAACACCGGCAACTGTGCGTTGAAGTTGTTCGGGAAGCCCAACAACGCAGAGGCGAGCGAAAGTCCCGAAGTTCCTGAAGCTGCGGTTGGCAGACGCGTCTGTTCGTCGTTGAAGACGTACGTTTGAAAAGTATTGAGTTGGACGCGCTTTGCTTCGATATACCAGCCGCCCGTTTTGATGCTGTGATTTCCCTTCAGCCACGTGATGCTCGGCGTGACGCTCCAGTTCGGATTTTCGCGTAGCGCTGGACCACGAACACCAAAATTGTTGTTTCCGCCTGCCGTCCAGTTTTGCAATGTGACTAACAGACCGTTGTACTTATCGACGTCAACAAATCCGAGCTGGTTGAGCGGATCCGTTCCCGCTTCATGTTGATTCTGCTGGCTGGAATCCACGCCGGGCCGCCCGGCATAGCCGGCGCGAATGTCAAAGATGAGAGTCGGCGTGAACGTGTGTGTCCACGCACCGCCGTAGTTTCGCCCCTTGCCACTGCCCGCTGTCGATCCTTCATTTCCAATCGGATTGAACACAGTGACGTTCTGTTGCGTGTAGCGGAAGAAGATCGTGTCGTTCTCGCTGAAGTGGTGATCGACTCTGAACTGAAAACCGTTTGCGTTGTTGGTTGACGATCGGCTCTGTGCGAAGTTGTTGGTCGGATCGCCTGAGAGATTCGGCGTCGGCGCATACGTCCGGAAGAAATTCTGCATCGGCGCGAAGATCAACGCCGATGGAATCTTGAAACAGGGCGTGCCGGTCGCCTGGTTCTGCTGCTTCTGAGCATTTACGGGCAGCGGATTGCCGGCGGCGTCACAACGAAACTCGTCGCGGACGAAAGTGTTACCCACCTGGCGCGTCGAGTAGGGGTTGTAGATTTTGCGACGGAAGGGAGTGTTGCTGAAGTCGCCATTTATCTCAGCCGCCGTTGGTACGTACGACAAGGCGAGCGTCGGTTGGCTGTAGCGCCAGCCGTCATAGCCCGCTGAAAAGAACGTGCGATTCTTGAATATTGGACCAGTGACAGTCGCGCCAAACTGATTTTGCCGAAACGGTAAAGGCTTGTCGGGAACACCCTGCCCTGGTTTGCATCTTGCGGTGGTGCAAACATCGAATGGGTTCCGCGCGTCGAACGCGTCATTCCGCACATACTCAAAAGCCGAACCATGAAAGTTATTGCCACCCGACTTTGAAACCATGTTGACAACGCCGCCCGCAGCGCCGCCGTAATCAGCTCGCGAGTCGTGTCCCACTACCTTGAATTCCTGGACCAGGTCGAGGTTGGGAATGACGATGTACGTCGGTCCTCGCACGTTTGTGTTGATGATGCCGTCGTAAAAATAGAGCTTCGAACGGTTTTCCTGACCGTGGAACGATGGATCGGAAAAACCTGAACCCGGAATGCCGACGTTTCCTTCGACGCCGCCCACGTTTCGATTCTGAGACGTCGATACGGGCGTGACGCCGGGCGTCAGAGTGAGGAGCTGCGTGAAGTTTCGGCCGTTCAGCGGCAGGTCCTGGACCACCTTCTCGCCAATGACCGTGCCGAGATCGGATGAAGCCTGTTGAATGAGCTCAGCGCCTGATATGACCTCGACTGTTTCAGAAACGGCGCCTACTGTCAGAGAGATATTTTCAGTCACTGCTTCACTGACGCCGACATTGAAAGGCGCGCTCTGAACGCCCTTAAACCCCTGCACCTCGACGCGCAGTGTGTACGTCGCGGGGTTCACACTCACAAAGTTGAAGTAACCATCCTCGTTCGTCGTGGTTTCGGTTTCGATCTTCGTTGACTGGTTTATGAGTTTTACGGTTGCGCCGGGAACGGCCGCGCCATTCGGATCGGTAACCGTGCCGCCTACTTTTGCGTTGGCTTGAGCAAAAGCCGCCGCAGCAGAAAGTGTGATCAGGACAAACAACGCGAGTGTGCGTTTGAGTGAAAACATGGCGCGTCCCTCCCGAATAAGTTTTTGCCAATTTGTCAAAATCAAAAGTTAAATCTAATCGAAGCCTGCATCACGCGTGGTGTTCGCGCCGCGATCACTGCTCCGAATCTCGCGTTCGTCTGCTGGAAGCTGGCGGTGCAAACGTTAGCCAACGAGCAGGCGGCTTTTGGACTGATTGTGCTCGGATTGTTTACGACGAGTCCCCAGGTAGGCGTTGTATCAACATCACGGAAATTCGCGTGATTGAAAATGTTGTAGATCTCCCAACGAAGCTGGAGCGCGTGCTTTTCACTGAACTTAATATTCTTGAAGAACGCAAGATCGTTGTTGAAGATCGACGGCATGCGTATCGGGTTACGGGGCATGTTACCGATCTGTCCCGTAGCGAATGGCTTGGCAAAACACTCGACGTTGAACGCTCGTGGCGTGCCTGTTGAATCAACTCCGAAGTTGCCCGCCATCGGATCACAAACCATGAAAGGACGCGCATTAATGCCGCCGCCTGTGAAGTCAGTGATCGGTGTGCAAACCTGTGTTTCGCCGACTTGAGCGCCCGGAATCGAACCAACCGGACATGGTTGGCCCTTGGAGATTGTAGCCGCCGTACTCGAGAACGTCGTATTTGATAGTGCGATGGCCTTCGGCTTGCCGCTCGCGTATGAAGTCGTGCCTGAAATCTGCCAGTTGTCGAGGATCGCGGAAACGAACCCGTTGTTGCCGAACTTTCGACTGAGCGCGGGCACGTCGTAGATGTAATTGACCGTCAGAATGTGTGTTTGATCGAAATCCGAAGGTGCGTAGTTGAAGGCTTTGTACGGTCGACCAAAGGAAATATCCGAGGCGTCGTCATTCGCATAGTCGAACGACTTCGAATAGGTGTAGGCCAGGCCGGCCTGGAAGCCACGCGTGTAGCGACGATTCGCCTGAACCTGGAGCGAGTTGTAGTTGGACGTGCCGGCCCACGTCACCATTTGAATGTCGCCATAGCCGCGGTAAGGCCGCAGGAAAGCATCAGGCAAACGCGAGCCTGTGACCGGACTAATGTTGTTCGTTCCCAGCTTGGCCCCATCCGGAATCTCGTTGATGTTGATTCGTTGGCCCAGGTGTCGCGCAAATGAACCGACGTAGCTCACCTCCAACACAGTCTTGAAACCGATCTCTCGTTGTATGCCGAGTGAAAAGTTGTAAATGCTCGGCGTGTGAGAATCGACTTCCACTGCATTCAAATTCGAAGGCGTCGTGATGGCAGTACCAATCAGATTTTGAAGGTCGTTGATGTTTCCAAAGTCGATAGTGAAGGTGCGATTGGCAGGTTGATTATTAACTAGGTTGCCGCCGGTCGTGCCACCTCCCACACGTGGCGCGTGATAAATCCCCGCGTGCGCACGCAGCACGGTATTGCCATCGCCGGTGAGATCCCACGCGAAACCGAGTCTCGGTTCGACATCGATCGCTTTCGTTACTCTGTATCCGGGAGGCGTGTTGGGATCGCTTCCGAGCGCGAGACCGTTGTTTGGATCGCCACTGTTCGGAACGATCGCACCAATGAGGTTGGCGTTTGAACCAACCAGCGCAAACGTCTGGCCCGTAATCGGGTTAAGGGCCCGGCGCAAGTTTGCGGGACAAGGCACAGGCTTTGGATTGGCATTAGACGCACAGAACGGCTCGTAAAGCGCTACCGCCTTCGACGGATCGAACAGACTCGGAACAAAATTCGATCCCTGTCCATCGATCTGTTCGAATGGTGAGTGGTATCCAAAACGCAAACCGTAATTCAACGTGAACCGCCTGTTAATCTTCCATTGATCGGCGGCGTACCACTGCACCTGCGTTAGACGAAGATTGGTAAATGGACGCGCTGACGACTCCTGGTAGTTGCGGAAGTTGCCGATGATCGCATTGGCATACGCATAACCGGTGTTGCCCAGAGTATTCGTGAAGTTGTTGTCGTTGCCGGCAAAGTTGAAGACACCGGACCACTGTCCACCTGGCGCCTCGCCGTTTTTCAAACGCTCGTAGTAAACACCGAATTTGAGACTGTGGTTTCCGTGCGTAATGGTGACGTTGTCAGCGAACGACGGCTTGATGTAGTCGTTACCGACTTCACCCCAGCGGTCGAGCCAGTTGATATTCGCAACGCCGTTTGATGGACCACGCACGCCACCCCAGTTCGTCGCACGCGGGATCGTTCCGAGGCGATTGTTTTGCGGGAAAAGTTGCGGAGCGGTGTAATTCAGCGCGCTTCTTTGCAGGCGTTCGATCTCGCCATCGCCGGGAATAAAGCCCTCCGAGTCGTGACGCATACCGAAGTTAAATTCGTTGACGAGACTCGCATTGACTACGCGCACCCAGTTCGAAGACCAACCATCGTCTTTGTACAGGTAGTGCGAGTTGACACCCCAGCGATTGTTATCATTGCTGGGCCAGCCCGATGTCCCGGTGCCGAGATTGTCTGAAGTCCACCACTGATATTTCCAGTAGATGGTGTCGGCGTTGCTTGGTTTGACGTCGAAACGAAGGACCATGCTGCGCTTCGGGACGTCAGTTGGGCTTTGCGCAACGTAGTTGAAAGCGCTGCCGCCGGTTCCACCAAACGTGTTCGGCAAAGGAAAGTAATTCAGCAGAGCAACGCCGCTCGCGTTCCATCTCGATTGCGGGATGACGTTGATGCGGTTACCTCGACTCGGGTCGCGGAAACAACCGCTTTGGTCAGTCGCGCTGCAACCAGTGCCGGGATTCAGCGGATCGCGAATAAAAACCTGCTGTCCGTTTGAGTTGATTGATTGACTGAAATCACCCGCGCGTTCAAGTGCAGTCGGTACGGTCACAAAACGCGGATCGTTCGGCGTGATCTGGTGCGGCTTCTCGTACGCAAAGAAGAAGAACGCTTTCTCTTTTAGCCAGAAGTTTCCGCCTTCGCCAAACTTCGGCAACGGCATTGGACCACCGAAGTTACCACCCGGATATAGGTGACGATAAAGGGGTTTCTTCAATCCGGCTTTGTTGTTGAAGAACGGACTGCCATTCAACGATTCGTTGCGAAGGAAGTAATAAACTGAACCTGCATAATCTTTGCCGCCACCCTTCGACACGATGTTGATGATGGCGCCACCGTTGTTGCCGTACTCGGCGCCGTAGTTGTTGCGAAGGACTTTCACTTCGGCGACGGCGTCCTGGTTGATCGTCATGCTCAGTTTGTTTGAGCCGCTGGGCTCGCCTGCAAACAAACCGTCGATCGTTGGAACAGTTGAGCGGCCGCGCTGTCCGGAAATATTTGGCAGGTCGGTACCGAAACCGTCTCCTGCACCTTCGATGTCGTCGTTGTTGGAGGTGCCGGGTAATAGGCGGAGGAGTGAAGTAACGTCGCGGCCCTTGGTGGAGATCAAGTTGATCTGATCGGCGGTGAGTCGAGCGGTCAAATCGCTGCTCTCGCGTTCGACAATCGCGCCTTCACTCTGGATGCTGACGGTTTCACTTACCTGTCCCGGCTGGAGTTTCAAATCGCCGAGCGCAAGATTTTCATTTGCACTCAGGATGACGCCTCTCTGCTCGAGTGTTTGAAAGCCCTGGCGTTCCACTTTCAAGGCGTAGGTGCCGGGTTGCAAGGCCGGAAAATTAAAGCGGCCCTCGCTATTGGTGGTGGAGCCGCGTGATTGACCGGTCTTTTCGCTGGTGAGCGTGACGATTGCGCCGGGAATGACTCCTCCGTTGGCGTCCGTGATCGCGCCGGATATGGAGCCGGTGATCGTCTGCGCGTGTGTGGCAACTATGCCGAAGGCAAACAAGGCAACGATGACGGTCACGCTCGCTGGCTTGGAACGCAGAAAACTGAACATGGACTCCTCCTTCGATTCTGCTCTAGATCTGCTTGATCTGAAATTGTCTCTAGTTAGGACAATTTGAATAAAAAGACGAGGGGCTTACCCGATCAATAACTGCTAACGTGTTTTCCGGTTATGGGTTGTAATGCTGCTCTTCGAGAGCAAAAGCTTTCTGGGCTCGAACGATGTGCTCGCGCATCGCTTCACGGGCCTCGTCGGGCTTGCGCGCGCGAATCGCACGATAAACCTGGCGGTGTAATTCCAGCGCCTCGTTGAAATCGTGGGCGCGTTCGATTGTTTCGCGGCGGCGCTCGTAAAGAACTGCTGAAACCATTTCGACCAATGTCGCGAGCGTCGGATTGCCAGACGCCGCTGCGACTGCCCTGTGGAATGCGACATCGTGAAGGAGAAACTGCTGCGGATCCTTCAGCGATGCAAACATGTCTGCGATCTGTTCAGACATCGTCGCTAACTGTTCGCCGGTCGCGCGCTCTGCCGCCAGGCCTGCCGCGCCGACCTCCAGGATCGATCGCGTTTCAAACATGTGCTCGAAACTGAAACCGTGGAGCTGAGCCAGGAGACGCAACGGCTCACTGTCGAGTGCAGGGGGCCCGTCGACGATGAAAGTGCCTGCGCCTTGTCTCGACTGGAGCACGCCCATCGAGATCAGAGAACTCAAGCCGGCTCGCAACGAAGGCCTGCTAATTCCGAGTTGTTTTGATAGTTCGCGTTCCGGTGGGAGCCGCTCTCCGGGCTTGAGACCCTCGCTTTTGATCAGCTCGTAGACGCGAGCTACGACCTGCTCGGTCGTCTGCCCTGACCGAACAGGCTGAATGATCCTCAACTCGGGAACGGCAGAATTGGTCATAACAATCTTAGGGCAGGCGCGAAACTTATAATACCAATTCAGATCGGCGTCAAGGTTTTTCGTGTTTTTCTCTGCGTACCTCTGCGTCCCTCTGCGCCTC
>JBIOUJ010000259.1:0-11345 GCA_044867025.1 Pyrinomonadaceae bacterium | reverse complement strand
CACCCGCTACCGCAGGTGGTACTGACCCGGTCCAAGTGGGGTTCGTGTTGCGGCACAACTCTCACAAGCAATCTGTATCCGACTTGGATGAGGTCAGTACCACCTGCGGTAGCGGGTGGGTCAACCGTCGTCCTCATGCATGATCGTGATTTACGGAACAACACGCACGGGCAATTGCCCGACACTCGGCACGAAGCCCTGGAACAAGCCTCGCAGAAAGCTCTTACCTGCCGAGGTCGGCACGTCGATGATGTCATTTGGGAGCAGCGCTAAATCTTCAGAACGCTTCTTTTCGATCGCGGAGAGATCCACGGTGATCTCTTTTCTGACCGGAGTTCCAGGCTCCTGCCGCAACACACGTATCTTGTCTTTCTGCGTGTCTTGCTTCAGCCCACCGGCCATCGCGATCGCGCGCGTCAACGTTACGGGCTCGCGCAGCGGAATCGTGATCGGCATGAACACGTTTCCAACGACGTAAACCTGATCCGCCTCGGGCACCGTGACGATGTCGCCAGCTTCGAGATACGGATTCGACTTCGGATCACCTTGCAAAACGTCACTCAATTTGTAGCTCGAAAACCCTGCCGCATCACTCTCCTCCACCTTTTTACACGGCGACGACGCGCTCGAGTGCACGACGTTTATCGTCTGCCCCGCCTTCGTCGACGGTCCTTTGGCGAACGTGAGTGACTCCAGCAAGCGAATTCGGCGTTGCAACTTGAAACGACTCTGATCGTTGACCGCGCCGATCACCGCGACCTGCTGCGACTGATACTCCTTGATGAAAACGTCGACCTGAAGGTTCTTGTAATACCGCGCATAACGCGTCGAGATCTCTTTCGCCAACTCACCTTCAGTCAGACACACCGCTTTGATGTCGCCTTCGATCAGCGGCATGCGAATCATTCCGTTGCCTTCGACGCGCACTCCATCGCGCGAGAGCTGCGGGCGGTTGTAAATGCGAACGTCGAGCACATCTCCAGCACCGATGCGATAACGATCATCTTGTGCAAAAATGCTCAAAGCCGATCCAAGCAAAACCAAAACAATTACAGCTTTCATCATTTGTGCCTTTTTGCGGCCTTACTTTTCCATGTGTGCCTTTTTGTGGCCTACTTTCCCGCGATGCCGATACGCCGCGACAGCAACGCCTCGCGCATGTGATTCGGATGTGCCAAATTCAAAACCGTATTACTCAACAAAACCAACAGCTCTTCGTGCTCGCGTCTGAACAATCCAGTCAGCGGTTGCTCACCGGTTTTCGTCACGACGCCTTCTCTCACCCACTGCCAAAACTGAGTCTGCGTTGTCCAGAACTGCTTCCGGTCGCGGCAAATCACGAGCGCCGTCTTCTTTTTGCGTTTCTTCTTCTTGTTCACATTCATAGTCGATACACCTGTGTCCTTGCGTAACACGAGGCTACACACGTACCCGAATGGGAAGCCTCTCTTGCGAGGCAGCAGTAAGTTGTCAAACCGGCAGACGCACACTCACTCCCGCAATCCGGTAAAGCGTAAGGATTCGACGGGTGTTTGACTCAGCGACAATGGAAGTGACTGGGCGGAGTAGGGTTTGTTTAGTGGCGTTCGGAAGTACTTTTTGAAACACCATGTCTCAATGAATCACTGACGGCGACGCATGTCGGGGAAGCTCCGCGCAATCCAAAGGACCCAATTGGAAGTGCACACAGAGACTAATGGCTACAATTACTTGTGTCAAGTTTATTCCTGGCAAAAGTAGTTGGTCACGAAATCTCATCGACCATTTCGCACCAGAGATGGCCGATGGTGATGTGTGCTTCCTGGATTCGTGAGGTTCGAGTTGAAGGCACTGCGACCGTCACATCGCAGAGTGAGCCGAGTGGTTCGGACGTTGCTCCAGTCAAAGCGATCGTCTTGCAGCCGAGTTCCCTTGCCTGTTCCGCGGCACGCAAAACGTTTTTCGACTTTCCACTCGTACTGATCGCGATCAGCACGTCGCCCGGTCGCGCCAGGCCTAAAACCTGGCGCGCAAACACCTGTTCGTATCCGAGATCGTTGCTGACGGCGGTCAATGCAGACGTGTCTGTCGTGAGCGCGATCGCCGGCCATGAGCGTCTCTGCTTTTCGTAACAACCGACAAGCTCCGCTGCGATGTGTTGAGCATCAGCAGCGCTGCCTCCGTTGCCGCAAAGCAGGATCTTGTTTCCCGACGTCAATGCCTGACAAATCATGACCCCCGATCGCTCGATGTCAGACACGTTTGAGTCGATTAGTTTTTTGATTGTTTCGAGATGTTCTTGAAGCGAGTTGGACAGTGATGTCACGGGTGGAAATTAACACAAAAAACTCAAAAGGTGTATCATGCACCGCCATTACTCACGTATGAATAATTCAAATCCAACGCCGATGCTGCGGCAGTACCAGGAACTAAAGCAGCAACATCCCGGGACTCTTCTGTTTTTTCGTCTTGGTGATTTTTACGAACTCTTCTTTGACGACGCCCTCACCGGCTCGCGCGAACTGCAAATAACACTCACTGCTCGACACAAGGAGAGTGGGAATCCCGTTCCGATGTGTGGTGTGCCACATCATTCCGCGGCGAACTACATTGCGAAGCTGGTTCGCAAAGGTTATCGCGTTGCGATCTGTGAGCAGACGGAAGAGGCTGGGAAAACAAAGAAGCTTGTTCGTCGTGAGGTCGTGCGCATCGTTACGCCGGGGACGCCGATCGATCCGCAGTTGCTCGAAGCATGTGAGCCGATCTATCTCGCTGCGATTTGCAGTGCGGGAGAGACGATTGGGGCGGCGTTTCTCGACATCTCCACGGGCGAGTTTCGCGTGACACAGGAAACCGGGCGCGATTCCTGGATGCGGATACGGGCGGCGCTCGAGTCGTACGCGCCGCGAGAGTTGCTCTTTCCCGCGTCGCTGGGCGCGCTGATCAAAAGCAGTCTCTCGGGGAAAGTGCAGACAGCGCCGCTGCCGTTACCGAGTAACGGTGAGCCAGCTTCGCACTCCAAAGAGGAGTTTGGGTTCGACGCGACTCTGACGCCTTTGGAAGATTGGCAATGGCAAAAAGATGACTGCGCCACGTTGCTCCTCGATCACTTCAAAGTACGGACTCTCGATGGGTACGGACTCAGCCGCAAAGACGAAGCAATTCGTTCGGCAGGCGCTTGTTTGCGTTACGCACGAGAAACTCAACGCGCCGCGGCCGCGCACGTCACCGATCTTGTGTACTTCGAACCGCAGGATCATCTCGTGCTCGACAGTGTCACCGTGCGGAATCTCGAGCTGGTTGAGTCGCTGGCTGGTGGAAGTGGTCGCTCGTTGTTGCAGGTGATCGACGAGACAGTGACGGGCATGGGCGGACGACTGCTTCGATCATGGTTGCTGAGGCCATGCGTCAAGAGAGGCGAGGTCGAAGCGCGATTGGCTGCTGTCCAGGATCTGTTCGCGTCGCACGTTCGACGCGACAAGCTGCGATCGTTGCTCAAGGAAGTGTCCGATCTCGAGCGCGTGATTGGTCGCATCAGTCTCGGTTCTGCAAACCCACGTGATCTCGTGGCAATGTTGCGTTCGCTGAATCAAGTGCCTGCGATTCGCGAAGTGTTGAGCGGCTTCGATGCGTCATTGCTCGAGGTGTTGGTCGAGAACACGGACGAATTGCCGGACGTGCGCGACCTGCTCACGCGCGCAATCAACGACGATCCGCCGATCAAACTCACCGACGGCGACACGATTCGTGAAGGTTACTCAGCAGAACTCGACGAGTTGCGTTCGACGAGTCGCAATGCGAAACAGATCATCGCGGCGCTCGAAGCTAGTGAACGGAGTCGCAGTGGCATAAACAATCTGCGCATCCGTTTCAACGGGGTCTTCGGATATTTCATCGAGGTGTCAAAGGCAAACGCCGCACGCGTTCCGGTGGAATACGAGCGCCGGCAGACGCTCGCAAATGCCGAACGGTTCACGACGCCCGAGTTGCGCGACTGGGAAAAGAAAGTTCTCGGCGCTGAAGAACGCATCGTTCAGTTGGAGACTGAGCTCTTCACCTACGTCTGCCGCCAAATCGCCGCCGAAACAAAGCGCATTCAAATGACTGCGCGCGCGCTCGCGGCGCTCGACGTGCTCGCGTCGTCGGCTGAAACTTCCGCGCGCCGTCGTTACAGCCGGCCCGCGCTTCACGACGGCGACGAGCTGGAGATCGTTCAGGGACGACATCCCGTGATCGAAGCCTTCATCGACGAACCGTTCGTACCGAACAGCATCTATCTCAACAATTCAACAGACCGGCTCCTGATCATCACCGGCCCGAACATGGGCGGCAAGAGCACCGTACTGCGCCAGACTGCGATCATCTGCATCCTCGCGCAGACCGGATGCTTCGTTCCCGCAGAACGCGCGCGCTTGCCGTTGCTGGATCGGATCTGGACCAGGGTTGGCGCGTCTGACGATCTGACGCGCGGGCGTTCGACGTTCATGGTCGAGATGACTGAGACCGCGGCGATCCTGCACAGTGCAACGCCGCGATCGCTCGTGCTGCTTGATGAAATCGGACGCGGCACTGCGACGTTTGACGGCTTGTCGATCGCATGGGCTGTTGCGGAGTATCTACACAATTCGCCGGATCACGCGGCGAAGACGTTGTTTGCAACGCACTATCACGAGCTCACGGAACTCGCCGAGCGACTCCCGGGCGCGCAGAATTATCAGATCACTGCGACCGAACGTGAGGGCGAAGTTGTTTTTCTGCACCGACTCGAGCGCGGCCGAGCGTCGAAGTCGTACGGCATCGAGGTCGCGCGCCTGGCGGGGTTACCGCCTGCGGTGCTGTCGAACGCGCGCGATGTGCTGGCGCGACTCGAGCGGTACGAGCTTGATGTCTTTGCAGAGGAAGATACCGGCGCACTCAACAAGGCCGCGCGGCGCAAGGCCGTCGCGCAGGCGTCGCTGTTCGATCTAGCGAATCAGAGAGTGATTGAGGAGATCCGGGTGGCATCTGCGGACATCAGCGACGAAGAAGCGAAAGAACTGCTGCGGCGTCTGAAGCAACAATTAATGTAAGCCACAAAAAGGCACAAAGATCATTTTTGTGTCTTTTGTGGCCAATCACTAACGCGGAACCAGTCGCCCTTGCCGTCGTTCGTCCGCAGCATCCGCAGAATCTCATCGTAATTGAACGGCCGGGCGCCGCGGCGGCCGAACACTGAAAGCTGGTTTCCGCTCTCGTCCACGGCACGGTCGCGGTCCAATCCTTTCGAGATACCCAACGCCTCGCCTTTTGTCTTGAACGTCGCGATCAATACCGGTCGCGGCCTCGGACTGAATCCCGCATACTCCGGCATCGTCTCGGGGGACGTCAATTGCAGGATGCGCATTCCATTCTTCCCATCGGCTACGTAGGCAAACAGGCTCGCGTTCGTCATCGCCACCTTCACCTGGTGCACATCGTCGAGCTTCCCTTCCGCGTTGTACATCTGGTCGAGTCGCGGTCGCTCGGGCTGCTCGACGTCGACGATCGCGATCCCATCTTTTCCGTTCGCGACATAGGCGTACGTGCGCGCGAGGTAAACATCATGCGCGTGAGTCAACGGAACCAGAGCGCCGTCAATCAACCGCGCCTGCTCCGGATCGGTCACATCCACCACTCTCAAACCATCCTCATCCACAACAAACGCATAACGAAACTGAATCGCCACGGAGCGCGGATGTTTCAGACTAATCCGATTCACCACGCGCGGATTTAAAGGATCGTTGATACTGACAATCACGAGCCCCTGTGCCGTCGTGATGTAAGCATAACTGCCTGCTATCGCGATGTTGTTGGCGTCGTTGAGCGCGCCGCCCGGATTGAATGTCACCGCACGTTTCAAGTAGTTGTTCAGCGGATCGCCGTCGAGCAGTGTCGCTGCATTCACGAGGATCAAACCTTCGTACTTGTCGACTACATACAGGTATCCATAGAGCGGGTGAATCGGTTGTTCTTCGTTTTCTTTCAGCCGCGAGCGGGCGGGATCAACAGCCAGCGTGGTCGGCGCCGCGACGGCCGTCGCATACCTTGTCTTCACCCAAAACTTCTGCCCAAAGCGCGACACTGGCGCTGTTACGATCCGCTCAGAAAATCCTTTCTGATCGATTTGCGCGACGTCGTAAACGCGCAACCCACCTTCACCCGCAGCAACGTACGCATACTCGCCACGCAACTGAACCTGTAGCACACGCGGATTCCCGACGTGCTCGTAAAACGTCTTCAATTCGCTTCCGCCGCGAACAAACTGCTCGTAGTTCGCGGGATAAGCGATCTTCTGAAGCGTGCTGCCCATCACGGCCTGCGGCTCAGTGCGTTCGGTCGCGACGACCACATCCAACGAGTGACCGGCCGCGATGTAAACGTAACGCCCCATGAAGTTGACGAAGTTTGTCCCCTGCAACAGCAACTGCGCGAGCCAGGCGTTGTTGTCGTTCTTCGCAGATACATGGCAGTCGCTGCATCCTCGCGTTTCTGTCGAGCGAACCGTGTGCGGCACGTGCGTGTTGAACGCCTGCCCCGCAAAACCCTCTGCCGAAGTTGTCTGCTGCTGCGAATAGATCCATTCGCGATTCTGATTTTGGGAACTCACCAGAATCGCAGACGACGAACGCACCGGCGCCACGCGGTTTCCGGTGACCGTTCCATCACGGCCGAGCATGAAGATGTCGTCGCGCAGGACCTGGTAGTTGTACTGCGTAAAGTTGCGCGTGTTGCCGCCTTCGTTGTGACGATTCGGCATCTTGCGATTCGCCTGCATCGACAAGTGACAGCCAAAACAGCTCGTTACCCACGAAGAGTGACAAGAGACGCACGTCATGTCGCTGTCGCGATGCGCGAGTTGGTTCGAGTCAGCAGGGACGTCGCCCCATGTCGTGTTGTCTTTGCGAATCGTCTTCGCGTAGCGAGATTGTTCGTTGTAATCGCGACTGCCTTGCGTCACGGTGTCGAGTGTTTGCGGCACGCGCCACCAGCGCCCCGGCACGACCACCGAGTTCTGCATGATGTCGCCGGCTTTCAAATCGACGTCAACGCCTTTCTCGTCTTTTCGTTTTCGATCGCGCGTCACGCGTTGGAAAAGCGGGATGCGGGCACCGTCCGGATCGCGCACACGAATGCGCGTCAGGTCCTGTCCGGCTAGCGGCTGGTTCTGTGATTTGCGGCGTTCAGCGGCCGTGCCGGTTACGACTGCCGCAGCCGGGCCGGACGTAAACAGCGTCGCCTTCTGCTTGATCGTGCCGTGACAGTCTTCACACGCGATCTCGATCGCAGCGCGAGGCTCGTTGTAAAGATTGCCGTCGCCGTGTGAGTCCTGACGAAAATGGCAATCGACGCAGTGCATCCCGCGTTCGAGATGAATGTCGTTCAGGTGCACGGCTTTGTTGAACTTCTGTGGATCGTCAGGCGAAACGATGTTGCCCTGCGCGTCGAGCAGATTTCCTTTGCGATCGCGTTTGAAGACTTTGCGAAACATCCAACCATGTCCGTGCGAGTCAGCAAATTGCGTGTTCTTCAACAGCGCGTTGAACGCCGGCGTGGCCGTGTCTTTCAGGAAATCGAAGTTGGACCACAAGCCGCGCAGGCTCGCGCCTTCCGGATTGCGATCGAGTTTCTCCTGCTCTTCGTCCTGGCTGGGATTCTGCTGCGTTGGTGGGTACATCTTCGATCCGTCGCTCTCGTTGTCCCACCACGTCAGTCCCTGATAAGTCGCGACCATGTTCGTGCCCGGGTGCATGTGGCAGACCATGCATTGCGACGTCGGGATCTGGCTCGTGAACTGGTGCTTGATCGGATGTCCCGATTCATCTTTGGGAACCGACGTGTCGGCAGTTTGTGAGCGACCGAGATTTCCGGCTTGATTGTACGAAGCTGAATGTGCCGCGTCGCGATCGTTCGCGTAGATGACGTGACACGCGGAACAACCCGAGGAGCGATAATCACCGGGATGATCGTTTGTACCGAGAAAATTCAGGGTTGGGTCGAGCAGTCGTGTTTTCTGTAGTCCGAGGAAGACGGGATCCGTGCGCTGTGCAGTGCCAAAGCCGCGCGCACTGAGACCTTTGTCAGGCTTGCCGGGATCTTCTTCTTTGTCAGGTAGACCGACTTCGAGTCGTCGCTTGCCGCCGCGCTCAAACACGCGCAAAACGTTTCCGGGTTGCGAAATCTCCCAACGCGGAATCGGATCCAGCAGGCTCAGGAAGCCTTTGGTGCGTCGCTCTTCTTCAGTGCTCGTTTGCAGCAGCGTCTGCGGCTCGCCTGACTCGCTGTAGCTTTCGCCAAAGCGCGCATCCTTCAAGTGGAAGCTGCCATTGTTGTAGAGCGCGGCGCCCCAGAGCATCGCGCCATGCGTCATCATGCTGCGCGCGACGTTCTTCGACTCGACCTCGTGACACGCAGATCCCGCGCACGTTTTCGAAACCACACGCAAATCACCCGGATTGATGAAACGCACAAACTCCCAACTCTCGCGCGCCAACAACGTGTTGGACCGCTCGGGATTTGCGCCGCTGTACTTCCCATCACGACGCCACTCGTTCGGAAACTTCGGCTTGACATGCGCTTCCTCTTTTTTGTTCGACGCGGGATTCCCGCCGTGACACGCCGTACAACTCAATCCCACCGCATCTTTTCCATCCTTGAGCTTATCGAGCGTCTCCGTCGTCCCATACTTATGCATGGGCTCGATCAACCCATGACACGAAACACACCCTTCAATTTTTACCGGCGCTGTTTGATTCGACGCGGACGACGGCCAGTACACAACCACAATCCCCGTCAAGATAACTAAGGCTACACTAACTACACGAACCATTTTGTGTCTTCTTTTGTGCCTTTTCGTGGCTAAAAAACGAATTTCACTTGCGCAAACAACGAGTACAGCGCCTTCTTCGGACTGATCACATTCGGCTGACAAAAGTCTTCAACACCAGGCGGGCAGTTGCGGTTAGCGTCCGTAAAGATGTCTCGGAACCCGCGGCCCGTCTGCAATGCGTTCGCGCCGAACGTGAGCGTGAAGTTATTGATCAGGAACGGCCGGTACGCGACACCCAGACTGTAATCAAAACCGATATCGTGACGAATGCGGTTCTGAAACAACACCAGTTCCAACGGCTCAGTGCGATGAAATCTCAAGTAACTGATATTCACCACCGCCTTCGCGCGTTGCGTGACTTCGATATCCACTCCGCCGTTGTAAACAAAGATGCCGGGGTTCACGAAATTCGCCTGGCCCTGAATCTTGCTGCTTCGCAAACTCGGCAACAAGCTGTTCGGTTGGACCAGGCCCACGCCCGTCTGCGTCAGACGAATTCCATTTCGAACCCAGAATGAAAACTGACCGCCAACAAAATTCGGATCGTCGAAGATCGCGTCGAAGCCCGATGCGCGTTCGTCAGTCGGATTACCATCGCCCTGCGCCCAGAAGAACGAGCCTTTGAAACGAAGATAGTCGCGATCTACCGACGCCTCTACCGCAGCCATGTTCGATCGCACGTCGACCCGCCGTCCTGCAATGGGATTTCGCTCGTCGTGACCAAACACGAAATAGTAGGAGTTTGAAAGATTGAGCCTGCCCAGATGGCCATCGCCGCTTATGCCGACGTACCCGACTTTGATCGCGTGTGGCCTCACGTCGCCGATCGGCGCAGGTCGCACCAGAAAACCGTTGCGATCAAACTCGACCGTGCGCCGATCGTCGTTGTAATGAAAACTTCCCTGGATCGTGTAACCCTTGCTTATGAAGTCCTGCTTGAAAATATTCGCGATGTAGACGTTCTGATGTCGCGTGTCGAAACGGTTCAGACCGCTATTCGTGTCCTTCTCGAGCATCGAAAAGTAAGCGGCATTGAATTGATAACGATTGTTATCGAAACCGCCAAACACACGCGCGCCGAGGTTGTTGTCCGAAAAGATGAAGCCGCGAAAGTCTGAAACAAATGGCTGGATGCCGGCGCGCAGCGACACGAAATCGTAGTTGGCGTTTAGGTCTGCAAGCTTCACTTCGCCAAATGCTTCTTCGAGCGAGGCGTGCCAGTCAGTGCGGTTCGTTCCGCGACGCACGTCGATGTTGACGACACCGTTTTCACGCGCGTCCAGGTAGTTTGGAACGCTGAATGTGGGCGAGAACTTGATGGCCCAGTCGCGTGGTTTGAAAGTGGTGTCGCCATGAAACAACTCAAAACTGAATTGCAGTGTTTCGCTGGCTGCGAACTGCTCCGGACGGCCAAAGAATTCAGCGCTCGCGGGATCGACACTGCTGACGTCTGAAGGTGTCGGCGCGCGTCTCTGCTCGACATTCGTGCTGCTGACGGCGGTGAGGATCATGAAGAGCTTGTCGCCTTTGATCGGGTAATCGCCTTTGAGCACGTTCTGGTTGTACGGATCCCACCAACGGCCTCTCTTGAATGGAATATCGCGCCCACGCGCGCCACGGTCGCCATAACGATCGTACTCGGGAAACGTGACGCGCCACCGATCGGGCGTCTCCCTTCGCTGCGGCGGCGTGGGCGCGCCGGTCGCAGGTGGTGCGAGCGCGATATCGATTACGGTTTCTTTGTCAGGTTCGATAATTACATTTTCAAGCGTGTCGCCGCGGGCGATTGCAAAGTCACCATAGTTTTTGTCTTTATCGAACTGAGCGATATTTGGTTGGTCCAGCGTCAGGCGATACGCGCCCGCGGGGAGTTGAAGTGAATAACTTCCATCACCTGCTGTGCGAGCGCGTTTGGATGTGCGTGTGACTTGATTTGTGACTACGACGACCGCACCCGCGATCGGCGCCCCTGAAGAACTTCGGACAACACCCTTGAGCCGGCCCGAAGTTTGGCCCAAGGCCAGAAGCCAGCTTGCCAAAACTAGCAACACGATGGTTGCGGTTTGGAATGAATAACGCCTCACGCTATTACAGACAGAAGCGACTGACCTAAGCACCCCGCTGCCTTGTAACATACGAGTCGGCGTTAAAGGAAGAACTTTTCAGCACTACCTGAAGAGTTTTGAAGCCACAAAAAAGCACAAAGATGTTCGCAAAATTTTTTTGTGCCTTTTGTGGCATTCATATCTTGAGGAAAAACCAGCAAGGAAGCGACTAGACTTTGCGCGCAGGTCAAGCGGTTTTCTGGCACTAATTACCGATGTGTCGTAGGTGAAGTACGCCATCGAAAAGGTTGTTTTGATTTCCTATTCTTTACTGATTGTGATAGTCATCGTAGGCCATCTGGAAGGCGCGTAATGTGAGGGCCTCCAGTCTAGCCAGTCGTTTCTTGCGTTCCTCTTTAGTTTCTAACGTGCCGTCTCTCTGCGTCCTCTGCGTATCTCTGCGTTCTCTGCGTTAA
>JBIOUJ010000258.1:0-30354 GCA_044867025.1 Pyrinomonadaceae bacterium | reverse complement strand
CGGATAGCGTGCGACCAAATGCAAAAATCAGCAAATAAAAATAGCGATTGGGAGTCTGGTCTATAAACATATGAGCTGAGGTCTGCGCCCGATGCTGAGGAGAAGCATCTTCGCTTCTCACCGAGTCAGCACAGATCGTTCAAAGTTAAACCGGGCAAGACTACACGGTTTGATGTAATGTTGCTGAAGACATGAGCCGGAGCTTGCGGGCTACAAAGTCATCTTGCGGCGTGTTGGTTGACGAAGGCTTCAAGGACGGCAGCGAGCTTCTGTTGGTGGCTGCGCGGGAGTTGAGAGGCGGCTTCGAATACTTGCTTCATCTTGCCGGTCGGGCCCGTCCCGCGCTTCTTCCGATCGTTAGTTCCTACCAGATCTTCCACTGAAACATTGAGAGCTTCAAAATAGAATCAGGAGAAAACATTAATGAACCACAACTTTGGGAAGACTTGTCGTCTTATTACTTACACTCACTTTTTCATCAACTCTCTTTGCTCAAGGAGCAAGCTGCGCCAAAAGAGTTTGTTGGGGAAGGGATCGTTGTGGCGTTTCAAAAGTACAATCGTTACCCAGTAATGGGCCCGGTGCGCGGCATTGCTAACTTCGCTGAGTTCTGGGTCGTACGCTTTGATAAAAGGACGAATGAGGATGAGCCACTCAAAGAAAAGAAGTATTTTCGCGTGGAGTACAATATATATGAGCGTGGCTTGACTGTGAAATCAATGCACTTAGACTACGCTTCAAACTTCGAGAGCTTCGTGAGAACGAACACACCGATTGTATGGGTACTCAGCGAGAACCGTCCGACTATGTACGCACTACTCCGGGCCAGCTAGATGACATTCCACCGCTTGATTCCTTGCCCTGTTTGATTGCGGATCAACCACCTATAGTAATTCCAGAATAGCAGGTGCGAGGTTGAAATCGCATTGCCATTGCGCGTGGGGCTCTTTGTCTGTTCCGGAGCCAAGGAACGGTGCGAGGACGAAGGAGGTAGTCAAAGACCGCGCTGAAACCTATAGTAAATTCGCCAAGTGCCGGCAGGTTTTTAAGAAGAGATGTCGTTATGGTCAATTGCGCGGAGACAGCTTGAACACTCGCACTGCATTGTCATGAAAAACAGCTTTCCAATGCTCGCGCGGAATGGCGCGTTTGTAGGCGTCGACGTAGGGTTTCATCGAGACGAGTGGCCAGTCGCTGCCGAACATTAACTTCGTCGGATCTTCAATATAGCCGAACACCCACGCAATCGGTCGCACCACGTAGGTCTCAACCTTCTCCTTCGGCAGTTGCTCCATGTCTCCGGTCAACATTGCCGAGCATTCGAGGTAGACATTTGGGTTCTTGTAGGCGACTTCGGCCGCAGATTCGATCCAGGGATTACCACAGTGGGCGATGACGAAATTGATCTTCGGATGATCGACCGCAACCTCGTCGATTGTTAGAGGATCGGCAAACTTTAACTTTGCAGTCTTTGAATATGTGTCACCGGTATGAAAAACAACGGGTACTTCGTACTTCTGCGCCAAAGCGTATACAGGCTCATACTGGCGGTCGTACGCGTATCGATGTCCATAACCCAAATAGATCTTGATGCATCGATACTGGCGCGACTTCAACCCGTTCTCAATTCTCTTTAACTCAATCGTCTCTCCGACCCCGCCGCAATAAATCACATTGCGTTTCGCGAGCTCGTAAAAATTCTCGCCCGTCGCACTCGTGTGAGCGACAGCGCCCACGATCCCCGCCTCGCGCCATTCCTTGAAGTACTGTTCCATCGTGCGCGGACGGCCGGTATTGGGTTCTGTGTCGCCGGTGAAAGACGTGTGCGTGTGAGCGTCGATGATTGGCATCGACTCGTTCTGCTGCGCGTTTACGACAGCACAAATCGATAAGAGTATTGCCAACGCTGTCAACCAATATCGTCGCATGAAGATGTAGCAACTCGGCAGCGATTTGTAGGGGCGGCACTCTGTGGTTTCATTATCATGACATCATTTACAGTTTCTTATGACAGCGAGCCTTCTCATTCTGCCCAAGCTTTAGCTTGGGATCCTCGTTGCCTCCAACTCTTGAAAACCATTTAAATGGTTTTCCTGATTCTGGAGGGGTGTTCCCCCAAGCTAAAGTTTGGGGAGAATGAAAGGCCTCTTATGTGGCCGTCCGTCTCGCGTTAATTCGACGTGCGGGCGGCCACAGCCGTCAAATTCTAGAATAGCTCGAACTTGATCGTTAGGTACTTCCGCGGGTTTTGGCGGAAGTCGTAGAGCATTTTGACGCCTTCGGAAGAGAGTTGGTTCACGTTGGTGTACAGCGACTCGTCGTTCAGGAGCCGTCCGACGGTGCCTTCGCCGCGTTGGGCGGCGGCGACCAGATTGTCGACGCGTTCAGCGGTGGTGTTGAAGCGCGCGATGGCAGCGCGGGCGTCGTTGTAGATCTGTTCGTCGCGGATTAGTTTGCCGAGTGTGCCACGACCTGCGTTGATGTCCGCAATCACGAGATTGATCTGGTCGACTGACTTATCGAGACGATCGGCGGTGCGGTTGATACGCGCGTAAAATTCATCGTCCGTCAATAGCTTTCCTGCGGTCCCACGTCCTGCGCGCAGATCGTCGGCAATCGCTTTCATTTGCACAGCGATTTCGTTCGCATTGTTATAAAGCGCAGGGTCGTTGATGAATCTTCCTGCCGAACCCTGGCCCCCTCGGATGTCCTTCATCACATCTTCAGTTTCACGGATCGTCGCATTCAGGTTGTTGTACAGAGCTTCATCCGTGAAGAGCCGGCCGACAGTTCCTTTTCCCTCTTTGACTTCCGTCACAATGCCGCTGATCTCGTCCGACAACTTGCTCAACCGTTGCGACAGATCTGTTCCCGACTTAGCAAAGTCGTTTACCGTATTCGAGGATGACGAAGGCAAGATCGCGTTATCCTGAACCGGTTGTCCCACGGCTGTCCCTGGCGTGATATTGATCAGCATCTCGTTGCCAAGCAGGCTCGGCGACCCTTGTTGCGCCTGTGAATCGGAACGAATTCGCTCGTTCGCCGGACGGCCGTCGATCGATGAGTCGATTACCATCTGTGCTTCAACACGCGGCGCATCGGGAACAGGCGAGGGTTCCAACAAAACAATGCGCTCGACCTTCCCGACGCGTACACCCGCCAGCCGAACTTCTGAACCCTCACGCAAACCATTCGCATCAATGAAGCGCGCTCTCAGGTGCAGCTTGCTGCTGAATGGGTTGATGTCGCCCGAAGCGTTGAGTACGAGAAAGATCAGCACGGCTATCGCGATAATCACAAATATGCCGACACGAACCTGGCGCAGACTTATACTCGTTTGTGATCGAGGCATGGTGTTTCCCTCTCTATTTCTTTAATGTCCGCGAAGAAACCTTTGAATGTACGCATCTTCCGCGCGTCGTAGCGCTTCGTCAGTCCCACTGAAGATGACCTTCCCCTGCTTCATCATCATGACCTTGCTGTTGATCAGACAAAGCCGTTCTCCCTCGCGCTCGAAGATCACTTTGCCTTCGTCATCAACCACCGCGTACTCCGAGCAGATGTATTGCAGGTTGTTCATCTCATGCGTTACGAAGATCGACGACACGTCTTCAAGGTCGCGCAACTTCATTGCGAGTTCACAGATCGTTCTCGCAGTGGGCGGATCGAGACCGGCGGTCGGTTCGTCAAACAGAACGATCTTCGGATCGCCGATCAGTGCGCGTGCTATGCCGACGCGGCGCCGCATTCCGCCTGATAATTCGATCGGCATCTTGTCGATTGCGTCTTCGAGATTGACGAACCGCAACATGCGACGAACTTCGGGTTCTACTTCATCCTCGGGGACACCTTGTTCGTGCAAGCGGTAGGCAACGTTGTCGTAAACGGAGAGCGAATCGAAGAGCGCGCCTTCCTGAAAGACCATTCCGATCTTCTTCCGCACGTGCATCATCCGTTCTTCGCTGTAGTCGGTGACGTCTTCACCGTCGACCAGCACTCGCCCTTCGTCTGGTTTGAGCAGACCCAAAACCAGCTTGATGATCGTCGACTTACCACCGCCGGAGCCGCCGAGGATGATCTTCGTTTCACCCTTCATGACTTTGAAACTGAGGCGATCGAGAATCACCTTGTCATCAAAGGCAAGTACGACATCTTGAAACTCAATTGCCGGGATAGCGCGTGCGCGATCATCGACTTCGTGGAAAGTCGATTCCGCAGCGTCCGCGCTGATCGTGGGTGTACTAGTGTGTATTCCTGCTGACATTGAAGTAATTAAGTAGTTCCTAGGATAACCTGAAGCGCTTTCGCGAGGAAATAATCGGCAATGATAACGACTATCGAAGCCAGGACGACTGCGCGCGTCGTCGAACGGCCGACGCCGACTGTCCCTCCTTCAGTGCTGAGACCCTGTCTGCACGCAATAGCGCCGATAATGAGTGAAAAGACGATGGGCTTAACCACGCCGCCGATCAGGTCATCGGTCGTGATACCGTCGCGCACTGCAGAAATAAAGACACTTGAGGACACCGAGTAAAGCGCGACTGCCGTAACCCAACCACCGACGATCCCCAGCACGTCAGCCAGGACGGTCAACAAAGGGAGACTTACTAACAGAGCGAACATACGCGGCACCACAAGTTTGCGAATCGGATCGGTGCCGAGCGCGCGCATCGCGTCGATCTGTTGCGACACGACCATCGATCCCAATTCGGCAGAGATTGCGGAACCGACGCGCCCGGTGACCATCAGCGCGCACAAGACGGGCCCCAGTTCACGTACGAGCGAGACGGCGACGAGATATCCGGTCTGTGATTGGGCACCGTAGCTCTTGAGCGTCGGAAACGTTTGTACGGTCAAAACGCCACCGGTAAAGAAGCCGGTCAGAATGATAATGGTTAGAGAGCCCACACCGATTGCATCCATCTGATCGATGGTTTCGGAGAGGTAGCGGGGTCGCTTGAAGATACCGCGAAACGCGCGCGCAGCTAAAAGCGTCGTCTCTTGCAGCTCTAGCAGGGAGCGCGTGGCAAAGTTCATGGAGAGCTAAATTAGAACCAACTCTTTCGGTTTGCGGCAGAGCGTTAAGTAGTTTTAGGACTGCGCGTTTAGAAGAGCGGCCTATGATGCGCAAATTGTACGCAGGGCGTCAAGCATGAGGATTGCCGCGGCTTGTCTCTGCGTACCTCTGCGTCCTCTGCGCCTCTGCGGTTAACGTGCAGATTTAACCGCAGAGGCGCAGAGATACGCAGAGGTACGCAGAGAAGAACCTTAGGGTTGGCGTATGTTCCGGTGAGGTAAGTCTGGTCGAAGAGTGTTGCGCTGGTTGGGCCGGAGTCCTTCTCGACGTGGACGCAGGTCGACTCGATTGGGACCTTGCTGAGCCCCCAGTACGTCTCTGACCTGGAGGCGAAGGCGCTTGAGAATGGCGAGCTGTTCTGGTCTCAATTCGCGGCGAATTCTCATCTCAAAATGAATTCTCATTCGCGTCTGGGCTGCCTGGGCGGCGGCGAGTTCGTCTATTCGCTGTTCGACGAGGTTGTCGTCAATCACTTCCGCATCCAGCGCTTGATCCAGGGCGACGTTCGCTTCACGCACTTTTCTATTCGTCATCTGGCGCTCGGCCTTGGTTTCTTCGAGGAGCATCCGAATTCGCTGTCGTTGCTCGGGTGTGAGACGGAGTTGTGCAATCGGGTCCTCGACTGCAACGGGCGGCGCCGGGTCCTGCATGGCTATCGCAGAGCCGGTTAAGGTGAGGAATAGGATTGCCGTGAGCAGGGTGGTGAATGTTTTCATTTTTGCCTCAAACATGATTACTGGTTGTTGATGCGATCTCCGAGCAGGTTCAGATCGACGTCGTCGTCAGTTGAAATCAGTCGCAAGTCTGCCGCAAGTTGTTCGCGCTCGGCGCGCGTAAGTGGGCGGCGACTGTTTGCAAGCTGACTCGGTGCTTTTGTTGCTTTTGGTTTTGGGGATTGGACCATCAATACGGGTTGTTGGAGCTGTTGTTTTGCGAGGGCTTCTTTTACGAGGCGATCGACGTCCTGCCGGGTGTAAAGCGTCTCGGGTTTCGGGGTTTCCGGGGTTGACCCGGCGCTAACGCGCTCGGTTCTGTTTGGTCCGACAGTCACGAAAAGTGCCAGAGCGCAGAAGGCGAGGATTGCGAAAGCGGTGGCGCCTTTCAGCCACAAGGGTGAGAGATCGAAGAACTGTCGCAAAGCAGCGATCGCGGATTTCCCGGCCGGAGTGGCTGGTAACGGAGTGGAGACAACGCCTGACAACGCTTCATCTCTCCACGCTGTGATCGATTCACGCACGACGCCGAATGACGCGACTTCTTCACGACAAGCGCGACACTCTTTCAAATGCAGCTCGAAATCACGTGTTTCGCTCTCATTCGTTTCGTTGTAGACGAACGCGATCAAATCACACGCGCGTTCGCAACCGGGAGAGTTGTTTCTTTCGTTCATCTCAATTCCTGTCTTCAAACTTCTGAAGTCGCATCTGCAACTGCTTCAACGCCGTATACAGCCGGCTCTTCACTGTGCTCAACGGCAGATCGAGCGCATCTGCAATCTCGCGAAACGTAAGCTCTTCGAACTCCTTCATCACCACCACCTGTCTCAACTCGACAGGCAGACTATTTATCGCACGGCGCACAGCCAGCGTCTCCTGCCGACCTTCAGCCACATGCGCGGGCGAATAGCTAACCGAGGTAACGAAGCTGCTCGCGTGCTTTTCCTCTTCGTCATCGAGCGCTGCCTCGCTCCTGACCTTCGAGCGCCGCTGCCTCGAGATGCACTGGTTGACCGCGATCCGGTGCAGCCACGACGAGACTTTTGCCTCGCCGCGAAAGCCCCGCAAATTCCGAAAAGCGGCGAGAAACGTCTCCTGAGTCGCGTCGCGCGCATCCTCCTCGCGGCCCAGCATGCCGTAAGCAAGCGCAAATATCCGACGCTCCCAGCGCCGCACGATTTCGCCAAAAGCCTCGGCATCTCCCGTTAGAGCACGCTCTACGATGATCTCGTCGCTACCCAAAGTATCCATTCTTCGTCGGATGGGGCCTTGGTACTCAACGGTTTAGACGCGGACTAAGTCCCAAAGGCCGACGAAATTCATGTGGTGTTAAAACACGTTGACACTCAAACCGCCCGTCGACAATAATATCGGAGCCTCGGTAACGGCTGAGGCCCATCAGTTCGAGCCTGCCATCGATTGTACCGCCAGATTCACGAATGCTCGAAAAACTCGGACGAATTCGACTCCTCTACATCGTTCTGGGAGTGCTGCTCCTGGTCGGCTTGATGCCGCTCACCTTTGCCGGCTTCCTGCTGTCGGGCCGCAGCGCCGATGAATTGAGGTCTGTCGAAGGTCGATACCAGGCCCAGCTCGTGCAGGACAAAGCCCGCCAAATCGAGCTCTACTGCCAGAGATATCGCGACGTAGTCACCGGTCTTGCCCGCGCTTTCGAGATCTCCGGAATTCAGAACCTCGATGAAAACGGCTACGATCAGCGTCTAAAGAAGACACTCCAGCTCCAGGAAGATCCGAACCTGATCGCGCTCGCCCTTTGGCCGGTAGATGGAACACTCCATTTTGCGTTTCAAGAGAATGTAATCGGGTTCGACGAGGTCGACGCGCGCGTGAGTGAGGTCGTCGCAAAAATGAATGGCCGCGGCGTGGTTGTCAGTAGGCCTCAAATCATTCGTTCGGGACAAGAGATGGCCCTCACCATCGCTGAACCCGTGCTAGGCGGCGCCGACAACCAGGACGTCATCGCGGCCGTGGTTGCCATCGTCTCTTTTCAGGAAGTCTTTGACGCGGTTCAGCAACCTACCTCGAAGAGCGAACGCGAGCTTTTGGATGCCGGACTCCCCGTCGTCTTCGTCGTCGACCAGAATGGCCGCGCGGTCGCACATCCGGAAGCGAGCGTCGCTTTTTCCGAGAAGCCGATGACCGACTTGAAAGTCGTGCAGGACTGGCAGGAGTCAGGCGCACAGGTCCAGTCAGCCCTCGCTCCGTTTTCAGCAACTCGCGATGGACGAACCCACGACATGCTCGGCTCATATGCAACGGCTGAGCTCGACAAAAATTCAAGACTCGGCGTGATCGCGATCCAGGATGAAGCTGCGGCACTTGCGTCAGTGTCTGACATGCGCTGGCAGGTTCTCTGGATCAGTTTTATCGCGGCCCTCTTAACGATCCTGATCGGTATCTTCTTCGCGAAGAAGCTGACGCATCCGGTGCAGGAACTTGCAGGCGGTGCACATCGAATCGCATCGGGCGACTTCTCGAAACGAATCGAAGTGACGAGCCGCACCGAACTCGGCGATCTCGGTAACTCCTTCAACATGATGACCGATCAGATCGAGCGATTCATCGGCGACTTGCAAAACTCTTCCCGCGAAAATCGCGAACTGTTTATCGGCACGGTCAAAGCGCTCGCAGCCGCGATAGACGGCAAAGACCCGTACACACGCGGTCATTCAGAACGTGTTTCGCGTTTCTCGATGGCTATCGCGCAAAGACTCGGTTTGTCAGACGAAGAAGTAGAAAAGATCAGGATCAGTGCGCTGCTGCATGACGTGGGCAAGATCTCGATCGACGACAAGATTCTCAAGAAACCCGCTGCGCTCACGGACGAAGAGTACGAGATCATGAAGGGCCACCCGCAGAAGGGCTACAAGATCATGTCGCAGATTCCTGCGATGAAGGAGTTTCTGCCGGGCATGTACATGCATCACGAGATGGTCAACGGCATGGGTTATCCGCAGGGTTTGAAGGGCGACGAGATACCACTGATGGGCAAGATCGTCGCGGTCGCGGATACGTTTGATGCGATGACCACCGACCGTCCATACCAGAAAGCGATGAAGTTTGACGACGCGCTCGCGCGGATCGAGAGTTTTGTTGGCACGCGATACGATGCGGGCGTCGTCGCTGCGTTTTCAGAGGCGTGTAAAGAGGGTCAAATCCGGCCGGGACAAGTCAAGTTAAGGAAGCCGACTCCAACTCCTAATCCACAGATTTCACAGCTGAAACCGGTCAGCGACACCCTGTCTGTGTAATCTGTGTAATCTGTGGATATAATCGACCTCACATGGGACTTTTTTGGAGAAGAAAAAAAGATGACTTCGTGTCGCTGCGTTTAAACGAACCTGCCGAAGCCAAACCGGAGGCCGAAGCGCCTCCACCACCAGTCGTCGAACCACCAGCATCAACCGTCAAAGAGGAGCCGCAAGTTCCTTCGAGATCTCCGTTTGCCACTTCCGTTCTCGGGCTGAATCTTTCCATCGAGGAATTGCAAGCCCAGGAAGCGGCGCTGGAACAGGAGTTTTCTGCAAGGTTCCGCCGCGCCGTCGCAGCGACGCGCGACACGTTGTCTGAAAGGCTCGACACAGTCTTCGCCGGGCGCAAACAGATCGACGATGAGTTGTTGGACCAACTGGAAGAGGTCTTGATCGCGGCTGATATCGGTGTTCCAACCACGCTCGACATTCTCGAAAAAGTGCGACGCGGTGTCGCGCGAAAGCAGATCAACGACATCGATACTTTGAAGCAGGCGATCAAGACGGAGTTGTTGAATATACTTCAGGCGTCTGAGCGCGAAGGGATAGCTTCGGAGTTGAGTGTTCCCGAAGGTATTTCGCCGTACGTGATGATGATCGTCGGTGTTAACGGTGTCGGGAAGACGACGACGATCGGGAAGCTGGCCCAGCGGATCAAGGCGGAAGGCAACGACGTGTTGATTTGCGCGGCTGATACATTCCGCGCGGCGGCGTCGGACCAGCTCGCGATTTGGGCCGAACGCACCGGCGTACCGTTGATTCAACAGAAGCAGGGAACTGACCCGGCGGCTGTTCTCTTCGATTCGCTCAAGGCCGCGAAGGCGCGTGGTTCGGAAGTGTTGATAGTCGATACGGCTGGGCGTCTACACACGAAGTCGAACTTGATGGCCGAGTTGGAGAAGATGAAACGCGTCGCGGGCCGCGAGGTTGAAGGCGCGCCGCACGAGACGCTGCTTGTCGTTGACGCCGTCACGGGACAGAATGGACTCGAGCAGGCGCGGCAGTTTCTCAAAGTAGCCGGTGTGACGGGAATCGTCTTAACGAAACTCGACGGCACTGCGAAGGGCGGAATCGCCGTCGCGATCGCGAAAGAACTCAACCTGCCGATTCGTTATGCCGGCATCGGCGAAAAAGTCGACGATCTGGTAGTCTTCGACCCGCAGCAATATGTGAATGGCTTATTTGGAAATTAAAAGATCATTGGTCATATATCATTTGACATTTTTCATTTGTCATTTGAAGACCGCCGGCTACCGAAAAATGATAAATGACCAATGGCAAATGATATATGACAATGATGCGGTACTAAACGCTTGCTACTGCAAACTACATCAAGATTGACTGAATCTACAACCTCCTGGACTGAGATGGACCATCGCATGATGGCTCGCGCGCTCGAGCTGTCGTTGAAAGGTGTCGGGCAGGTGAGTCCGGGACCGTTGGTGGGTTGTGTGATTGTGAGTCCGGCGGGTGAGATCGTTGGCGAAGGTTTCTACATTTTCGAAGAGATCAAGCACGCGGAAACGATCGCGCTCGAGCTCGCAGGCGAACGCGCGCGCGGCGGCACCGCTTACGTCTCACTCGAACCACACGCACATCATGGCCGCACGCCACCGTGCACCGACGGGTTGATTGCCGCGGGAATCAAGCGCGTCGTCGCGCCAATCGAAGATCTGAATCCGAAAGTTTCGGGTAAAGGCTTTGCGCATCTTCGTGCGGCGGGCATCACTGTTCAGACAGGGTTGATGCGTGAAGAAGCAGCACAACTGAACGAGGCTTATTTACATTACATGGCGACAGGCCGGCCATTTGTTCATCTGAAACTCGGCGTCTCGCTCGATGGAAAGATCGCGACTCGCACGCGTGATTCTCGTTGGGTCACTGGTCCAGAGGCGCGCGCACGCGCACACGAACTCCGGCACCAGTACGATGCGATTCTGATTGGTGCGGGCACCGCGATGACTGACGATCCGCAGTTGACGGATCGATCGGGTTTGCCGCGACGGCGTCCGCTGGTGCGCGTGGTACTTGCTGATGCGCTTTCTCCTGATTCGCAATTAGCCACCACTGCTTCTGAAGCACCCGTGATTCTGTTCAGTGACTCCGATTTGCATGCACTGTTGAAAGAACTCGGCAGCCGTTCTATTCAAAGCGTGCTGGTTGAAGGCGGTGCCACTGTTGCAGGCGAGTTTGTGGACGCGGGTCTTGTAAACAAAGTGACGTTTTTCATCGCGCCAAAGATAGTCGGCGGCACTGATGCGCCGAGCGCTGTTGGCGGGAGGGGTGTTGAGAAGATGTCGGAAGCGCTCGAACTCGAAAACGTCACAGTGACGCAGCGCGGAAAAGACATCGAAGTCAGTGGGTACCCGCCAGGTAATAAATGACCGGCGAATCAGAAGAACCGTATCCTTCCAAGCGCCTGGGCCAACACTTCCTCAGAGACCGGCGCACGATTCAGCGCATAATCGAAGCACTCGCACCCAAACGCGATGAAACCATCATTGAGATCGGGCCGGGTACGGGTGCGCTTACGTCGGAGCTGGTTGAGAGTGCGAGTCGCGTTGTTGCCGTTGAGTTTGACAGGAAGCTGGCGCCGTTGCTGAGCGAACGTTTTCGAGAGTTTCCGAATTTCAAACTCGTGATGGCGGATGCTTTGACTGTTGATTTTTGTGCAGAGATCCTGCCGGCGCGTTCGGCGCGTCTCGTGGCAAATCTTCCATACAACATTTCAACAGCGATTCTGCAAAGACTCATCGCGCAGCGTGGGTGTATCGAGGAGATGGTGTTGATGCTACAGCGCGAGGTCGTCGAGCGCGTGCTCGCGCCTGCGGGAACAAGCGACAGGGGATTCATTTCAGTGCTCGTCGAAGCTTACTGCGAAGCAGAGAAATTGTTTGATGTTGCGCCGGGCGCATTTAGACCGCCCCCCAAGGTTTGGAGCAGCGTGATGCGCATCACATTTCGACCACAGATTAACGCGGAAATTACGGATGAAAGCTTATTACGGGAGGTCGTAAGTGCCGGGTTTGCGCAGAAGAGGAAGACGATGCTGAATAACCTGCGTCATGCGCCAGGTCGTTTGCAGGAACTGTTGAAGCGCAATGGCGGCGCGAGCATTGTTTTGTGCAAAGCAAACGTAGAATTGCGACGTCGAGCAGAGACCTTGACTGTTGAAGAATGGGAAAAAATCGTGCAGGCAATCCGTTAAATCCGCGGTTATTGAATGACAACTTTGATCCCGTTCTTTGGACGTAGAGATAAAACAGGTAATACCTCGACTGTATAATTCGGATCCAACGTAAACCTGAAGCGCTGACCAATCGTCGCCAGCAGTAGAACGATCTCCATCATCGCGAAATAGTTTCCAATACACTGCCGCGGACCACCGCCGAAAGGGAAATAGGCATACTTCGGCGCCTGCTCCGCAGTCCCTCCGTTCCAACGCTCAGGCTTGAACGCATCCGGCTCGTCGAAGTAACGCGGATCGCGATGCGTCACCCACTGAAACGCGAAGAGCTGCGTTCCTTTCGGCACGCGATAACCGCCGACCTCAGTCTCTTCGAGCGCCTCTCTCCCGACCGCGTACGCCGGCGGATACAATCGCATCGATTCCTTCGCGATCATCTCCGTATACTTCAGCTTCGGCAGATCTGAAACAGTTGGCGCTCTGCCTCCGAGCACTTCAGTGAGTTCTGCGTGAAACTTCTTCTCGGCCTCCGGATGTGTTGCCAGCAAGTACCAACTCCAGGACAACGCCAGCGCCGTCGTTTCGTGACCCGCCAGAAACAACGTCATCACTTCATCACGTAACTGCGCGTCGCTCATCTGCGTGCCGTCGTCGTCCTGCGCCTGGAGCAACATCGACAGCAGATCGCCTTCGTCATAACCACTCGCCCGACGCTCGCCAATAATCCGGAACACAATCCGATCGATTTCACTGACGGCGTTGAAATATCTTCGATGACCGGGTGTCGGCAGGCGATTGTCGAGAATCCACTTCACTGTTGCCTGCGAAGCGAACGGCTTCACGAGGCCCGAAAGTATCTGACCGATATGATCTGCGTCGTTCGAAACGTCGGAATTGAAGAGCGTCTTGACGACGATCTCCAACGTGAGTCGCGTCATGTCGCGCGCGATATCCCGATGTTCACCGTGCTTCCAGTCCGCAATCGCGCGCTCCGCGTATTGGACCATCACGTCGCCGTACGAGCTGATTCGCTGCCGGTGGAATGCAGGTTGGGCCAAGCGTCGCTGACGTCTCCAGAAATCGCCTTCGCTCGTGACCAGGCCGTTTCCAACCAGACGGTGAAAGAACGGAGAGCGAAGTGATCGTGCTTTCCGGTAGCTTTTCGCGTTGGTGGTCAGGAGCGATTCGATGTCTGTGGGGTTGTAAAGAAAGTAAGCGTGGATCCAGAGAAATCTGGTGCGAACAACGTCGCCATGATCTTTGCAGCGCGTAACAAACCCGAGCGTATCGCGATTGAATTCACGCATCACGCCCATGATCAGCGACCCTTTTGGTCCCGTGGGAATGGTCATCTCTTTAGCGGATCGACATAAATTCCAGGCTCGCTTCCGGGAATAATAATCGCACCCACGGTCTTCTGATAGAAATGCACAGGGCCTGCGGCGCCGATGATTGCATAAACATATCCCATCTCTCGTAGGCCCCAGAGTGAAGCGAGCAACAGGGCCTTTCCAATACCTTTGCCGCGCGCGTCGTCAAGCACGCCCGTTGGTCCAAAAAACCCGCGACGTGTGCATTCGTAAGCAGAGAAACCGACAAGCTGCCGGTCCATTGTCGCGACATAAACCGAGATCGGCTGCCGCGCGAAACCCACCGAGATCTCATCCGCCCAACTCTCCGAAAAATTTCTCGCCACAAAACTGCGCACCGCAGAAATCTCGAACGGCTGTGCGCGCCGAACAACAAAGTCCTTCGGCTCCTCAAACGCAGTTAAGTTCAGCAAATTCACCAGCAGATCAGGCATTTTGTGTCTTTTATGTGCCTCTTTGTGGCTGCTTCTTCTCGAGCATGCCGACCCTTTTTCCGTTCGCAGAACACTCAATCGTTTCTTCGAGCCGGCGCATCTGAGTCTCTTCTTTTTTGGCGCTCATAATGCGGAAGATAATCAGGTTTTTGTAGTAAGTAGGTTGCTCATTAAAAAACTTCCACGCCTTTTTGTTCTGACGAAATCTCTTCTCGTAAGCCGGAGAAAGTTGCTTCGGTCTGTTTTCAAATGAATAAATCCCGGTGCGTTCCGGAGTGCGCCGCTCGTAGGCTTCGACTCCCGCCGCGTGCATTCGTCCCTCTTTCTTCAGTCGCTCGACGTGCCTGACGTTTACAAGGCTCCAGATACTCCTTGGCTTTCGCGGCGTGAAGCGTTGCACGTAGCTCGTCTCATCCAACTTCCGGCGCACGCCATCGATCCAACCGAAACACAAAGCCTCATCCAACGCTTCGGGATAGGTGATGCTCTTCTTCCCGGAAGCCTTCTTGTGAAAGCCGATCATCAGTTCGCTTTGTTTGTCGTGGTTCTGCTCGAGCCACTTGCGAAACTCCGCGGGCGTGCTGAAGAACTTCGGTTTCATGCTAATTACGTGTGGGCGCCTGACCCGGCAACCATTCGGGACGGAAAGTCGAATTAGCGAGCCACTGAACAGGCTTTACCATCGAATTGATCGCGCGCGTCATGAACGGAAAATCGATCTTCGTCACTTCGTCCGTGACGCGGTGATAATCGGTGTGCAAGCCGAAACTGGAGACTGTCTGCGCGATAACCCCGCGCAAAGCGAAACTATAGTTATCGGAGCGCTGAAAGAAGTGTTGTTGCAGATGCGGATCCGCAACCAGCGATGCACCCTGTTTCGCGAGCTCTGGTCCAAGGTTCGATCGTTCATAACCCGTCAGCCACAGTTTGTCTGCGCCAACCTGCGGATCGGGCCTGCCAAGCATTTCGAAATTCAGGTTAGCGACGATTTGAGTGAGTGGGACCGGGGGATTGTCCCGGAAATAGCGCGAGCCGTACCCGCCTCGTTCTTCGCTTCCGAAACCTACGAAATAGATCGTGCGGCGCGGCCGTTTTCCAGCCGCGAGCGCTCGCGCCAACTCCAGAACAGCGACGCAGCCTGAAGCATCGTCATCGGCACCGTTGAAGATCTTGTCGCCAGTAAGCGACTCGTTTACGCCGAGGTGGTCCAGGTGAGCACTCAACACGATCACTTCCGTCGCTGCCGCCGGATCCGTGCCACGCAGGATGCCGATGACGTTCCAGGTAGTTCTCGCTTCCGTACTTTCGGTACCGCCGCCTACCCGCTGAACGTAACCTTTGTTGCCGTTGGCGTCAGCATCACCACCGGGTTCGAGGCCGAATTGACGAAACTGCGAGCCGAGATATTCAGCCGCGATTCGTTCGTAGACAGTTCCGCTGCCGCGGCCCTGCATCGCATCGCTGGCGAGAAAATTCAGCTCGGCACGCACGTTCTGTTCGAGCACCGGCGATTGGGCCGGAACAGAAGACGTGATTAGAAGGGAAACGATTAGAGCCAGGGTGGCTCGACGAAGGGGTTGATTCATAGGCGCTTAGTATCCTGTGAATTGTGTTCAGAGTTCAACCTTCGGGTTGTGGTTGTAGCTTTTTACGAACAAGCTGAAGCTTGAACTCTGAACTTTTACAGGATTAGAACTGAGTCGCCGAACTCGTGTGTGCGATATTGGTGAGTATCCAGCTCTTCGGTCGCGCGTTGGAGTGTGGAGTCTTCGAGAAATGCGCGCAGGAGTTCGTAGTGACTCGTGCCTGGTTCGTGCGTGCCTGAAAGGATCGCATCGACGACTCGCAAGCGTGTCGCTGGACCAATGCGGCCGGTTGCGAGTCCCTCGCTCGCCCGCAGGTGACCGTCTTCAGTCGCGGCGGCTTCAAGCGCGCGAACGACTGTCGTCCCGACTGCGATCACACGACCGCCGTGCTGTCGTGCGGTTTCTACGGCTTTCGCGGTGATTTCCGGAATGCGGTAGGGCTCGTCGAATGGAAGCAGTCGATCGAGATCATCGTCGCCCGTCGATGAAAGGCCTGCGGCATGAGTGATCGTGGCGAAGGCCGCCTGGTGTTCGCGAATCGCGCTGAGTATGTGCCAGTCGAGCACGAAGCCGGCCGACGGTGGTTCGAAAGCTACCGGTGGGCCCGCGATTCTGGTCCAAACGTCCCAGAGCTCGAGCGAAGTCTGCATGTACGAGTACTGGATCGGTTTGCCGTGGTGCGCGAGACCGGCCCAGATTTCATCCGGTGTACCGGAGAAGAGAAGTGACACGAGTCGCGGGTGACCTAACAATCGTTCGACCGTTGCGCTCAGTGGACCTAGCAACAGCGTGTCGCCGCTGTTCAAAGTCGGGGGCAACGGACGGTCTTCAGTGCGCATGTGAAAGTCGCCTTCGCCGAAGACGACAGCGCTGAAGCGTTTGACGTCTGAAGGATCCAGCGAAGATCTTCCTGCTAACCGTACTTCGATCGGGCTCCCAGTTTGTTGATGCACGCCCTTGAGACTAGCGGGCAGCGTGGCCGCGTCGTTTGCGATGACGACATCATGCGGACGTAGAAAATCGACGAACGCAGTGCGTGGAACGTGAATAAGACTTCGCGCTGAATCGACTACAAGAAGTTTTGCGTCCGGCGGACGCTGTACCGCTACATCGGCGGCAATCATGACTGTCACTCCTTCAAACCATCTGTGCGAGCTGTGGTAAAACTGCTGCGAGGGCGTCTGCAAGTTCGCGCGCTGATTGTTCGGGACGCTTGAGCGTCGCGGGATCCGCGTCGGGAATTGCGGCGGCGTGCATCGGTGTGTCCATGTCGCCCGGATCGAGCGACAGGAATCGCACACCTTCACCTGCGTGCTCCTCATTCCAAACGCGACCGAGGTGATGAAGCGCTGCCTTGCTCGAACCGTATGCTCCCCAGCCCGGGTATGCATTGATTGCCGCGTCGCTCGAGATGTTGAGCACGACTGCCCCACGGCCCTCGCGCGCAGAAGCTGCCAACGCGCCCATCAGCGCCTTCGTCAGCCGGAACGGACCAAAAACATTGGTCGCAAACACGTGCTCGAGATCTTCACATTCAGTATCAGAAAGCATTCGAAGCGGCGTTGGTCCGAGATCGGAAGCGTTGTTGATGAGCACATCGAGACCGCCCAACTCCCCTGTGATCTGAATCGCCATCGGGTAAATGTCGTTTTTGTCAGAGACATCGCCGGCGATGCCGTGCGCGCCGGGATTCTCCTGCGCGACCTGTTCGACACGTTCGCGCGTCCGTGCGACGAAGGCGACACGCGCGCCTCTGCTCATAAGTTCGCGGACGAGCGCCAGCCCCAGACCCGACGTGCCCCCAGTTATCGCGACTCGCAGCCCTGAAAAAGAATTTGTCATTTGCGGCACCTACTTTCTAAAGAAAACCCTTTAGTAAGTTGAAGCTTACTCCTGGACATTGACTTTGTAAAGAGAATTCTTTAGAAATAACCGCATGAGCGCTGAAACGCAGGCGCCCGGCGAGCGAAAGACTCGTCGCGCCATTACCAAACTCCTGAAAACTGAGGGTCCGAGCGGCTCCGCACAGCTTGCCGAGCGTCTCGGGCTGACGGCTATGGCGATCCGGCAGCACCTGTATGCCCTGCAGCGCGAGGGGCTCGTGACGGCGGAAGAGCGGCCAGTACCGATCGGCAGGCCGGCGAAGTTCTGGCGCCTGACGCGTGACGCCGATCGTCTGTTTCCAGAGGCGTACGCGGAGCTGAGCGTGGCGCTGATCGATTCCGTGAAGGATGCGTTCGGCGACGAGGGGCTCGAGCGCGTGCTGACGTCACGTTGTGCGCGCCAACGCGTCGATTACGGGAAGCGGATCAAACTTGGCGATCCCTTGCAGAAGAAACTTCAGGAGCTCGCGAAGGTCCGGACCGAGGAAGGCTACATGGCGGAGATCAGGGCTGAGGGTCGGGGAAGTTTCCTGTTGATTGAGAACCACTGTCCGATCTGTGCTGCGGCGAATGCTTGTCAGGGTTTTTGCGCAACGGAGTTGGATCTATTCCGATCGGTGCTTGGACCAGGAGTCACCGTCGAGCGCGCGGAGCATATCATCAGCGGCGATCATCGCTGCGTCTACCGGGTTAGGCCACAAAAAGGCACAAAGTAATTATTGAGTGTATTTCAAATAGACCGTTCGGGATTCGGAATAGAAATCCAGTGCCTGTGGGCCTTGTTCGCGCATTCCGTAGCTCGATTCCTTTGTTCCGCCGAAAGGCAGTTGATACTCGACACCCGCGGTCGGGAGGTTCACGGTAATCAAACCCGCCTCGATGCGATTGATGAACTGGTGTACGCGCGTCAGATCCTTCGAAACGATCGAAGCTGAAAGACCAAAGCGTACGTCGTTCGCGATGCGCATCGCGTCTTCAAAATCTTCAGCAACCATCAGCGCCAGCACTGGGCCAAACACTTCCTCCTGAGCGACACGCATTGTAGAACTTACGCCACTGAAGATCGTCGGCTCGATGAAAAAGCCTTTGTCGTAGTTGTCGCCAGTCAGACGGTTTCCGCCGACCAACAACTGCGCGCCTTCTTTCTTGGCGATGTCGATGTACTCGAGATCCGTCTTCAGTTGTTCTTCATCGACTGCTGGTCCGATCTGCACTCCCGGATCGAGACCGTTTCCGACCTTCAGTTTGCGCGTTTTTTCGACAAGCCGCTCTACCAGAGACTCATAAACCGGTCTTTCGATAATCGCGCGACTACACGCCGTACACTTCTGTCCAGTCGAAAAGAACGCGCCGTTGATCAGAATGTCAGCCGCGTAATCGAGGTCTGCATCACCCAGCACGACCGTCGGGTTTTTACCGCCCATCTCGAGCTGCACGCGAATCCTTCGTTCAGAGACTTTCTTGTAGAGCGCCGTGCCGACGGAAGTGGAACCTGTGAACGAGACAGCCTTGATTTCAGGGTTGCTGGTGAGCGCGTCGCCGACCGATCCGCCACTGCCTGTAACGTAGTTGATCGCGCCCGGCGGTATTCCAGCTTCGTGCAGTGCTTCGATCAACCTGAACGAACTGAGCGGCGCGAGCGATGCGGGTTTGATCACGACCGTGTTTCCGGCGATCAACGCCGGCGCGATCTTCCAAGCGGGAATCGCGATCGGAAAGTTCCACGGCGTGATCAGTGCTACGGTTCCAAGCGGTTTCCGAATCGTGTAACAGAGCACGTTCTCACGCTCGGAGGGGACCTGAAACGTAAACTGTCTCGAACCTTCGCCGCCAAAGTAGCGGAAGATATTGATCGCGCGCTTCACCTCGCCGATCGCTTCGGGCAGGGTTTTGCCTTCCTCACGCGTCATCTCCTCGCCGAGTTGCTGGACGCGGTTTTCGAGAAGTTCGGCAGCTTTGAAAAGGTATTCGCCGCGTTTTGTGGCAGGCAGATCCGCCCACGCGAAACGCGCTGCCGCGGCTGCGCGGCAGGCTTCGCTTACATCTTCTGCAACTGAAGCTTGAAAGAGACCGACGGTCTCTTCAGTGTTGGCGGGATTGATATTGGGGAATGTGGTTTCCGACTTACTGTCGACCCATTCCCCGTTGATATAGTTTTTGAAGACGGTCATGAACACAGATTACACAGATCTGTGTAGTCTGTGCACTCATCTGCGTGCAACACCGATCTTGCGCTGAACCAGGCTCTCGACGTCGATCCGTGCACCTTCAGCTTTTGCCTGGCGAATGTACTCGCCATCGATTTTGAAGATGCGCAGTTTCACGAGGTCTTCAATATTGAGATCGGTCAAGCCTTCGTTCCGCACTTCTGTCAGGAACTCAGGTGTCACCTTGAAGATCTGCATTTTCACAAGGCTCTCAAACGGCTCTTTATTGAAGCCCATGTCGCTTACTTTTTTGACGAAGTTGGCATCGATTTTGAAGATGCGGGCCTTCACCAACTCTTCCATCCCCATGTTGTCGAAACCACTCGCCTTCATCTCACGCATGAACGTCGAGTCAATCTTGAAGATTGCGGCCTTAAAGAGGTCTTCCGTTTGGAGTTTACCGAAACCTGCGGAGGCGAGGTCGTCGGCCAGTGCTGTCGTGACGTTCAGTGTCGCGGCGGCGAACAGACGGTCTGACACCGCTCCTTCATAGTCGTCATTTGAACTCTCGAAATCGAAACCACGGCTTTTCATGGCTGAGATAAACGCGGCATTCGGCGTAAAGCGAAATGTGCCGGAGCCTTTTCCGTTTTGGAAGGTGCCTTCGCAGTCGATTCTGCCGGCCTCACGGACGAGACTGAAGCTTACCGGACCGTTGCCGAGCGCCTGGTCACGCGTCAGGCCCTGAAAATCGGAAAACTCATAGGACTGCCCGTGCTGGTGTTTGCCGCCTTTGTCGGTACGGCGTTCAAAGTTTACGTGGATTTTCGAATCATCTTTAGAAAGGGAAGCGGTCCATTGGCCTGAGACGGCGGTCTGGGCGTGGACGCCTGAGATCAAAACGAGTAGCGCGAGGCTGGTGATCAGAGCTAAAGCGAAGAAATAACGGTTCCAAAGGGTCTTTGACATTGTGCACCTCCAGCAATAGAACACCGCCGGAGGCCGTTTGTGACGAAAAAATCTTCTCTGCGTACCTCTGCGTACCTCTGCGCCTCTGCGGTAAATTTAAAGGTAAACCGCAGAGGCGCAGAGGTACGCAGAGGTACGCAGAGAAGAGAAAGACTAATCGCCCTCGGCTTCCGGTTTGACTGTTCCCAGTGCTGTATCCTGATCGGTAGGCGTGTCGCGCTTGTGTTCCCCAAACGCGCCCGCGACCGGATTAGCGGGTGGGATCGGCGCGTAGCTGTCACGAGCACGGTCTTGTTTTTGCGCTTCTGATCTAACCCCACTTTTTTGCGATTGTTGTTCTTCCATTCGCTCTCCTCCTCAATGACCAGTTGTGAGTTGCTGTTGCCCGCCGCCGGTTTCAGATCCCCAGCCAACCAGACTCTTCAAGCCGGTATTCGTGATTCCTCGAGTTAGTAAAAGAAGTCCTGCGGCGCCAAGTCCCGCTCCCAGAGCATCGCGCCGGGCCCCGCCGTAAACTGCGAGCGATGCTCCCGCCGCGCCGGCAACAAAACGCGCCGCCGGTGACCAGTTCTCCTGGAAGAATTCAAACCGGTTGCCCTGACGTTCGCGTCCGCCTTGCAACGCCGGATGATCGCCCGCCTGCTCATGCGTGTCGAGAATGTTCATCAACTGGTTCACACCCGAGATGCGGTTTACACACGCCAGTAACTGTGGCACTTCATGTGTGAGTATCGGTCCACTGAGTACGACTCTACCGTTTTGCGACGTCACTTTGATCGCACTCGGGTGAGAAACGATTCGACCCAGCTTCGCACGCACTCGCTCCACTAACTTCACATCATCAACCGGCTCTGACGAAAATCGCGACTGAACCTCGCTTGCAAGCCCCTGCATGCGATTTCGGAGGTCATAAGCGGTAGCTTCAACTCCTTCGCCAGTTTTGCGTGCCGCCGAAACGAATTTGTCACGCAACAGCGCACGCCGTCGCCTTCCTCGAGCCGGATCCAGTAAAAACATCAGCCCACTTCCAACGCCTGCTCCAGCGCAGAGCGCCAACCCTTTATTCATGCCTTGTTCTCCTCCTTTATTCCTCTCACGCGCAAATACCAGACCAGCAGATATCAAGGAATACACCTTGCCTATTTGGCTGAAAGAATAATCTGTGCGTATCAAGCGCGGTCAGTGGAGGTGTGTGTATGCCAGAAAAAGAGACACTCCAATCGAGTGGGTCAACGATCACCATCACGCATGATAACGACGGTTGACCCACCCGCTTCCCTCTGCGTATCTCTGCGATCCTCTGCGCCTCTGCGGTTTATACTTTTACGGTCTCTTTCTACCGCAGAGGCGCAGAGGATCGCAGAGGTACGCAGAGAGGAATTAAGACACCACCAAACCCGGATTGCATTGACACTACTTATCGCCGCAAGCTATGCTGTTGCCCCGTGAATCACACGGTTGCCATCGTTCCATCTCGCCTCGCTTCTACTCGTTTACCAGGAAAAGCGTTACTCGAAATTGCCGGAAAACCAATGGTTTGCTGGGTCGCCGAACGTGCACTCGCGGCGCGCAATGTGGACCGTGTGATAGTAGCTACGGATAGCCACGAGATTATTAATGCCGTTCGATCGAGCGGTGTCGAAGGAGTGCTTACCGATCCGAACCACACCAGCGGAACTGATCGCGTCGCCGAAGTCGCCGCGAAAATTCCACACGCTGCGATCATCGTTAACGTTCAGGGTGACGAGCCGATGATCTCGCCAGAGACGATCGAACGCGCTGTCGATGTCATGGCACTTGAAATCTCCAAAACAAACGGCGCCGGAATCGTCACAACCTGGGAACCGATCGAATCGCTCGACGACCTCCAAAATCCGGACCTCGTGAAGGTTGTTCTCGACAGCGACGAAAACGCTATCTACTTTTCGCGTTCGCCTATACCATATCCCGGCGACGCCGCGAAAAGACACGACTTGAAGCTTTTTCGCAAACACACCGGATTGTATGTTTACCGCCGAGACGTGTTGCTCGAATTCACGAAGTGGCCGCAGTCTCGACTTGAAAAGATCGAAGCGCTCGAACAACTGCGCGCGCTCGAGCGCGGAGTGAAAATAAAAGTCGTCAAAGCGTGTACAGCTTCAACCGGCGTCGACACAGTCGAAGACCTGGAACGCGTGAGGACACTCATCGAAGCATGAACGACTGGATCGGACTAGCTATTATCGGATTTGTGATCTTGTGCGGGCTCCTTGGTCTATGGGGCCTGACCAGGCCTTACGATGTTTCGATCGAAGAGTTTGAAAGGCGCGCACAGGAAGGACCGGGACTCATTAGCGCCGGACTGGTTGGATTACAGAAAGCACTGGATCCATCGAAAGAAAAGGCGGTCGAGGTTATAGAAGATTTAAAGCAGGGGCGTTACGACGGAGAACAGGAATCCGGAGATCCTCCGGAGGCTGGTGATGGCAATGACAAGAAGGTAACCAATGGAGAAGCGGATGCCTAAATACATCTTCGTTACTGGTGGCGTGGTTTCCAGCCTCGGCAAAGGTTTGGCAGCATCGTCCATCGGATGTTTGCTCGAAAGCCGCGGACTGCGAGTGGCGCTCATCAAACTCGATCCTTACATCAACGTCGATCCGGGCACCATGTCGCCTTTCCAGCATGGCGAGGTTTTTGTAACCGACGACGGCGCCGAAACGGATCTCGATCTCGGCCACTATGAACGCTTCACTCACGCGCATCTCTCGCAAGCGAATAATTGGACCACCGGGCGCATTTACCTTTCCGTGATCGAGAAAGAGCGTCGTGGCGATTATCTCGGCAAGACAATCCAGGTCATTCCCCACATCACCAACGAGATCAAAGAGGCAGTTCGCAGGGTCGCCGATAACGATAAGCCCGACGTGATCATCGTCGAGATCGGCGGCACGGTCGGCGACATCGAGTCGCTACCTTTCCTGGAGGCCATTCGCCAGATGGGCAACGAAGAGGGCGCCGGCAACGCGTTGTTTATTCACGTCACGCTCGTGCCGTACATCGCTGCGGCCGGTGAGCTCAAGACGAAACCGACGCAACACTCCGTACGCGATCTGCGCGAGATAGGTATCGCGCCCGACATTCTCCTGTGTCGTTCCGAAAAACCGTTGTCTCGCGACCTGCGCGCCAAGATAGCTCTCTTTTGTAATGTGAAAGAAACTGCCGTAATTAGCGCCCAGGACGTCGACACGATATATGACGTTCCGCTCGCGTTTCACGAGCAAGGTCTCGACGATCTGATCGTGTCGCAATTGGGTTTGGACGCGAAAGCGCCGCAGGTGGATCTTTCCGAGTGGCGCAACCTGGTCGCGACGATTCGTGAACCATCCGGAGGTGAAGCGTCGATCGCGATCGTCGGCAAGTACGTCGAGCTCGAAGATTCTTACAAGTCTCTGCGTGAAGCGCTGACCCACGGTGGCGTGGCAAACAATCTGAAAGTCGACGTCAAGTGGATCGAGTCGGAAGAGTTGATGGACGATGACTACGAGGATCGTCTGCGCGACTTCGATGCGATCCTCGTGCCCGGAGGATTTGGCAAGCGCGGTGTTGCCGGAATGATTCGCGCGATCTGTTACGCGCGCAAATCGCGTACGCCTTACTTCGGAATCTGTTTGGGGATGCAGACGGCCTGTATCGAGTATGCGCGAAACGTCTGTGAACTAAAGGATGCCGACTCTACCGAGTTCGACCTGGAAACTCCGCATCCCGTTATCTTCAAACTGCGAGACCTCGTTAACGTTGAAGAGTTAGGCGGCACGATGCGTCTCGGGGCATGGCCGTGCAGGCTCGCGCCGGATTCGTTGGTCCGTGATGTTTACGGCGGCGCAGAAGAGATCAGCGAACGTCATCGCCATCGTTACGAATTCAATCCGGAGTTTCGTCCGCTGTTGGAAAAGGAAGGATTGGTGTTCAGCGGTGTCTCGCCGGACGGCAAATTCGTGGAGATGATTGAGTTGTCGCGCGATGTGCATCCGTGGTTTATCGGGTGCCAGTTTCACCCGGAATACAAGTCTCAGCCTCTGAACGCTCACCCGCTGTTTGCGGCCTTTGTTCGGGCCGCTTACGAAAATCGTTTGCACTCTGAGACCTCTATGGAGAAGAATGGGGAGGTCGATTTGGTGGTGCACGAACGATTGACTGCCACCAGCGGCGATTAGCGCGTGCGCGCGACGTTAGAAACGTTGTCAAACTGCCCAGAACTCACCTCACTTCATGTAACTCCCGAACTGGGCGAGATCTGTCTCACATGGCCATGCTCGAAACACAGGACCCGTTCGTAGGTCGAACGCTCGACGAGAAGTACTCCGTAGAAGAACGCCTCGGTGCGGGCGGGATGGGAGCGGTGTATCGTGCGCGGCATCTTCAGATGGACCGGCCCGTAGCGATCAAGGTCCTGCACCAGCGCTTCGTCGAGGATGAGGCCGCTCGAAATCGATTTCAGATAGAAGCGCGCGCGGCGGTGATGTTGCGGCACTCGAATGCTGTATCGGTAACAGACTTCGGACAGACCTCCGAAGGTTGCGTCTACATCGTAATGGAGTTGCTCGAGGGCCGGACGCTGCGAGAGATTCTCAGCAGAGAAAGTCCAATCGAAACTGCACGCGCGATTTCGATCATGCTGCAAACGTCGGCGGCTGTCGCCGCAGCACACGAAGCAGGCATCATTCATCGCGACCTAAAGCCGTCCAATATTCTTGTCACGCAAAGCGCGGATCAACCTGCGGTCGTAAAAGTGCTTGACTTCGGGATCGCGAAAGTCACGGCCGACAAACTTGACGACGATGAAAACGCGACGAGGGTGGTCCAGAGCAGCTCCGTGATCGGCACGCCGCGTTACATGTCGCCCGAGCAATACAACGGATTTGAGTTAACGCCTGCGACGGATGTTTACAGTCTCGGTGTGATTCTCTACGAGATGTTGACCGGCATGGCTCCGTTCACAGGTGCAACGCGGGAACAGATCGCGCAGAAGCACGCGAACGATCCGCCGAATCCGCCGCGCGGGATCGTGGCCGCGATTCCAGAGGATGTGGAGCGCGTCGTGTTGCTCGCGCTTGAAAAGCGACCGGAGGATCGACCCGCAAACGCAGACGAATTTCGACAGGAGCTGCTCGATACAGCGGAGCGACTCGGGTTGGAACATCACGCGTTGAAGAGCGCGCCTGACATCGAGGCGCTGCGCGACGCGGGCGTGGAGTCGCCGTCCGGCCGGCTCGTGGTCGATATCTCACGTCTGCGCGAAAAGCGAGCGCTCAGTTCCGGTTCAACCGAGATCAAAGTGATGGGCGAAAGCTCCGTAAAAACCGCCACTCCGGAAAAACCTGCCAAGCCCAGTTCATTTCTAGACAAGGTCAAGCATATACTCGGGAAGCATTAAAAGTCTGTTTTGTACTTTGTGCCTTTTCGCGGCCTATGACCCAGCCTTTTTCTGTCGGCAAAGCAACATTCGGAGACGGCCGGCTCACAATAATTGCCGGCCCTTGTGTGGTCGAGTCGCCCGAGCATGCAATGATGATGGCGCGTGAATGCCGCGATCGCGCGCAGCGAGCAGGTCTCGATTTCGTCTTTAAAGCGTCCTTCGACAAGGCCAACAGATCGTCGATCAAGAGCTTTCGCGGGCTGGGCATGGACGCGGGTCTTGAAGTGCTCCAGCACATCCGGAACGAGCTTGATGTTCCGGTGCTGACTGACGTTCACGACGTGTCGCAGGTCGAGCGGGTCGCGGAAGTCGTTGATGTTTTGCAGATACCGGCTTTTCTGTCGCGGCAGACTGATCTGATCGTCGCGGCGGCTAAATCGGGAAAGGCAGTCAACGTCAAGAAAGGTCAGTTCCTGGCGCCGCAGGACGCGCGGAACATCGTAGACAAAGCGCGCGAGGTAGGTTGTCAGAAGATTTTGTTAACCGAGCGTGGGGCGAGTTTTGGTTATCACAATCTCGTCGTCGACATGCGCTCGTTTCCGATCATGCGCGAGTTTGGCGTGCCCGTGGTTTTTGACGTGACGCACTCGCTGCAACTGCCCGGCGGTCTCGGCCATGCAACGGGTGGACAATCGGAATACATCGAACCGCTTGCGCGTGCTGGAGTTGCGTGTGGAGTGGACGCGGTTTTTATGGAAGTGCACGATTGTCCAGAGAGGGCGTTGTCAGACGGGCCGAATGCGTTGCCGCTGCATCGCCTCGAACCGCTGCTATTGAAGATTCGCGACATCCACGAGCTTGTGCATTCCTCTGCGTAACTCTATTCGTAATCATGAGACTACTTCTTCTTCTAACTCTCTTTTTGTGCCTGTTTGTGGCGGCCACTGCACAAACACCAGCAATCGTCGTTTGGCAGGTGACTTCGTTCGACCTCTCAGTCAACATTCAGCAAACCGAACGTACACTGAACGCCGTTGCGACGATCAGTGCGATTAACGTCGGCACTGGATCAGGTCGGACTCTGACCCTGCGTCTCGATAAAAGAGCCACCGTGAAATCGGTAACGGTTGGTGGCGCCGCTGCGACGTTCCGGGGAGGTCCGCCACGGGGGGACCTGCAACAGTTCGAGATCTTGTTGCCGGCGTCAGTCGCGCCGAACGGCGCTGTCACTGCGGCTGTGACTTATGTATTTCCAGTTGAGAGCAACACCGGGCGCATGGCTATCAGCCCGATCGCTACACAGTTTCTTCCGTCTTCTTCCTGGTACCCAACGCCGAACACTGCCTTCTCCGCGCACGGCGCAGACACAGCGCCATTCCGTTTGACTGTCAATCTTCCAAACGTAGTCTCTTCGGGTACCGAGAAAGCTGGTCCATCCGGTGTCTCTTTCGAAGAGACGATACACGGGCAGCCATTCTTCGTTCAGGGCGATTGGGACAAACTCGATGGCGCGGGCGACGCAAAAGGCATTGTTGCACTGCTCGAGAAAGGCGCAGCGGCTGACGAACGCAAGGGAGCAGAAGCACTGATTGCATTTACCGCAGCAGCCCGCGCCTTTTATGCGGCGGCCCTCGGCCCTGCGCCGGATGTGCCAGTGCGATTGGTGCCTGTTCGACGTGGAGCGGGCTTCAGCGATAGTGGCACTGTGCTCGTCGACGCTGATTCGTTGCGTCTGCCCAAGATCGATTCGGAAACCGCACTCTCTGTGGCCGAAGCAATGGCGAGACTTTGGATTGGCGGGCTCGCGCCTGTTCGCGGTGAGGGAGGCGGCGTGTTGCGCGAGGCACTCGTGCGTTTTCTTGCCAACGAGTTTCTTGAGAAACAGTTTGGACCAGACGCAGTCAAATCGACACTCTATCGCCAGCGCATCACTTACACACGCGTGGCCCAGCAGGATGGTCCACTCGCGCGCACGACTCCACTCGACACCACTTACTTTGAATCCGTGCCCAATCGAGGTGCGATGTTCTGGCGTTTGGTTGAGCGTCGCATGGGCCGTGACAATCTGTTTGGTGTGTTGCGTACTGTAGTTCAGGCTGCGAAAGGCAATCAGAATGGTCTAACTCTGCCGGCAGTCCGCGAAGGGTTGGTCGCGCGCGAGGGGGAAGCGTTGAAAGCATTGTTGGACCAGCAGCTCGATCAGTTGATCGATACAGATTTAATGATTGGTTTGCCTCAGCAGCGGCAGGGTGATTGGGTTTCCGCGCTGCGAAATATCGGGTCGGTTGACGTCACGGTTTCCGTTCTCGCAATTACCGACCGAGGAGAACAGGTGAGGGCGGAAACGACTGTTCCCGCGAAGAGTTTCGGAGAAGCGGTGTTCAAAACTCCGTCGAAGATCGTGCGAGTCGAGGTCGATCCTGACAAGCTTTATCCACAGCTTGATTATGGCAACGACATGATGCCGCGCGGCAAAGATCTTCTTCCGGCATTGAATGAGGCACAGTCGCAGTTGGGTGCGCAGGACTTTGCGAAAGCGGAAGTCACTGCGCGTGCGATGCTCGTCACCGCGCCAAGGTTTGAGGAAGCTCAAATCATTCTCGCGCGTGCTTTACTCGGACAGAACAGGATGGAAGAGGCTGAGAAACTGTTTCTCGCCGCACTCAACGAGCCGTTGCCGTTTACGGCAACACTCGCCTGGGCCAACATCGGATTGGCTGAGATCGCGATGAAGCGGAACCAGCCTGCGGAGGCTGCGAAGCGTTTCAACGACGCGGTGATCGCGAGTCGTGATTATCCGTCGTCACTTGCAGCACGTGCTGGACGCATTCGCGCTGAGGCTGCTGCGAACAACGCTCCTCCAGTCGACGAGGCAGTACGAACATTTATCACCCAACTCTCGCAAGCTGTCATTAGCAACAAGAAGGCTGAGCTGGAGTCGCGTATTATTTCAGGCGAACTGGTTAGGTTCATCAACGCCAGCATCGGTACTGAGGCTTGGGAAACTAAGGTCGTGCGGACCGAGCAGCTAAATGCGAACCTCATCGCGGCTGACGTGCAGATTCGTGCAAACAAGCTCGGCACGATCGGACAGGGCACTGCTGTCTTGATGATTGCGCGAACACCGGCCGGACTGAAACTTTCCGGCATCGAGCTCTTCGAAGTGCGATGACATCTTCAGACGTTCAACAAAGAGCGGCGCGCATCAAACTGCTGTTGATGGATTGTGACGGCGTGCTCACCGACGGCCGCATCTGGATCTTTGAAAACGGTGAAGAGCAGAAAGGATTTCACACGCGCGACGGACTCGGAATCGATTTGTGGCACCGCGCGGGATTGACGTCAGGCATCATCTCCGGTCGGACGTCGAGCGCTGTCGAGACTCGTGCTCGAGCGCTCGGGATGTCGTTCGTAAAGCAAGGGTATGAAGACAAGCAGGAAGCGTTTGCAGACACGTTGGCCCAGGCGGAAGTCACAAACGAAGAGGTCGCGTTTATCGGCGACGATCTCAACGACATCCCGCTCATGCTGCAATCGGGTCTCGGCATCGCCGTTGCCGACGCTGCTTCAGAGACGCGGGAACATGCGCAATATGTGACAAAAACCGTTGGTGGTCAGGGCGCTGTTCGTGAGGTCATCGAATTGATCCTCAAATCTCAGGGCCGCTGGGACGAGCTTGTCAGGCGTTATGTTGACACTGCGCGGCGCGTTAATTAATCTTCTTCACCTCAACTGAGCGGGTGTGGCGCAACGGTAGCGCATCAGCTTCCCAAGCTGAGGGTTGCGGGTTCGAATCCCGTCGCCCGCTCCAATTTTCCTTAGAAAAACTCATTGCGGAATAACTCCGCGCGGTCCATCTTTATAAACTTTTTATATCACCTTTACGCTCCTTTTATACGGACAGGCCTAACCTGTCTTCATGGACGAAGAAAGGGTCACGGGCAATTACACCTGGGAGCCGGTGGCTGCTCTTGCTTGCTTTGTCGGAGCGGGTCTCTCACTTGTGATTGGTTTCGTATTTACTACAGGGTTGGTAGTGAATGCGCAACGGCATCCGTTTCTGCATGGTGTTGGCCTAACACTTCTTATTATTGGACTTCCAATTCTAATCCTTGGTGGTCATTGTTTGGATCTGAATGATCGGAAAGCAAAGAAAGCGAATGCTGAACTGGTTCGGTTCAATCAGGTGAGGCCATAACTACTGAAACCCAAACTCGATCCAAAGACGAGACAATGGCCCAAGGCTCTTCAGGCCGGCATTTGAGATTTTCTCTGCGAACCTCTGCGTTCCTCTGCGCCTCTGCGGTAAATATTT
>JBIOUJ010000257.1:0-13432 GCA_044867025.1 Pyrinomonadaceae bacterium | reverse complement strand
AGGTGGTACTGACATCGATCCAACAATGACGCCTGCTACCGCAGGTTTGGACCGGTACCACCTGCGGTAGCGGGTCGGTCGATCGTGCCCATCATGCGTGATCGCGATCGTTGACCCGTTGACCCACCGCTACCCGCAGGTGGTACCGGTCCAAACCTGCGGTAGCAGGCGTCATTGTTGGATCGATGTCAGTACCACCTGCGGTAGCGGCTGGGTCGATCGTGCCCATCATGCGTGATCGTGATCGTTGACCCACCCGCTACCGCAGGTGGTACTGACCGTATCCAAGTGCGACTCCTGACTTGTATCGACGTAACTCGCCTATCACCGGTCCAAACCTGCGGTAGCAGGCGTCATTGTTGGATCGATGTCAGTACCACCTGCGGTAGCAGGTGGATCGATCGTGACGGCGGATTTCTCTACCAATTTGCTACAACACTCCCAAAAAAATACTGAGTCCAGCCTTGAGAACGTCTGACCATTTGAAACTCTTGTTGTTCTCCTTGGCGTCGATAAGCTTTAACGCCGCGTCTTTTACGCCCTGAGAGACAGTTGACTGTTGGACCTGCTGCTTCGTGGGAAGCGTAAACGAAAATCTGATTAAGCGCTTTAAAGACGCGCCGCCTTTTTCCATCGTGAGTTGCAGTGTGGCCGCCTTTTGGAAATTTATTATGTTTAAAACATCTTCGGGAGGAAACGTGACGGTAATCTCTCTACCGGAAATGGTTGCCTTGCTGCCCCCGGTCAGTATGCTGTTGTCATCTCGCAGGTATCTTGCGTCAGCGCTAAGAGGAGTATCAGTTGCGCTCCACTTTACCTCAATTCCCAAAGGGCTAATCTTCGCGCTTATCGGAGTTTCCCCGAAGTCAAAGGTTGTTGTCGGCGGCGGTGTCGGAAGTTTAGAAATGTATTCTGAAATCGGCAGTGAGGCTCGCTTACCCTCTTTGTTCTTGAAGGTTAATTCGATCTTATAGGTCCCGCCCGCATCGAGGTTGGGTATTGTGAAGTTCGTTGGCGTGTTGCCGGACGGCACCTTCTCAGGACCGGAACATCCCCCTGTTAAAGGGTCGCAGTTAATCGTTCCAATTTGCTTTCGTTTTGCAACATCAGGCACTCCCGTTTGACTGATCGGTGTGTACGCTATTTCGGCGAACACTTCCTGATTTGAGCGGACAGTGAAGACGACGTTATCCGTTGCAACACGAGGGTTATCCACGGTAACAGTTGGCGCACCATTGTTTGTGGTTTTAAAATCCATGCCGACGTTTCCCGGATCATCCGTTATACCCGGCAATAGTTGGGTTTCATCATCCATTTGTAGCGCGTCGGCTTTGAATGTGAATGGTTGCCCTGAGGCTAATCCGTCGAAGACGAAGTCGTGAGTCGTATCAACCTTTTTAGAAATCTGATTCTTTGAAAACCCTCCAACACCTGAAATCGTAACTCGGATCTTTCCAGGCTTATCCGTTACGAATCGTATCCCGATGCGATCGTCAGCCTCTATTAACTTTTGACTAAATCTTACAGACCTGGGTTGATTCGCCAGGATTCTCCGCAGTCGGTTCTCGGCCGAAACATCGACAGTGTTCTTTGGCGACGTAAATGAGATGCCATCGCTCTTTTTCAGACTGATAAAGTACTCGACGTTGTCGGCATCGTTGTAAAAGCTTGCGGGGATGGAGAAAACAATTGTGTTCCCGGTCTTGCTGTCAAAGAGTTTCGGCGTAGCATCTGGAGATGCCACTCCGTTTTTGATCTTATGGAAGCTGATTGTCGACTGGTCGAATGCGCTGACATCCTGATCGAATACGTACGTGATACTTAGCGAATCTTGACTGAATACGTGTTTGATAGTGTTCTCAGTGAACGGATCTGCAACCAGCACTCGAGCGTGAATCAAACTCAGATTCAAGGTCATCAGAATCACTGCAAGAAGTAATTTTTGCTTCATGGTCTCGGGCTCCTTAATATGAAAAAGTTAGTGTCACTTAAATGCTCGTGAAATATCCGTTTCCTACGCAGACCGTTTCCTGAATTCCACGTGAACATGATTGTCATGTATATGCGTACCTTCCTTGTCGTGGCGTAACTTATTACCAGCCGATATCTGCCGGTCGTTGAATATCATCAGGACGACAAGAGGTGACTGATCCAAAGCAGTGATCAATTGTTGTGTTAGAGCACGATCGTAAGTGGGGTCGTTGATATTTGTCGGCTGGTTCTTTCTATCCTTCCTGAACAGGCCAAGATCCAGGGCAAAGCCGTCGCGATGTCCTTCTCCGGTATGTGCCCCGAACACTCCACCTCCCTTAATTGACATCTCGCCGGCACGAAGCGGAAATCCGACACCTGTAGCATTCCACGCAGAAGCTATCGCCATGAAACGGTTGATGGTTCTCTCAGTGGCGAACTGATGTCCTGGTGGAGAGCCCAATTTGATAATGAAGCCGGGACCGCCCGGTGGTAACTGAACATTGACAGCGGTGTCATTGCCATCGGTTGACGGTGTGACGGCAGGCGCAGCATTTGGCGCCAGCGCGCGCAGTCGAAGATATGAAGCAACCGTAAGTATCCCATCCTGTGGTTGATTCTGCTGTTGCTGAAATTGTTTAAGACCACCTTCCGTAAGTGGTCCGAAGTTTCCGTAGCCGTTGCCGATCTGAGCTGGCGCTAAATTCTGTAACGCGACCAGGCGATCTTGTAACCGGCGCACGATCCCAATCTGATTGTCGTTATTGCGCTTCACACCGGCGCTGAGAATTTGGGCAAGGGCCAGGAAGGTCAATGCGTCACAGATACCGTTTGGCGTTAGATAAACATCCTGCTGAAAGGCGATCACTGCCTGCTCGGTCTTGGGGCCGAATATACCGAGTCCGGATAGCTTTTCTTCATCTGTTAACGTCAGATATTGCAGGTTCAGAAACGCATTTTGCAGGGTCACGATCGCATCTCCCCGCTGCTTGCGTGCAAGAGTTGAGTGACCAGCGAGCACTTCCGAGAGGGCGGGCGCGGGAAACGTTAATGACGACGATGCGATCGTTGAGGAGGTCACCGCGATGGCTGGACTAACGGTTCCCATCTTCTCTGCATAGAACTGCGCGCGCGCCCACACATCGTTTGAGTAGTCATTACCTGTACTCCCGATGTCCATGTGGTCCAGCGTCATTATTTTGTTCGCCCCCTGGTTGTAGCCGCTTACGCCACCCTGCATCTGACGCTCAAGCGGCCAATCGGGGTGATTGTGCTGTACCCGATCGATCGATGCTCTGAGGATGCCTGTTGCCTGGGCGATGTGAGACTGACCGAAGGCGTCGTCAGTGCCCTTGAGAACGTGAAAACGCTTGTCGACCTGCATTATGCCGAACGCATTACCCTGGTCGCCGAAGCCATTTTTCAGAACTGCTCCGCAACGACTCTCGCGGCTCGCAATAGCGGCGAGAAGAGCAGGCGGAATGTTGAATTGTTCGCCAGCCGCGATGAATTTATCCTTGAGAGGTAAAACCCGCTTGTCATCGGTCCCAGCCATGGCCCTGGACGCCGCCACGCCAAGGATCCCTTTCTGTGGCAGCTTATCCTGCTTAGCGGTGGCGATTGATGCTCCAGTCGGTTGGAAGTTAAAGAGAATGTTGTTGGGGTCATTCGGCATGGTCCGATCTCCTGGTTTTATCCGACTTGCGCTCCGCCACCTTCGTCAGCGGCTACGTCAGCCTCGTATGTGTATCCACCAGGCGACGTGACGGTGCTGCCGTCGGGGTTCTTTACGGTGAGATCGACAGCACCTGCACCGTGCGACGGCGACTGAGCGATGATTGTTGTTGGGGTAAGCACAGTCACTGAAGCGGCCGGAGTTCCCCCGAAAGAAACCTCCGGTAAGAAGCCGAAGTTAGTGCCTGAAATGGTGACCGCCGTGCCACCTGTGGCAGATCCGGTGTTAGGAGCTATATCGGTTATGGTCGGACCGCTCGTCGTTGTCGCCGGAGTTGTGCCTCCACCGCCTGACGCGGTCGCACCGGGTTGCGTGGGTAGTGTCGATTCCTCCGCTGGCGTCGTAGTTTGTGCCGGAGACGGTGAAAATTCTAAGACCGCTTTCTGCGCGTCCGGATTGATCAGCGTGAGCTTGTGTTTTCCCGTCTTCCATTTCTCAGCGGTTTGGTCAGTGGTCTCCAGCACGAGGCGAAGCACCTTTGCGAAACCTGGTTGCTCATCGGGCTCGACGACCTCCGGTTTGCCGTTCGGATGTGCGGCGTTGTTTAAGAAATTGAGCGGGACTTCGGCATCGTCGATCTTGAAGCGAGCGTCGGGCGAGAGATTCGTGCCGTGAATGGTCAACGTCAAACTACCTGTTTCAGCCTCGATATTTGAAATTACCGGCCCAGGTTTGCGAGCCAGCTTTCCGCTCAGGTAGCCGAACGAACTGATACCCATCATGTAGAGGAAGTTCTCCGGGATAGTGGGCAACCCGTGGATGCTACCGGGTTCGATTGACAGAGTCAGTGCGATGAAGGCGCCAACGCCGATAATGGTCCAGACGAAAAATTGAAGGCGTTCGGCAGCGATCACTCCGCCCGTGGAAACAAAATCGGCGAGCGATGGATTCATGTCGCCGGCGCCCTTTGAGCCTTTAGCACTCGTGATTCCCACAGCGACTGCGGTTGTTGCTGCCGAAACAAAAATAATGCCGGGTAGATTCCCCGGTATGTCTGCGAAAGTTAAGTCGCCCTGCACCCAGGTCTTTGAAGTCGAAAGATAGACGTAGCCGAAGATCGCAGCGGCGGTCCAAGCGTAGAATTGAAACTTGGAAAGGCTATACGTGTTCGTTTCCGGGTCAAGAAAAACTGAAGACAGAAATGCGCCCTTTACTCTGCCCTCTGACAGGGCCTTCGGCTGTCGCCTTACTAACCAAACTATCAACGCAATAAGAGCTAAGAGGAAGCCGACGGCTATAGCGGCGGGCCTTTTTCGCCCTATCCGTGAGAGCGTAACGGGCACGGTATTGTCGCTGTTCCTGTCGCCGACCCGCACGCCCACATTGAATTGCCCTTGATACTTGCTCAAGGGAATGTTCGAGAACTTTAACTCACGTCCGTTGGCTGAAACTTCTTCGTTAACGCAATCGTCTGACACCTTTTCTGAGCAAACGGTCACAGTCGGCCGGCCCTCTATTACGAGCGCGTTATCTTCTTTAATGTAGCTGAAGCCTTCACCGGTTATGGTGAATTCGAAATGGTCTTTGTCCGGGTAACTAACACTCGGATAAACAGAAGAAATCTTGACTGGTTCTTTCGAGATGATGTGCAACGATCCGTCCGGCATTACAGGTACAGTGAACGTTGCTTTCGATTTATCCGTGATACTAACGAGCACCTGGTAGCGGCCCAGGGGAACATTAAAGGGGACGTTGAAGCTTAAAGCGGTCTTTGATGTATTCGTGGTAAGGGAGCCGACGGAAATCGTCTCTGCTGTCCCCTTATCTCCTTCGGCAGGCACGGTAGTGTCAATGCCTTGCGTGCCCCACCTCAACCGCTTTAGCGCAACTGCGATCACGTCTGATGCCACGGGAAAGTTGCCGGTTATGGTGATGGTTTCACCACGTGCTGCTGTCGCCGGCTCAGCTTTTTCAACTGCCACCTGGGTATTGATTTTGTTTTCAGAACCTGGCTGGCCTTGTGCCGGTGGATCGGTTGCTGCCGCGGGGGTCACCGAGTAAGCGCAGAGCAACAGCAAGAACCAAGTATGTCTCAGCACTCGCATCACCACTGTCTCCCTTCCGAAGTTGTGAGCTCTATCAAGAAATGAGCGACTTTCGCTTACTTATGGGTGAGCCAGCAAAAATATTTCGAACTTTGCGCTCATCCGTTGATCTTTTTTTCGGGACTTTAGGGAAGGTGATGATTTTTCTCTGCGGTCAGAGAGAGAATCCAACTGGCAAGGCGCGAGTGCAGGTAAAAATAAACGGAGCGGAGACGTCGAAACGCCTCCGCTCCGATTTGCCTTTGATCTAAACCCTTACTGCAATGACACGTCGTCAACTCTGAATATCGTTGGCAACGTGATGTCGTTGGTGCCGCGGAATTGAATCCGCACTGTCTGTCCGGCGAACGAACTGAGATTGAACGGTCCTCTCAGGACGTACACTCCCGCCGTGCCGCTATTCTGATTACTAAATGTCGCAAGCGTTGCGAGCAACGTCCCGCCCGTACTTCGTACTTCAATGAAGAGACGATCGAACACTGATGCTCCAGCCGCCTCGTTGGTCGTGATGTTTAGCCAGAACTGCAGATTCGTACAACCGTTAGTCGGAACAGTTACCGTCTGGAAAAGAGTTCCGCTGGAACTATTCACTCCGTTAAGGATCATGTAGGCAGTTCCGCTGTGCGGGAACGATCCCGTGCTGCGGGTTACCTGGCCGCTTATGGTCCACGGCGTCGTACCGGTTTCGAATCCCGGGTTAACGATGGCGTTTGTACACCCGCCTCCAGTGCCGGCTTGTGACACGCTGTGCGTCAAACCCGCAATCGTTAATGAACCGCTTCTCGAAAGCGAGGAGGTGTTTGCGGCAACGGAGTAGCTCACTGTGCCACTGCCCGAACCACTCGCACCAGATGTGATCGTGATGAACGAGTTGTTGCTCACAGCGGTCCAATTGCAACCCGCGGATGTAGTCACTGTCACGTTTTGTGTTCCACCAGCTGCTGCAAAGCTCGCGCTGGTCGGATTGATCGAGAACGAACAAGTGCCTCCGCAATCTGCGGGTACGTCAGTCGCGGCAACGTGAGTTGTGCCATCGTTACCCACCGCCGACACGCCCATGCCGTGACGTGCAAACACTGTCCAGATCGTGCAGCGATTCGCTCCGCCATTCAGGTTCTGATCGGCCTGGATAATGCCGTCGCGTGCGTTCAGGTATGACGGGCGAGTGGGTGTGAACTTCATGCCGTTGAGCACAATAAGGTTTGTTGTTGCAGCGCCGAGCTGCGTCCGCAGATCCCAAAGAGTTGCGGCCCAGATTTCGCCGTCATTGTGAACTGAGCTGCCTGTAAAGTCTGCATAAGAATCGTGCACGGTTGCGGCAGGAACTGTATAAGCAGCACGCCGAATGCCGGCCGGGTTATTTGTGACGTACTCGCCAACAGCACCATCGTTGTTGATGGTGACGGCCCAGTAGTCAGACCAACCTTCACCCATCGCGCCTGACTGTTGTCCGCTCAACGCCGTGGAACCGTTACCAATCAACCGGTTTGAGATGCCGTGTCCGTATTCATGGAACACAACATCGCCATCAACCGAACTATCGCGATCAGGAGTAGGCGCCGTGAACAGAAACTGTTGCATGCGCGGACGCGAACCGTCTGGCGGCGTCGCGAAGTTTGCATTGTTTGTTCCCGAGCCATCCTGGGCTTCAGCGCGCACGGAGTCGTTTCCGGTACCACCACGGCCGAAGTTATTAGTCTGGAAATTGCGCGACGTCTCAGTGAACCCAAGGTTGTACGAGAAGTCGTGCATGACGTTGTTGAAGTAGAAGAGATTCGTCACAACTGCCGCCTGCTGTGTTCGCGGGTCGACTGTAGTGGAGAACGGAAAGGTGAAGTCCTGCGTTGCCGATGAAGCGTGACCATTCGAGAGTCCCGAACTGTTGTTAGCGTCGGGTACGTTGTCGGCATTTGTATCGAGATAAGACTCGACGTTGTTGCCGGTGGTCACGGTCGAAGTTCCCATCCAACCCGCCGCCGTGTTGATGGTGGTATCGCCGACGAATGACACGAGGACGCGTGCGCCTTTGTCAGGCGCTTCGGTGTAAACAGTGCCCTGCGCTTCAAACACATAAAGGTTGTGACGAAGCAGAAGATCTCCTGTGTAAACGTCGACTAGAAGTTCATACCACTCTTCCGGGCCGACTTCCGCATAGATGTGCCACGCCAAACGACTCTCACCACCGACTCTCACAATGGTCTGTTCTGAGAGTACTTCCTCGAGATTCAGATCCAGCGGATTGGCGAAGCGAGACATTTCCGTCGCCGACGTTCGAGAATAAGTCTCCACAAAAGTGGGGAAGACATTTCTGCCCGCATGTTCAAATGCTTTCGCGATCGCGTTTGCTTCACTCATCGCTCCGCGGCGTTGGACCGGCGGGCCATCGGCCAGAAATCCTTCGCGTACGTTGAGTACTTCGCCGTTCTTATTAACGACGACTTGAACCTGTCCTTCAAACACTTTCAGGCCACCGACTGTCTGCGTGTAGCTGAGGAAAGTAGTTCCCTTGTCGTTGTCTTCGTTTTCCAGTTTCAACCCTTCGATACCAGCGGGAGATAGTGCGAAGATGGCGCTATGTCGCTCGAGGAACCTGCGGGCGATGTTATCGGCGGTATCTGATTGTGGTTCTGAAAGAGCGGCGCCGTCGATGAAGAAGTTCTTCATTGCGCCTGCTTCGTTAACTACTGCGCGAAGATTTGCAGCCTTCTCAACTGCGATAGACGAACGGAATTGTCCAACTGCCGACGCTCGAGAACGAGTGAGAGCGTTCTGCATAGCAGCTTGCCTGCCGGTAGTTGAACTAAGGTCTATGTCATTAAACTCGCCACGGCCAGCCAGGCGAATGTCAAAGTTTTCCAAGGCACGGCCCGCAGATCTTTTTTGGGATCCCACTGGCGTTTGCTGTGGGGCAGCGTCTGACTTCCATAACGGTAAGACTATGGCAGCCGCAGCGGCCACAGCGAGAACTGCGAAGATCAAAATCTTACGAATCATTTGCGCCTCCTTTGGCTTGGTTGAGGTAAGGCAGCACTCGCCCGTTATCTTGTCCAAGGTGGAAGCTTCGCCCACCTCCTGGTTTTGATCAGGTGAGAAATGCCCTAGCTTGTCTTTTGACTACTACTGTGAATTTCGATCGAGAACCCTTATCGAGAACAGTTGTTCACTGTTCAATGTGAGGTCATGAGACTGCACGGGCTAAGTGAATTACAACGGGAGTAGGTTTTGTCTGGCGCGGGGGGACGCACAGAGTAGCAGATTGCCTTGAGGGTGTAAATGTGAGAGAGCCGGTTTTGAGTTTACAGTCAATCGCCGATCTGCTAAGTTAAGCGTTCCCGAATTGAACGAAGCAAGGCAGTTCTCACCGTAGCTCAAACACAAGTTGGTTACCATTCTCCCGTAACTCACCTTGTGCGTCTCTGGCGAGTTCCAGCCAAACCTCAACCCACTTAATTTGGAGGCACACATGACGCGTAGTTTTTTGTTTGTTGCACTTCTCGGCGTTGCAATTGCAACTGCCCTCATGTTTCCGTTTGCTAACTCCAATGCCTCCCGGGCCGTCCCGGATAAAAGTATTGGCTCACAATCCGCCCGCACTGGACCACTCCCGGACTATGACATCCGGCTTGCTGGGAAAGGTGAATTTACGGATTACGATCTCAGTTCCGCGTCAGCAAGATCTGCTGGCCTTAATGTCGCTGCCCAAGCGCGGGCCGCGGCCGTTGCTCGTTTTCAATCGAGACTGAACTCCGACGTCGCTCAAAAGCTGCGCGCCAAAGCCAATGAGACCGGAGCACTCAAAAACCTGTTCGTCGAAGGCGCGGCGCTTTCTGAGCCGCGGTCAGATACGGCGGATAACATCGCACGCGGATTCCTGGCTCGAAACAACGAGCTATTCGCGTTGCGAAGCGCTGACGCCGGCAGCCTCAAGCTAATCAATGAAGACAACGATCGCGGAACGACTTTTTTGGCGTACACGCAGACTGTTGGTGGCTTGAAAGTCTTTGAAGGAACAGTTCAAGTTGTCGTAAACAGGAATGGACAGGTCCTGTCAGTCCGCGAAGGTTTTCTGGTCGACGGTCAGACTGCCGACTTGAGTCCTGCCGTGGATGAAAACCAGGCCATCGTCAAAGCCTTCGGCTACGCGGGGAGAGGTATTGATTCTTCACTCGTTGAAACTCGAGGCCGCAGCGACAAGAGCGAGAGCGCGACGTTCGCAAATCCGCTGGGAACACAACTGGAAGACGTACTCTCAGAACTAAACGTTTTGCGTGTGGGCAACTCGGCCAGGTTAGCGTGGCACATCTACACTGAGGTTGGTCCTGACGAGTGGTATGAATCGTTAGTCGATGCGAATAGCGGAGAGCTTTTGGTAAGACATAACCTGTATGTGTTCGACGCCCAGGGCACTGTTTACACTGAAGCTCCTGACAAAGGCGCACGCCTCCTCGTTTCATTCGTCGGCGACACGGTGATCAATACCAGCTTCGGTTGGATGGGAACTGCGACAGTTACTACGGGTAACAACGTCGAAGCCTATCTCGACACCAACGCTGACAATCTGCCGGATAATAACAACGGTTCGGGTCTGTCAACCGGCCATGCTTCATCGGCCACGCAGGACTTTACCTTTCCGTTCTCAACCGCAGTTGACCCGCGAACACAGCAGGCGGCAGTTGTAACTAATCTTTTCTACTTCAACAACATCATGCACGACTTCTCGTATAACCTTGGGTTTACTGAAACGTCGCGCAATTTCCAGACAAATAACTACGGTCGCGGTGGCCTTGGTAACGACTCTGTGCGCGCTGAAGCGCAAGATGGATCTGGTACCAACAACGCAAACTTCGCGACGCCGCCAGACGGCCAGCGGCCGCGCATGCAACAGTATCTGTTCACCTCGCCCAATCCGGATCGTGACAGTTCAGTTGATGGCGACGTCGTGTTCCACGAGTTTGGTCATGGAATTTCCAACCGTTTGATTGGCAATGGCACCACGGCGCTAAGCGGTATACAGTCAGGCGCTATGGGCGAAGGTTGGTCTGACTACTGGGCCATCACAATCAACGACGATGGTGCAGTGGGTGAGTATGTCACGAACAATCCCAACGGGATTCGTCGCGCAGCTTACAGCGTGCCGGCAGCGACAGTGCACGATTCCTACGCGGATGTCTGCTTCCGTGGTTGTGCAGTTCACGCGGACGGCGAAGTTTGGGCTGCGACGCTGTGGGATCTAAGAACGCAACTCGGCGCCGCGACTACGGATCTGCTGGTGCTGAATGGAATGAAGTTCACACCGGAGCGACCATCGTTTCTCGATGCTCGCGATGGCATTCTGCAGGCCGATCAAAACTTGAATGGCGGGGCGAACTTCTGCGCCATCTGGGTTGTTTTCGCACGCCACGGCATGGGCGTTTCGGCTGTGGGCAATGATGGCCGTAAGCACACTGCCGCTACTGATGTGCCGGCAGGTTGTTAATGTCGGGCCACAATTAAGCGCAGATCGAGCCACAGATAACACAGATGAAGGCGGATTTAATCCGCATTTATCTGTGAAGTCTGTGGCTTCTGCATTCCTCAACCGGTCTGCACTTCCGACTGAATCAGCGAAGTCATCTCATTCGTCAATGCTTCGCGATTTGCGAATAAGTCCCAAACCATCCCTGTGGCCGGCAACTCGTTCGCTCCCGAGATTTTCCGCGTAAAGCGAAAACGATCGTTCGGACTCGGATGCGTATCGTCCTCGCTCGTCTCGCGATTCAGCGATTCCTCGATCTGCTGTTGCAAATCGGCGCTTTGCTCCGCACGCAGTTCATAAAGGTTCTGCAATGCTCGTTGCGCCGCAACAGACGCGTCGATCTCTTTAACAGCTAAGTGATGAAACTCGGCACTCTTCCGCACGACGTGCGTCAATCCTTCCTCGAACGCGAGTGGTCCATAGTTTAGGGCTGCGACACGATCGGCAAGCACCTCCTGCAATCGAGTAGCGCCGTGGCTAATGCGACGAAATATGAAGTGATAGATGCGCAGGAACTGGAACGCGATATTCAACCGGGTCGCCTGCTCACTTGCGATCATCGCATGCGCAAACTTCATCATGTCGTTGTTGACTCTGATTGCTATGTCGCCACCTGCTGTGTCGCGATGTGTGAAGTGCCCGTATTCGTGCGCCAGTACCGCGCGAAACCCGTTCTGCTTGAAATCGTTAAGCACACCGATTCCAAGGATGAGTATCCGCTTCGCTTTATCCTGTGAACGCTCTCTCAGAGTTCCTTTCTCGTAAACCGCAAGATCAGTCCCCGGAGTAATTCGGATTTCGTCTACTGCTCGTGTGTCGACAGTGGCGGCCACGGTGCGAGTCAGATCCCATAAGCCGGGTGCTTCCTCATAGGTCAAGCTCCTTCCGGGGTCGACGCTTTCAACCTTGATAAATAGCGAACGAATCATGGTGAAGATAGTGATCAATCCGCCGATGACCAGAAGAGCAACGAGCTTGATCGGAATGCGTCCCAGCATCAAGAACCCATAGATGATCGAAGCGGCAACGATTATCACTAGGAAAATCACGACGGGTAGCGAGATGTAATAGTAAAGGCCTGCGACATTTATGAGTCGTCGATACCACTTCCTGAGAGTCAATTCCGATTCTGACGCGGGACTGTTGGGATTGGCCGCCTCGAGAGAAGAGAGCGTCTTGCGCGACATTAATTTCCCGATAAGAAACAGCGCTGTGAGACCAACAATCCACGCCCCGACAAGGTAAAGAGAATAGATTAAGTAGTGCCACACTCGCGCTCGTGTTTGCACTCCCGAGTCCAGAAACTGTTGCGCGATTTCTGCTGGGAGTCCTAAGCTCTGGGCCAACTTGATCTCCTTTTCAGCCGTCATCCATTTCTCGTCATAAGCCGCAAGAATGGCACTGTAGTAATGTGCTGCTACTGTGTTGGGGTGTTTGTCGACTAGTTTCTCGGTAGCGCGGCGAAAGTCATTGATCTTATCCAGCTCCATCGCGAGTTGTGCTTGCATTCCGAGAAAGTCTGGGTCGCTGGGTCCCTGGGACGAACGGTTGGCTTCTTTGGTCAATTCAAAGGCCCGGAACTTTTGCTCTATGCTTCCCTGCTGTCCAACGCCGGGATAAGCGAGTGATTGAGCGAGACTGATGAGATTTTCGGGAGAGCGTCTGATTTCCACGGCCCGCTCCATAAGAGCAAATCCCGAATCCGTCTTTCCAGTCGCAACGAGACACCAGCCCAGGCGACGGAGTGCGGCGTCAAAGTCAGGGGCTTTTTCACGGACACCCTGATAAAGCGCTACAGCCTTATCGTAATCTTGAGCATCCATCGCCTCGGTGGCCGCCTTGAAATCGGCCACGCTGTTCGGCGACACGGTTTCCAGTTCTGCCCAGATAGCCTTCTCTTTTTCCAGATCGCGGGCCTGTTGCGCCGGGGTTGTCGAGGCAAAAAGAATCAGGAGAAGGAGTAGGGGGGTTGCTTTAAACATGTAGAATCCTTTCGGACAGAATCGAAGCTAGTTTCGCGAGTTGGATGTAAAGGGCAGTGCGAGGTCTACCAAAACCACTTTTACCTGATCCGCTCCCAGGAATTCAAGAGGAAAAGTAGTGACTTAAGGAATCATCTCTGCGTACCTCTGCGTTCCTCTGCGCCTCTGCGGTTACAGCTTTTTA
>JBIOUJ010000256.1:0-46714 GCA_044867025.1 Pyrinomonadaceae bacterium | reverse complement strand
TCAACCCTGTAAGGGTTAATGTCGCACAGGCCTAACGCTTTCAGCGTTTGTTCTTCTTGCTCTTGTGACCCAGGGTTCTCGCTGCGCTCGAACCCTGGGCTGGAATTAGCCAACGCCTTCGGCGTTTTTCAAACTGAACTAGTACCCATCGGTGGTTTGCGATTGGTGGTGCCGACCGAAGAAGAATTGCTTCGCCTCAAGGCGGTGAACCATTGGCGGAAGCAATGTGGGAAAGTCACTGATACACGATTGGAACCTTTTGCATGATCTCGGGTTCGTCCGGATATACAATCTTGAAAATTACTTCGGTGGGTCGCGACGAGAAGAGGCGTTGCAGATCCTTTTCGCCGCGGACTGTGATTACAAGGTGGTCTCCTTTGAGCTTAACTTTCACATCAGCCCCGCGAACAATGGTCATCAGCCTCGACTGACTCCGTTCAAACAGACTTTTCTGGCCCGCCGAGATTAAGTCATTGAAACTTCCCGATTTTGGCGACGCGCCCGGGTGTTTCCATAAATAGAAACCAAATGTGTATTCCTTACCTTCATTCTTTATCGTCACATCCATACGGTATTCCCGAGCGTTGTCGCGTGTCCCCAGCTGGTTCCAACTCCAACGATCTCGCTGTTGCACCGGCAGCGAGAGCGACGCTTCGGACTTGCCAACGACGGCAGTATATTGCGCGGCATCTTGTGCCGGCGGTGAGTAAGTCAATAGCAAACAGATGAGAAGGCCGATGTGCATCTACTAATCTCCAGGTATATATTGGACTACGGCTTCCATTACCAGTATTCGTGAGTTATTACCATTTACTCTCATCGATGTCGCGTTCTACCTGCTTGTACCACGTGGCAGCCGAATGGTCCTTCGCTATAACGCGCTTCTCTTTCTTGGGCCGATTTAGAATACAGCGACTTCGCCTGATTTATTTCACTTCTTCAAAGCTTTGGGACGAAAGCCAATTTCCTTTCGCTCAAGTGGGTTCGGACTCATCATGAGCCGAATAGCATCGAAGACTACCTTGAATTGCCGATCATATTTAGCCTCAAGTTCATCGAGTCGACGAGCCAATTCCGCATTTGAAGTAAGGATCTGGCGCAGCTTAACAAACGTTCTCATTATCTCAACGTTCACAGCAATCGCTCGCTTGCTACGCAACACACTAGATAGCATTGCTACTCCTTGCTCGGTGAAAACTGTAACACGCTTGGAGAACTTCAGACTGGAGGATGTCACAAATTGTGATATCCCTGCGATCTCGTCGCGAGTTAGCTCAAACATGAAATCGGATGGAAATCGTTCCAGATTACGTCTGACGCTTTGGTTTAGTATCCGCGTCTCCACACCATATAACTCAGCCAAATCTCGATCGAGCATTACCTTCTCACCACGAATGAGAAAGATCGCTTTTTCTAAACGCTCAACTGGAATCTTTACTAACTTCTGTGTCATGTGAGGTCTCCTTGTGAGGTTGGCCTGGAAGGCCACGCTTATTCTAACCGCCCAAGCCTCGCACGAAGAGTCATTCTCTAAGAGTGTTTATCTGAAATCATGTAAATGACTCTTCGTGCGTGGCTAACTAGATCAGCACTGAACCGTACTGCCTGCGATTAGCTCGCCTTCAAGCATCGCAATCTGTGCGTCAACCATGCCGTTGATGTTCAACTCACCACAGCGAGTAAAGGCAAGGTGTTTCGCCATATTCGCGAGTGCTTTTGGATCTGCCGCGTTTGTAAGTGTCGCCATTAGGACCAGCAACGCTGCCGTAGGTTCTTCCCCGCCGCAACAGATCATTTCCGTCAACGCCTTTACCTTGTCTTCGATTGAACTCGCCTCGCAGCTTTGCGCCATCTCCGACAAGTCGATCGTCCGATTCCGCTCGTCCCGTCGCACGAGCTCAGCAATCCACGGATCATTTTTCTCCAAAGCATAACGGAGGATCGCGCGACTCTGCGCATCGATCGATGCGTCGTTCAAGCGTGCCTGCGCTCTTTCTTTAAGAGCATTCATGATAGTGGCTGATCTGGTTGTTCGTTTTACGTGAGGTGCTTCTCTGCGCGTTGTTGCGCTACTATGACTAGCCATGAGCTTCTTCCTTTCGTGTGAAGGTTGAGGTTCAAGGGTCGATTTTGTGTGCTCGCACAAGTCGGCCCGCTTCTTTTTGGTGGAGTCCTCGCACTATAGCATAATTCGCGGCGTAATGTTTCTCGATTTACCATTGCGCACAACCGGAGGCCATGATAGCTAAACAAAAAACCTCCTACAGTAGGGCCTTCCATCTTGCCGGATCGCGACGTAGGTCCATCACTGATGTAATGAGAATCTCGTCACTGCGGATCTGATAGATCAGGCCAAAAGGAAAGCGATGAGTTCGACAGCGTCTTGTTCGTGGTGACAAGCGGTGCCAAGCGGTTGGGTGCTGAAGAATCCGCTTCACAGTGGCTTCGATTTCGTCCAGGAATGTCGTTCCGAGGCCGTTTTCTCGTTGCTCGTAATAAAGTGTCGCTTGCGTCAGCTCCGTCAACGCGGAGGACGTAAACCGATATCGCGTCATTTCCTGAGTGAGGAGCGAAGGTCTTGTAGCGCGGAAGGTCCATCTACGGTCTGCAATTCGCCTCGGTCAACTGCGTCGATCCGGTCCTCTGATTCAGCAGCCCATTTTGCCTCGATCTCTTTCACACGCTGTTCATCCAAACTTTCCCAAAGAATATCGATTAACATCGCACGTTCGGTAGAACTGAGGCGAACAATCTCTTCTTGAATGGATGTAAGGCTCATGGAGTGCATCATTGACTGAATGTGTGCGTCTGTCAAGGAGTGGTTTCTTCTGACCATCGCTGTTTATCGAAGAGGCGCTGGTTTGCACTTCGGGAAGTCATGGCCCTAGGAACAAATTATTGTGTCCACGATCTATAGACAATTTGCTTAAGTTGAAACCCCACAGAACCGCAGTACGTAGAAGCCTGTTCATTCAACGTGCTAAACCAACAAATCTCCATCAACCGAAAGAGGTGTTTATGCGTTCAAACGGCCAATCGCGCCGCTCAATCCTCCACTTATTAATACTACTGGTCGCGCTCGCGGCGCCGGTTTGGGCGCAGAGTCCGCCCCTAATTGACCGCGAGCTGTTCTTCGGCGACCCCGAAATCGCGGGCGCTCAAATTTCCCCGGACGGCGCCTTCATCGCCTTTATCAAACCGTTCAAAGGCACACGCAACATCTGGGTGAAAAAGACGGCCGATCCGTTCACCAACGCGAAACCCATTACCGCCGACACCAAGCGCCCCATTCCTGCTTACTTCTGGTCTCGAGACAGCAAGTACATCCTCTTCGTACAGGACAAAGCCGGCGACGAGAACTACAACGTCTACGCCGTCAATCCCGCTGACGCGCCGGCTTCCGGGCAAGACGTGCCAACAGCGAGAAATCTAACTGACGTAAAAGGCGTACGCGCAGCTCTCTATGCTGTCCCGCGTACGGAGCCAGACGCGATCTACATCGGTCTAAACGATCGCGACGCAGCATGGCACGATCTGTACAAAGTAAAAATCTCCACCGGCGAGCGCACGCTGATCCGCAAGAACACCGAACGCATCACCGCCTTTATCTTCGACCTCAAGGACCAGTTGCGACTCGCAACCAGATCAGCAGAGAACGGCGACACGGAAGTGTTGCGCGTCGACGCGGACAAGTCTACGAAGGTTTACAGTTGCAACGTGTTTGAGTCGTGTGGACCAATTCGCTATCACAAAGACGGCGAACGAGTTTACTTTCAAACCAACAAGGGCGGCGACGTCGACCTCGTTCGTCTCGAGCTGTTCAACCCAACCACCGGTAAAGAAGAGTTGGTCGAGTCGGATCCGTTGAAGCGCGTCGACTTCGGCAACGCGGTGTTCTCGGAAGTTTCCGACGATTTGATCGCGACGTCCTATGACGATGAACGCGAACGCATCTACTGGAAAGACAAGAATTTCGAAGCCGATTACAAGAACCTCCAGAAACAACTTCCCGGCAAGGAGATCACTTTCGCGTCTTCAACCAAGGATGAAAAGCTGTACATCGTCGCTGCAAACGCCGATACAGATCCCGGCTCGACTTATCTCTTCGATCGCTCAACCAAAAAGTTGACGCTTCAGTACCAGCTACGTGACAAGTTGAACCGCACGTACCTGGCCCCGATGAAGCCGGTCAAATATCCATCGTCTGACGGTTTGGAAATCCCCGCGTATCTAACAGTGCCCAAAGGCGTCGAAGCGAAGAACCTGCCTGCGCTCATCGTTCCACACGGTGGTCCATGGGGTCGCGACAGTTGGGGCTACAGCTCGCTCGCACAGTTTCTCGCCAACCGTGGCTACGCCGTCTTGCAACCCAATTTCCGCGCTTCAACTGGTTACGGCAAGAAGTTTCTCGATTCCGGTAACAAGCAGTGGGGCGACAAGATGCAGGATGATTTGACGTGGGGCGTCAAGTATCTTATCGCGCAGGGCATCGCCGATCCGAAGCGCGTTGGAATTCTCGGTGGGTCATACGGCGGCTACGCGACGCTCGCGGGCGTTGCGTTTACACCTGACGTTTACGCGGCTGGAGTCTCGATTGTTGGACCATCAAACCTAATCACGCTGCTCGAGTCGATTCCGCCGTACTGGGAACAGATTCGAAAGCTTTTCTACGAGCGCATGGGCGATCCAAACACGCCCGAAGGAAAGGCCCAGTTGCTGCGCCAGTCTCCGCTAACCGCGGCTGCAAAAATCAAGACTCCACTGCTCGTGATCCAGGGAGCTAACGATCCGCGCGTCAACAAACGCGAGTCAGATCAGATTGTCATCGCGTTAAGGGATCGAGGGTTTCCAGTTGAGTATCTCGTGGCGCCCGACGAGGGACACGGCTTTGCTCGTCCGGTAAACAACATGGCAATGTTTGCCAGTTCGGAGAAGTTTCTCGCGAAATATCTGGGTGGTCGTTACCAGGAAAGCATGACGCCGGAAGTGTCGCAGCGCCTGAAAGAAATAAACGTCGACGTGAAGACAGTGACGTTGCCAAAGACGATCAGCTCAACCACCGAGATTCCGAAGCCTGCAGTAGATCTTCGACCAGGCACGGACAATTACAAAGCGTCACTTGCTGTTGGAGGACGAGAAATTCCGCTCACCGTAAAAACAGACGTCAAGGAAGAAAACGGAGCATGGACCGTCAGTGAAACCGCGCAGCTTCCACAAGGCGAGGCGGTAGACATCAGCACCATCGAGAAAGGAAGTCTGCTGCTGAAGCGTCGTTACATTAAGCAAGGTGCAATGATGATTGAGATGAACGTTGCGCCGAATAAATTGAGCGGCACCGCGACAATCAACGGGCAATCCAAACCTATCGACGTGGATCCGGGTGGCGCGTTGTTCGCCGATGGGGCGGGCACGTTTCAAGTGCTCGCTGCGCTTCCTTTAGCTGACGGCTACAGTTTGAATTTTCGAAATTTCGATGTGCAAGCGCAGAAGCCGCAGATCAAACAGTTGAAGGTGGTGGGATCTGAAAGCGTCACGGTTCCGGCGGGCACTTTTGATGCCTACAAGCTGGAGATAATCGCCGCCGACAACGATTCAGACAAACAGACTGTTTGGATTGATAAGGGGAGCCGGAAAGTGTTGAAGATTTCCGCCGTGTTTAATGGGGCAGTGCTTACGTCGGAACTGACTCCATAAAGAGAGCCACAAAAAGGCACAAGGAAGACCACAAAAGAGTTTGTGGCGTAAAGTACTTGACGACACTCACGCCGGCAGCTTAACATGCCGGCGTGAGAACGTTTTATGACGTCACGATCATCGGTGCGGGACTTGCCGGGCTTCAATGTGCTCGACTCCTCGCCCGGCAAGGTCTCCACGTTCTCCTCGTAGATCGCAAGAACACTCTCGACCAGAAGATTCATACTACCGGGATCTTCGTGCGCCGCACGCTCGTCGATTTCGACATCCCAGACGACTGCCTGGGACCAGCGATCAGACACGTCACGCTCTACTCACCCGCGCAACGGCCGCTCGAGCTCGTAAGTCAGCACGACGAGTTTCGCGTCGGTCGCATGGGCCAACTCTACCAGCGTTATTTGCAGCAGTGTTTACACGCCGGAGTCCACTGGCTTCCGCAAACGAGTTACGTCAGCCATTCGGCAACTAACGGCAAGCTAAAACTTCAGCTCAGCTCTGGTTCGATTACGACGCGCTACCTGATCGGCGCGGATGGCGCTCGTTCGCGTGTGGCTCGCGATCTGAAACTCGAAATAAATCGCGAATTCATCGTCGGCGTGGAGAGTGTTTTGAGAGGAGCGGCGCTTGATGGTCCACCGCGCTTGCTTTGTTTTCTCGATCCGAAACTCGCGCCCGGTTACATCGCGTGGATCGCTCACGACGGCGAAGAGACGCATCTCGGCGTCGGTGGCTATCCGTCGTTGTTCGAACCAACGGTGGCACTACAGGATTTTCGTTCGCGCGTCGAAGGCATCATCGACTTAAGAAACGCAAAACAGATCGAGGCTCGTGCGGGCCTCATTCCCGTTGGAGGCGTGCTTAGAAACATCGCGAATTCAATGGGCCTGTTAATAGGTGACGCGGCTGGTGCCGTGTCACCGCTCACGGCTGGCGGTTTAGATCCTTGCATGCGTTTGTCTGTGTTCGCAGCAAGCGTTGTTACAGAGTATTTGTCGACTGGTAAGACGGAGGTGTTGCAGGAGTACTCAGGTGAACTATTCCGTTCGCGCTTTGCATCGCGCTTGTGGGCGCGTCGCATGGCTGCAAGTCTTCGACAGCACCAACTGCTCGAGGTGGGTTGCGCAGTGTTGCGGGTGCCTGTGTTCAGCCGGCTGGCGCATCACGTGTTCTTCGGTCGCGGTTCTTTCCCGGACGTGACTCCAATTACTTCCTATGACACGGCGACTTCCCATCCATCATATTCACCGTGAACTCGCTCAACGAGGCGTTCCATGGAGTCGCGTACTCCAGCGATGTATTCTGCGGATGGCACTACACGATGGTGGGCTAGTACTAACCAATTCTCACCATCAGCTGAGAGACGCGTTTCAGTCTTGAAACCCTGGCTCCTTAGTTTCGATGTTCAATCGTTCGTCCAGAATTTCTGATCCATTGGGCGGGGCCCATCCTATCTATCGTGTTCTTCGCAAAACGCGGACATGAGATTGTCGATCTCTTCGATAAGCCCTTGAGGAGCAAAAAAATACAAGTCAGGTGCTTCCTCGTCATCCTTAAAGATCCGAACGTTCAACGGCACTAACTCTCCAGCGTAAGTAACTTGAAAACGCAACTCCTGCTCGTCATCGAATGCTAGCTGATCGATCACTGTAAGAACTTTTGAAATTTCGGTGGGTCCGAAACCTTCAATCGATGCAGAGAGTTGGCGAAGGAATGGATCTACGAGATGTGCATCGAAATTCATGGAGGTTTCTGCAAGATCGGTCAACGGCTCAAGAAAAGAGGATGGCTCGATGATCTTTCTATTCTTCTTCTCAATGCGACGCAAGATGACAGCGATCTCTTTCTTAAGCTGTGGGTCTTTCTGTAGTTCAACGAGTGTCTTTTGTGCGCCTGGATCAGATGAGCGCTCCAAAGCACTGAGGAGGAGGAGGCGACTCGAGCCGTTCTGCTTGTCTCTTACCAACGATATAAGGTCGTTGATTTTCGTATCGTCCGCTATAACAGCGACCGCAGAGGCAATGCCATCTTTGGACCGCCGCTGCGATTCCGGCTCCTCTCTGTACAGTCGTATTAAAGATTCCCAAGCGAATTTCGCCTCAGGCACAGCCAGAGCGCGCGCGATGCCTTCACGTACAGCGTCCGGGTACGGACGTTGCAAATGTTTGAGGAGAATTGGCAGGGCCTTCGGATATGCGCCCGCCTTATTTATGAGATCCCATGAAGAGTTCACTGCCACTCCGATGGACCGCAGTTCCTCGAGCAACGGTGCCTCAGCTCGACGCGATTCGGCCTGCCGATTTTGGCGCTCCTGTTCTTCCTTGGCCCTTGCCGCCACCCACTCGGGGTCGGCGTTTAGTTTCGCCATAAGCTCGCTGGCTGTGATCTTCTTCTTCTTCACAGAATAAACCTGCAAATTCCTCCTGGTCCGACCGTCCTAAAAGTCTACCTTCTCTTCATGGGAAATGGGAATTACCCTCACGGGATATACCTCAAGTTGATCAGACCATTGTTAATGGCGTTAGTGAGAGAAGACGAGAGCGATGTGTTGGGCCTGACGTACAAGTCCATTCGCAGCCCATTATTCTGTGCATAGCTCACAAAATCTCGAAGCTGCTGAGTATAGCTCAGGCTCTTAACGTTCTTGACCTCACTTAAAACAGTGTTGGTAAGCCCGTCAGGGATCCTGGTGCGACCGTTGACATTGATTGGCACCTTCTCGCCAATGTCCGTCACAGCTCGAACCGCTCGCTCGCCTGCCTGTCCGGCTCTAACAGGTGCAGCACCACCACGAACGACAGCCTTGGTTGGAGCACGTAATGCCTTAGCCAAAGCCCCGAGTACGCTTCCTAATCCCAATGCCACGAGGTTCATGGCGCAGCCCCCCAAGGCGCTACGTGCCATTCCACCCAGTGTTATCTTACGACCAGTGAGGATATCGACGATTCCATCACTCAAGACACCAACAATTGCGCCTTCCAGGCAGGCTGCTCCTATTGCTGCGAGTGGGTTTGTGCCAAATGGATCCGACAAGTTGACAGGGTTGTTTCCAACGTACGCATATAGATTTGCGTCACCTCCCATGAACCCAATCGGATCCTCGCTGATGAATCGCTGTAATGTTGGGCTGTAGTAACGGGAGCGATAATAGTACAGACCCGTGCCATCGTTCTCGCGGCCGGTGTATTGACTTGAGTTGCTGCTAATAGGACCGCTACTTGTGGTATTGCCAAAGGCATCGTAGGTGTATTGTGTCTGCACTGCACCGGTCGCGTCGGTTAAAGCAAGCGCACTACCCAGTGCATCGGTGAGAATAGTGTTGTTTGAGCCGTCGCAAGTACACAAATGATGCTCGTCGACAACTGATCCATTCAACAGATTCGCCGCCGGCACACCGCCGCTCAATTCCTGAACGACCTGCGAGCCGTCATACAAAAACTGTCTCGACTGACTATTAACTGTCTTACTCGTTCTGCGACCAAACGAGTCGTACTGAAAAATGGCGGACGTCCCGCCGCTGATTGAACTCAACTGAGAGCGTACATCCCAACTGTACGTGCTCGCGCCATCGTTCAGCAGGTTTCCGTTGTTGTCATAGGTGTAGGTGGTGGTTCCACGTTGGACCAATTGGTTTGCGGCATTGTAAGTAGCTGACGGAGCTGCTGGGGTGGAAATGGTTCTGGCAAGACTGCCACCGACCTTTGTACGAGAACGCACGGCGTTATAGTCGTACGTGAGGTTGCCGATGACATTCGCACCCTGCCGGTAGGTAATACTCGTGAGATTAGAGCCGACGTCATAACCATAATCGCCAATTACCCCGTTTGGCAGCGTAATTGAGGATCGTCGACCGGCAGCATCGTAACCGTAACTAACGGAGGTCTGGCCCTGAGTAATACCAATCAGCCGGTTAGCATTGTCGTAGTTGTAGTTGATCGTCGGTTGTCCGGTAACCGTCATCGACGTACGCCGGTCAGCAGAGTCGTACGTGTAACTGACGCTTCCGTTTGGAGTGGTTTCACTCGTCAGACGATCCAGGTTGTCGTAAGCCAGCGTAATCGATCCTGAAACGGAATCAATTGCCTGAGTAAGCCGGTTAGCTGAGTCGTAGACAAAACTGGTGGTTGAGTTGTCGTCATAAGTAATTAGCGTCAATCGATCGAGAGCGTCATAGCTGTAGCTGGTAATCTGACCGTTGCGATCGGTGAACTGTGTGAGGTTTCCGTTTCCATCGTAAATGTAGCTCTCTTCCCGAAGGAGCGGGTCTTTGCGAGTAGCAACCCTGTCCATCGAATCGTAGGTGTAGGTGGTGACGCTGTTGCGCGCATCGGTGACAGTGAGCGGATTGCCGTTGGGATCGTATGTGAACGAAGTATTGCCGCCCGCCGCATTTGTTGCCCGTACTGGTTGATTCAAGACGTCCCATGTAAATTTTTTGACGTGACCCAACGCATCGGTGGTGGCGGTTGGCCGGCCAACCGGATCGACAAAGCGGCTACTGACGTGACCCAGCGGATTCGTGAGAGAAACGAGGTCGCCGCCGTCGTACGACCAGCGAGTGAGATGGTCCATCCCGTCAGTCATCGAGATCATCTGGCCCGCCGTGTTGTACTCAAAGCTGATCTGCTCATTCAGCGGATTAGTGATGCTACGGAGGTTACCAAGTCCGTCGTATCCGAAATTCGTCGTGTGATTCAGTGCATCGGTCACTGAGAGCGGAAGGCTGTACAAAGAATCATAGGTAAACGTCATCGTGACGGCTTCCGGCGTACCTGCAAGATCCGTGATGCTGGTGACGTTCCCCATGGAATCGTAGCCATAGGTGGTCCTGCGATTTAAAGCGTCGATTACGCTAAGGGGCAGATTAGAACCGCTCTGACGTTCGATCGTTACAGTTTGCTGTTCGGGCCGGCCTACGGCGCGAGTATCAGTGAGCGTGTACCCGCTCGAATTGAAAGCGACTCGGCGAATAAAGCCGCGTGGATCGGTAACATCGGTTTGCGTGACCTTGCCGTTGGCATCCAGGGTGTAGGTGAATTGATAAACCGAATTGTCCGCCTGAGTTTGCCTGAACACTCTGTCGTTCGCGTCATACTCGTTCGTGAGGTAAACGATTCCGCGCGCATCCTTGATGGTGCGCATACGGTTTAAGATGTCGTAGGTATATTCAGTTATGCCGCCATTCGGATCCGTCACGTGCCAGAGACGACCTGAAGCATCGTAGTCGTAATTGACCGTGCGGCCGATGTTGTCTTTTGCCTGTGTGATGCGGTTGCTGGCGTAGGTAAACTGAATCCAACGTCCATGCGGAGACGTAATCTCGGTTATGTTGTTGCCGTTCCGGTTGATCGTTACCTGATTTCCGTAACGATCGCGAATATATCTAACTGGCATATACTCCGGAAAGACGTAGACCGTTCCGTCTCTTAACTTCAAATCCCAGCCACCGCCATTCCACGAAATGCGTGATTTGTAGAAGGCTCCGTTTGTTTCTGTATGTTCGTAAACCGCATCACCCCAACTAGTACCTGGAGAAATACGGACGTAGTGGATGCGACTGCCACTCGGCAAGATGAGATCGGTCTGCTGGTAGTTATTCACTGACCAGAGAAACATGTCGTAAATATGACTAGATCCGATTCCGAATGCGCGCGAGGTGTTATCGCCCTGCCGGTAAGTTCGGGTGAGTGATAACGGGATCGTGTCAGGCAACACAAGATCAGTTTTCTCGAGCACGAAAAGACCGGAAGCCAGATCTACAGGATCACCATCCTCAGAATCCCCAAAGGGCCACCACCACGGCGGGCTGCCGCCGCTACTGATCATGATTCCGCTGAACTCGTAGATAACGACGCCCGGATCGGGAATAATCTGTTTGCCGTTCGCGCTGACGGTTCCCTGACCATAGATGTACCAACCTTTTTCTTCCGGATCGTAATTCCAGAAATCGATGCGCGCTCCGGCACGTTCATTTGTGTAGTTTGGATAAATGAGTTGCGCGCGTGGCGGAATTATTCGCGCACCACCCGGTTGAATCGACGCAAAGACGGGCACATTGAATCCCGGCGGTAGCGGGAATGGAGGTCGATCTGTCGGAACAGGAGTGATACTGATTTGCGTCACCAGTTCCCCATCGAGATCTCTTATCGCAGTACCTTTTGGAAGATGAAGCTCTAATCCGGGAATGAGTGGATTCGTAATGATCGTGTCGCCGGTAGTTGGAGAGGTGACGCTTACGGCGTGGCCCATATCAAGCCGCGGCATCCAGATCGTAAAAGACAGAACGTTGGTAATCTTTTCCTTTACTTCAATGCCGACCCTAAACGTTCCGTAAACTTTGCCGCGCTCGTTCGCGGTGCGACCATCTATTATTAGAACTTGATGGCCCTTGCCGATGTCGCGGAGAAGAAAACGTCCGGAGCTATCAGTTTGTGTGGACTTCTCACCAATGCGGAGAGTGACATTAGCCAGGGGTCGTCCGGTCAGCGTTAAAGCTTGACCTGCCAACGCGGTTTCATCAGGCGCAGCCTGAAGTGGAGCCAACTCCTGCCACTTGGACTTCTCGAGATTCGTTTTCCAGTTTCCACGAAGCGCGGAAGGATCAGGAGTCCAGTCTGGCTGGGTGGGTATCGGATTCGAAGGAGTTTCGTTGTCCGACGATTGACCTTTCGTCGTGAAAGTGATGGGGGTTCCAATGATCTCGCTTGTATTGTTTTTTGCTCCGGAGATTGAGACGGTGTACGTGGCGCCGGACAGTAAAGAGCCGTCTGGAGTAATGAAAGCAAGCCGTCCACCTTCGGCGGCAACTACCTTGACCGCTATCTGTCCCTCCGAACCGTTCAACCTTACAGATTGCCCGTTGATTGTTTCCGCCAGCAACGGTTTTGAGAACCGGAGTGAAATGAAATCGTCGGTGGCAACGTCCGTGGCTCCATCCTTCGGTAATGAAGCAGATACAAATGGCGCCGCCTGGTCGTTGTTGACAGAGCTCAGCGTTGTGACGACGAACTCTCGTGTCTCAGTGTTGTACAGCTCAGCAGCCGACAATTCCTTTCCATCGGCTTGCGTGCCGCCTTCGAAAAGTACGTTGCCGTCGGGCAGCAGGCTGGCGCGATGATTTTGTCGAGTGGCAGTCTGTGGTGCATTCAAATTGATAAGTGCGCCGGATTTGAAGTTCCAGAGTTCCGCACGATTTGCTCCCTGCCCTTTTCCGGAGATTCCTCCGGCGATTAAAACCGAACCATTAGTGAGCAAGGTCGCGGTATGGTGAGCACGTGCGGAGAAGCGAGAAGATGAGAGTGGCTCAAACGTCTGCTCCTCGGGATTAAAGAGTTCGGCACTTTCAAGCACCTGGCCTTCTGATCCGATTCCACCGAGTATGAGTACGCGACCATTCGGCAGCATTGTTGCCGAGTGCCACGCACGTGCCTGATACATGATGGTTGGCAGGACAGTGACTTCGCCTGTTCGCGCATCGCGAATAAAAGCCGTGGCACTCGCGCCCTCTTCCGTTTCGCCTCCCAGCAATAACAGGCGACCATCGGCTAAAACCGTCGTAGTCTGGCCCATCGCGCCTGGCTCGGCTTGAGGCCGGCCGTGGATCGATCGGGTCGCCCGTTTCGCTCTCGGCGCCGGTGTGGGGTGTAGTGGCGGGTAAACGGATCGCGCATCTCTGAGGGGTGGACCAGCGAGTGAAAGATTTGGTGCGGCCACCAGACTGACGCAGAGGACGACAATCAGGCACTTAACAATTCGCTTACTCATGTTTAGATCTCCTCATTCAATGACGCACTCGCGATCCTCGATGGTTCAGATTCCGTCGACTGCTACAGACAGACTCCCTGCAATCGCTCCAGACGGATCTATGCTGATCGTGTAGGTTCCGCTTACCGGGAGTGTTTGTGTCGACAGGTTGAAACTGCTGGCACTCGAACTTGCTGATGTGAGTTGCGTGCCATCTGGCTTCAACAAACTTACGGTTACGTTCCCAAGGTTGTTGCCCGTAATGCGGACAGTGATTGCCTGATTGACGGTGCCGGCAAAACTCGGCAACGCATTCTGCCCGGCTCTGAAGGTCAGCGCGACGGGCCCGCCATTGACTGTGATTGTCGAGGCAAGATCCTGTGACAAGGTCACTGTAAGTGCGCCACTCCGCCCGAGGTATGGATCGATTGCAATTGCGTAAGTACCTGAGGTAGGCAACACAACGCTAGCTGTACCCATTCCTTGATTGGTGAACGCAACGGCCGCCTGCAACACTGTCCCGTCGGGTTTGTAGATCGTTATCGTCCCGATGTCGCAGCAGTAACCCGGCGCGATCGTGCTGCCGCTCAGTCCCACACTGACGCGTTGTCCGGTAGTGCCGCTGAAACTCAACCAGGCATTCTGTCCTGATCGGAAGTCGAGCTGAACGGAAGCACCGTTGATACTGATCGGCGGTGAAAGATCCGCCGAGAGTGTAGCCGTGATGGAACCAGTGCGGGCGATATAGGGATCGATCAGAAAGGCGTAGGTTCCGGAAACAGGTAACACCACGCTCGCCGTTCCCGCGCCTTGATTGGTGAACGCCATCGCCCCCTGCACACCGTGCCGTCAGATTTGTAGAGTGCCACGATGCCGATGTCGCAGCAGTAACCCGGCGCCATCGTGATCCCGCTCAGGCCCACGCTTACCCGTTGTCCGGCAGTGCCCTCAAACGATAGCCACGCGTTCTGCCCCGCATTGAAATCCAAAACCACTGATGGACCGTTAATCGTGATCGGCGGTGAAAGATCTGCTGATAAGGTCGCAGTGATTGCGCCACTGCGCGCAATATATGGATCGATCAGAAAGGCGTAAGTACCTGAGGCCGGCAATACCGCACTTATCGTTCCTGCTCCTTGATTGGTGAATGCCATTGCCCCCTGCACCACCGTGCCGTCAGATTTGTAGAGTGCCACCGTACCGATGTCGCAGCAGTAACCTGGCGCGATGGTGATGCCACTCAGTCCAACACTCACGCGCTGTCCGGCTGTGCCATCAAACAAAAGCCACGCATTCTGCCCGGCTCGGAAATCGAGCGACACTGCGCTGCCGTTGATACTGATCGGCGGTGAAAGATCCGCCGAGAGCGTGGCAGTGATGGAACCGGTGCGGTCGATATACGGATCGATAAGAATCGTGTAGGTTCCGGGAACAGGCAGCACCACACTGAACGTGCCCGCGCCTTGATTGGTAAACGCTATCGGCGAGTGCAACACCGTGCCGTCAGGCTTATAGAGCGCTACCGTTCCGATGTCGCAACAGTAACCGGGCGCCATCGAGATCGCGCTAAGTCCCACGGTCACGCGCTGTCCGGCTGTGCCATCGAACGATAGCCAGGCATTCTGTCCGGCATTGAAATCCAAAACCACTGACGGTCCATTAATCGTGATCGATGGCGTGAGATCGGACAACGGTGTCGCGGTGATTGTGCCACTACGTGCGATGTACGGATCGATAAGGATCGAGTAGGTTCCGGAAACCGGCAACATGACACTCGGAGTACCCGCACCTTGATTCGTAAACGCCATTGGCGACTGCAACACTGTGCCATCCGGCTTGTAGAGCGCTATGACACCGATGTCGCAGCAGTAACCCGGCGCGATCGTGCTGCCGCTCAGTCCCACACTGACGCGTTGTCCGGCAGTACCATTGAAGGTTAGCCACGCGTTCTGTCCGGGTCGGAAGTCGAGCAACACTCCGCCACCATTGAGATTGATCGGCGGTGAAAGATCCGCCGAGAGTGTAGCCGTGATGGAACCAGTGCGGGCGATATAGGGATCGATCAGAAAGGCGTAGGTTCCGGAAACAGGTAATACCGCGCTCGCCGTTCCCGCGCCTTGATTGGTGAACGCCATCGCCCCCTGCACCACGGTGCCGTCAGATTTGTAGAGTGCCACGGTGCCGATGTCGCAGCAGTAACCCGGCGCCATCGTGATCCCGCTCAGTCCCACGCTTACGCGTTGTCCGGCAGTGCCCTCAAACGATAGCCACGCGTTCTGCCCCGCATTGAAATCCAAAACCACTGACGCACCGTTAATCGTGATTGGTGGTGAAAGATCTGCTGACAGCGTCGCAGTGATTGCGCCACTGCGCGCAATATATGGATCGATGGCGAAGGCGTAAGTACCTGAGGCCGGCAATACCGCACTTATCGTTCCTGCTCCTTGATTGGTGAATGCCATCGCCCCCTGCACCACCGTGCCGTCAGATTTGTAGAGTGCCACGGTGCCGATGTCGCAGCAGTAACCTGGAGCGATGGTGATGCCACTCAGTCCAACACTCACGCGCTGTCCGGCTGTGCCATCAAACAAAAGCCACGCATTCTGCCCGGCTCGGAAATCGAGCGGCACTGCGCCGCCGTTGATACTGATCGGCGGTGAAAGATCCGCTGACAATGTCGCGGTGATTGCGCCACTCCGCGCCTGGTATGGATCGATCAGAATTGAGTAGGTTCCGGACGAAGGCAGCACCACACTCGCCGTACCTGCTCCTTGATTCGTAAACGCCACCGGCGCTTGCAACACCGTGCCGTCTGGTTTGTAGAGCGATATAGTCCCGATATCACAGCAGTAGCCCGTGCTTATCGTGATTCCACTCAACCCCACACTGATTCGTTGTCCCGCCGCGCCGTCGAACGTAAGCATTGCGTTCTGACCTATACGGAAGTCGAGCGGTATGGAAGAACCGTTGATACTAATCGGCGGCGCAAGGTCTGCAGAGAGTGTTGCGGTGACGGCACCGGTTCTTACTTGATACGGATCGATGATGATCGTATACGTGCCATTTGCCGGCAGTACGACACTTGGCGTACCCGCTCCTTGATTTGTAAATGACAGTGGTGCTAACAAGACTGAGCCATTCTGCTGGTAGAACGCGATCGTACCGATATCGCAGCAATAGCCCGGAGAGATCGTGATTCCACTGAGACCCAGACTGACTCGTTGTCCGGCCGTGCCTGTGAAGGTCAGACGCCCGTTTTGACCGGCCGCAAGGTTGAGCGTTACAGGCGGACCGTCGATCGTGATCGGCACCGGTACTTCCTCAAACAACGTCAGGGTGACGCTTCCCGTATACGTGCCGGATGGATCAACCAGAATTGAATATGTTCCGGTCACTGGCACAGTTTGCGAGCTGGTGCCGTTACCTGCCGGACCAAAACCAAAGTTAGAAAGCAGGACACCTCCCGGTCTGAAGAGTGTCATGGTCGCAGTGTCGCAGCAGTTCGGCGCGCCAAACGTGACGCCAGTCATCCCGACGGATAAGCTTTGTCCGGCAACTGCGTCGAACACGATCAAAGCAACCTTGTTAGCTTGAGTGATCGTGACTACTTTGCTTTCCCCGAAATTCATCCGGCCGGTAACTTCAACGTCAGCCGGTGTATACGGCGCCGGGACAACGTAAAAATCACCGCTGCTGACGCCGCTACCCTCAATCGTCTGGACTCTGATGTGCCCTGAAGTCGCCGTTGAAGGAACTGTCGTGGTCAACGAAGTGCTCGTTCCGGCAGTAATCGTCGCCAGCGTCGAATTGAAGTCAACTCTGTTGTTATAAAACTCAGGTGCGAAGTTTGAACCAGTTATCGTCACGCTTGTGCCAGGCGAGCCGATGGTGGGACTAAAGCCGGTGACGACAGGAGCAGTAGAAGCATGCACGACAAAAGGAACGCCGCTCGCCGCTGTTCCATTTGGACTCGTAACACTGATTGGTCCCGTAGTGGCGCCGGATGGAACTGTCGTTACAAGGCGCGTCGTAGTTGCAGACGTCACAGTCGCAGCCACACCGTTGAAGCTAACGGAATTCTGGCTCGGCGTCGCACTGAATCCGGTTCCCTGGATCGTTACAGTAGTTCCGACAGGACCATGAGTTGGAGTGAATTGGAGAACTGTAACCTGCGACGGACTTCCCTTCGAGATCGATAGAAGATTACCGACGGCATCATAGGTGTAGCTGGTGACTTCCTGCGCAGTAACAACGGCAACCAGCCGTCCTAAGTCGTCATAGATGTAGTCAATGTCTCCGGTTGCCTGGGCAATATCCAGCGTTTGATCGAAGGTGGTTGTGTTTCCAGTCGTGACGACAACGCCACCCTGCAACTTGGTTTGATAACCGCTCGCAGACACTCTGACGTCGTAAGTACCGGAGGGAAGACCCGCGATTGAATAAGCGCCGCTACCTGAAGACGTCGCAGATCCTTTGACGACACCTCCCTGAAGAGCCTCAACCAATGCTCCGCTGATCGGACTGTTGTCGACTGTTTTTTTGATCGTTCCCGCGACCGTGCCGGATGAATTAACAGTGAAGGTAACGCCATTGCTTGCCTGTCCATTCACTGTAACCACGACCGGACCTGTGGTTGCGCCTGAAGGCACAGCGACGGCGATGCTGGTAGAGCTCCAGCTCGTCGGCGATGCGGTTGTGCCGTTGAACTGTACTGTGCTCGTGCCCTGCGTTGCGCCGAAGTTGTTTCCGGCCACTGTTACTGAGCTTCCAACTGCGCCGGAGTTAGGCGTCAGGCTTGTTATCGAAGGAGACGGAGGCGGAACAGGAATGACTACAGAAGAATCGAAATTACCATTCAACGTTCCTTCAACGTCAAGCTCAGCAAAATTATTTGCAGTCGGCGACGCCGTAAGATTGACTCCGACCCATATGTAAAATCGATCGGAAGTCGTCAACGTCACATTTGCAGGAACAGTCCCTACGAGCGTGTATTTGGTGAGAGTTGTGGTGAGAGCAGTCGTACCCGTCACAACACCAAGCGACGTTCCGGTAGCCGAATTCAAATTCAACTTTACGCGCGGCACCATCGACCCGGTGGTTCCGGTTGCCTTCATCCAGACGCTGAACGTGATAGTCGAGCCGGCGGCGATTGTGCCCGAAGCATTCGGCACACCACTCTGTGTGTCGAACGCCTTGATCAGATACTCGCCGGTGGCTTTGTTCTTCAGGTTCACTGTTTGAATTGCCAAACTGGCGGCATCCGGATTCGCCGTTTTCAACTGGAAGAGGTTTGTGGTTGTGGATGCTTCGCGATGAAGGTGATACGTGGTGGACTGAGCTTGGACCAACGCACAGAAGGTTAAAGCGACGAGCACTGCGAGAGCGAGGCGCTGACCGAGTAGAGACAGCTCAGGGCGTAGGCAGGATGCCATAGCACGCTCCTTTGTAGACTAATTCCTATCGCGTAAGCGATGTGGGGAACCTGGCAAACGAGTCTGCCGGGTCATTTGCAATTGGAGTTGTGTTGTTACTTCGAGCCGCTGATTCAATATTGGATCAGCGGAGCGTTAATACGGTATTGCGAGGCGTCGCAATGGTTTACTCCCGTGACGCCGATACATCTGTACTGCAGTTTGTCGGGGAAGAATTTAAATTGTTTGAGGCTTTATACCTGAAAGTTGTTAAGCCTTGTGCGAGTGAACGGCGTGGACTTTACTTCTGTGTTCCAATGTTGTCAATAGAAAATTTTTAGAAATTTTTTGTGACTAGTTGCTTACATTGCAGCGTTCCAAAGACGAACTGTGCCGTCAGCACTTCCTGTGACTAATAGTTCACTGTCTGTATGAAATGCAACTGCGTTGACGTTGTCGCAAGTACCGATTGTTCGCGAGCGCGTCGTCGCCAGGTTCCACACGCGGATTCTCCCATCGAGAGAACACGCCGCGATCTTCTCGCCATCCGGTGAAAACGCGAGACAGCAAATGCACGAACAATTCTTGCCGAGCACTCGAGCTTGCGCCGTTTGAACGTCCCACAAGCACAGCGTCTCGTCCCAACTTCCGGATGCGACAACTTTTCCATCTGAAGAAAAAGCAACCGAAGTGATCTGGCGACGACTGCTTCCGATCGTGCGAGCTGTTGCAGTCTCGAGATCCCACAACCTGATCGCAGGATTCATACGAGCAGCATCAGCCGCGGCGATCGATTTGCCGTCGGGAGAGAAAGAGATCGAGCTGCTACCGCCTGCGGGATTCTTGAGAACTCTCATCTGACCGGTTTGCAAATTCCACACGCGCAACACGCCGGTTGATTCCGCGCTCGCACACGCGAGGCTCTTGCCGCCTGGAGAAAACGCAATCGATGGAGATTGTTCGCCACACTCTCCGAGGTCCAACAACTCGCCCGATCGCAGATCCCACACACGAACGCTGGATCTTGTGTGATTTGCGCCCTCGTTAGCGGAAGCGATCAAGACACCATTGGGTGAATACGCTACCGACGATACTGAACCCTCAACTGGACCAAGAACGCGCGTCTCTGTGCTGTGAAAGTTCCACATGTGAATTAGACCATCGTCGCCTGCAAAAGCGACGTCATCACCAAACGGAGAACACGCGACTGTGCGAATGGCCTTCTTCGCTTGTGCCGCAACACCGAACTCAGGCCGCTGTTGCACGGAAGATCGGAACGTTGACAGAACGTTGTCCGATGGTGGATCCGCTCGCCGAGCTTCTTCTCTCAAGAGAGTTCTAACCGCCTGCCACCACGAATCAACGATCCAACGAGCCGCTCCCTCGCTCACAACACGATCTTTTCGCAAGCGCTTGACGAGCAGTGCGCGCAGCATGTCACGTGGAAGTCCGTCGTGCGAAGCCAGCAGGTCGCTCGGAATTCGTTCGCGGACGGCGAATACAAGCAGCGCGATCTCTTCTTTGTATTCGCCGCAATAGTCCTTCAATAAGTTCTCACAGAGTTTGGCGTCGGTGAGCGGCGGGCGGCCGTGCTTCGTCAGAATCTCGCTAAGTTTCTGCGTAACGACTTCATCGAGCTGCTTCAAGACCAGATTTCACCTTCTATGTGTCCGAAGTTGATTCTTGTGCCGACGGCCAGAGTCACGCTGCGTCCCGGCGAGACGTCCTTGATCTCTCCGTTGCGGTTGGTGGTGGACCACGTTCCATCAGAAATGTTTTTCAATCCCCAGACGGAAGGGTCTGAAGGATGCCGTGTGACGGCGGCGACCGCTCGAGAGAAATCGTATCTCTTCTCTTCGTCGACATGGTGCGCGAAGAGTTGCGTGTCGTGATTGAGCATCACGAAATTACGGCCCAGACGCACACGTGGAGGAAGGTCGAGTTGTTTTCGGCAGGACCAGCAGCGGCTCGTAGTCGCTTCATCAGATTCGTGAAAGTTTTCGGCGTTGCAGTGCGCGCAGTAAATGATCGCATCACGAAGCCGGACCATGGCGGCGCGCCAGTTACTTTCGCGCACGCGGCCGTGTTGTGGATCGCTGATGCCTTCGGTGAATGCTCGCGTGAATAGGTCGCGCAGAAATTTCGGATAAATAGTCCAGAACACGAGTGGATTTTTCTGATGATGCGGGTCGGGAGCATTCGAATCGTCTGTTGGATCGAAGATGAATACCGGCTCTGTTCCGTAAAGCTTTTTCATGGCCGGCAAGTCGAGACACTTGATCGCCAGTTCCTTCCTGCCCTCGAGCGGGTGGTGCATCATGAACATGTAAAACAACAACACGGCGAGAGAGAAGAGATCCGTTTGTGTGCTGGGAACTGCGTCGCCGCGAACGATTTCCGGAGCCATGAAACGAGGAGTGCCATAGATGCCGCTGCGTGACTGGTTATCGACAGCAACATTGTCGTTATCGCAGATCAGAACCTCGCCGGATGCGGGATCGAAAAACGCGTTGCCGAAGGAGATGTCGCGATAACAAAAGCCTTTTGAATGAAGTTGCAGGTAGCTGTGAGAGAGTTCTAATCCGGCTGTGGCGAGCGCACGGAAGCTGGGTTCGATCCTGCGCTTCATCATGTCGACGATGCCTCTGAATCGAGGATCACGCAGAGGCATGATGTAACCGAATCCGGAGGTCGAACTTGAAGTCGCGAGCTCGATGGGCCAGAGGAAGCGATCGCTGGGAGGTCCCATTTTGATCAGCGTCTCGAGGGCTTTGCGCTGTTCGGTCGTGCCGGAAGCCTGGAAATACCATTTGAGCGCGACTGGTTTGCCGTTTTGTATTGCTCGATACACTTCTCCCTGACCGCCGCCGCCGAGAAATTTCTCGACTGCGCAGATGGACCGCGTTGAAGTTGTGTAGACCTTCTGACCGGCTTTGAGGATTTGATCCATATCAGCCACCAAAAGGCACAAAGGAACATAGAATGCCCAGCGTCACGTCGTCGCCACTACCCGCGCGAGTCGAGTCGCTGAGCCAGCGTTCGAGGTTATCTTTTACTTGCCCGAGGCCCTCGGCGCGAATTGTATTCAAAATGTCTGGTCCAACTTGTAAAAACCCCGCTTCATCGCGAAATGAATTTGGATAACCGTCGGTTGCCAACAGTATGAGCGCAGGCTGTTCGTTAGTGATCGGCTGGAAGCTCACTCTGAAGTCGCTCCATGCATCGGCGGTGCAAAGCGACGTGGTTTCATTCGCAAACAGGCGCTCGTCCTTTACCAGCGGTTTTGAAACCGCGCCCTGATCGCTGACCGTCATGATCTCGCCGTCTCCCAGTTGCAGATACAAAACAAATCGCTCGGCCACGGCGACCGTCACGATGGTCGCGCCATAAGCTTTTGTCAAATCGCCATTCGTGCGGCCTAAGGCATCGAGTTCGATTTCAGACAAAGGATTCGCATTGATGTGTTCGCCGGCCGCTTCGCGCCATGCACGCACTATCGCTCGCGGCAACCACTCTTCCGCCGCACGCTTCACCAGCGATAAATTTTCCGCGTCTGCCTGACCAGTGACAAAATCGTGGACCAGTTGAGTGGCTGTTTCAACAGCGAGATTTGCGCCGATGTGACTGCGCGGATATCGACTGCTTCCATGCCCGTCAGCTACCGCCAGGACCAGCGACGAGCCCGCGCCGGAATCAGGTCGCCAACAGATCGCGTCCTGGTTTGGCATGCCGCTGCGTTCATGCGCGGCGCCGCGGACGCTTTGACCTGCGGCCTGCCAACGCGCCGTGTCGTTCTTGAGATTCATTACTTACCAAACATCGTCCGCCGATGGACCGCCGGCATCCGGCAGGGCGGGAATCGGCACGTTGAGGCCAGACGTTGAAGCGGCTGCGCTTTGGCTTGCTGGTGATGAAGCAGATTTGAGTACTGCGGTCGAAACCCATCTGATGTATTTAATTAAGGACTCGGGATTATTGGCCTGGAGAGGTCTGAGCTCCGGATTGGCAATGAATTTCTTCAGCACTTCCTGATCGGCATCTTCGCCGATTGCGATCGCGATGCGCACTGCTTTGCGTCCCCACGGTTCGTTCATCAAAGCCTGTAGACCACCGGCGAAATCGTCAGTTGGTTGACCATCCGAGATGAGCACGAGAACAGGAGGTAACGCCCGCTCATCCATCGGCGGGATCTTGAGTTGATTGGCAACAATGGTTAATGCTTTTCCCATTGCGGTGACGCCGCCGGCGTCGAGATCGTCCCACTTGAAATCGGCGATGTCGGTCGCTTGCGAGACGTGCCATTGAGCACCGTCAGAAAACCTGACCGCGCGCACGAGCACTTGCGCGTTTGGGTTCTCGTCGGCGACGTCCTGCATGTGAGGAATCGCTTCTTTGATCGCCGTGTTCAATGACTGGATCTTGCCGTCGATCGCCATCGAACCCGAGCAGTCAGCAATCCAGATAAAGTGCAGCGGTCGAGTCGCCAACTCACCACCGGGTCGCATGCTCATTGCACGTCAATCTCCTGAGCTTTGATAGCAACATTACTTACTTCGGACGCATTATGTCACGCGGTTAAACGTGCCGCTAATTTTTTCTTTTGAGTTACGGCGAGTTCGCCGCGTTAGCGCAGCTCTACAATCCAATTAAAATTGCCTGCCGCCCTATGTGTAATTTGCACGGTTTCGCCCTCGTTGTAAGTGCATTCGACAGTGTGGACCACCTCTGGACTGGTCCAGGATGCGCCGTTACCTTCGGCATCGCTGCGCGTTACCGTCCAACGGAAATGAACTTCATAGCGACTTAGCCATTGGCCCTCTGGAATACAATTTCCTTGTGAAAACCCAGGGTGGTCTTCAAACTCGATTGCGGCATCCGTGACAGTGGTAGTGACATTTTCATAGGGAGGTCCGAAGCCGTTATCCTGGACAAAAGCAGGGTCCAATGGTTGCGTATGCGAAGGAGTGTGATAGGTAAAACTGTCCTTTACTTGTTGCCTAAAATCATAGTAATACCTCGCACTCCGAGGAGCATCAGGGGGCCGATGGAGGGTAGCTTTTTGCTGAAAACCGATTTTTTGCTTTTTATCCAGCTGCTGAGACGCAACGCCGTCATATGATGATTGGAAACTAAGCCTGAGCCGGTTCAGATTTGGAGGCGGCTTACTTGAAGAACGGGTGGTCCGTTTTACGAGATGACCCTGATTTTTGTCATCGTCCCGCTCATTTTTTTTGCCTCTGTCAACCGCCACTGCACCAGAAGATATAACCTCGCTTTCAGCCCGCTGGATGACTTGCGCTTGTCCCATCCACTGAATGGCTCTCGCAGACAAGACACTGCCCGCAAACTTCGCTTGCACCAGCAGGGGGTCTGCAGCCGATAGGTTTTTAGGCTGAGCAATTCTCTTTTGTTCCGGACGATAGACCGGAGGTGCGACAGGTGCGCGCGGCGCTCGAACCGCATGTGGGCCATGAGCGGATGCGCTCTTCGTCTGTAAGACTTTCGGCACTGGTTGCGGACGATAGACAGGAGGCGCGACCGGGAGCTTCCGGTTCACAACGCCATTTGCCATTTTGGGTTGCGCTGCCTTCGACATAGCCTGCGCACCGATGGCAGTTGGCGCAAGGGATCGCTTGAAGTTCTGCGCGAACACCCCTGTCTTCGGCTGAGCACTTACTGGCTTGACGTAAGGTGCCTGGCCCAACGGTCGCTTGAATGGCTGTGGAATGCGCCTCATGTCTTTTGGATTCTCATTGGATTTCACTTTATCGTGTCACTGGCCGGAATATTTCTTTCCGGCGGTCAAAGGGTTGTTCGCCCAGCTCTCCTCGTTACTTTGGTTGATAAGCACCCTCAGGTAGTCGTCAGATTGATAGTAACTCTTTACGGCCTTCTGGTGTTTATCGTACAGAGCCAGTAAGTCTGCATAGGCTCGAGGGAGCTCTGGGTTTAGCTCTGGATGCTCATACCGGAGTTCTGTTTGTGCTTCAACCCCCAAGTTCCGCGCGCGTTGCAGTCCGTTCCGCAGTGCCTGGTCGACGGCAATCGGACTTCGGCTTATCGCATCGTTGACAGTTTCGGACAACATGCCCAAATCTTTAGCCGCCTGAAGAAGTTCCTCGTATGATGGTTTAGCAACGGCAGATGCCCGCGACCGCATCGCGCACTGCAGAGAAACGCCAGAACGCGACCTCACTGCAGGGACGGAAAACGGGGCGGACGGAAAAGGGGACGGGCGCCTTTTCGCCGATCGCGATTCAGGAGAATACGCGGATGCGCTCTTCGTCTGTAAGACTTTCGGCACTGGTTGCGGTCTAAAGACCGGAGGCGCGACGGGGAGTGACGCTTGACGTGCCTTTGGCATTGCACCCGATGAGATCTTTCTCTGTAAAATTTTCGGCACTGGCTGCGGACGATAGACCGGAGGCGCCACTGGTTGCTTGACCCTCTGACTAGTTACAGCAGTCGTATTCGATCTCGGTGCTTTCTCGTTTCTGTTCGGCATAAATTTATTGTTCGAGTTGCAAGGTAAAATCGGTCAGCTTCGGCGCCTTGTCTACATGGTTCCCGTTATGAATGAAAAGTTGAGCGCATCGCCCTGGCCTCGGCGAACTCGGGATTCAAGCCAAGTGCCATATTGACATAATCCAGCGCCTGGTCCGTTTGGCCCAGTCCGTAGTAACAAACTGCAATGTTGTAAGCAGTGCCCGGGGCTATGCTGTAGAGGTCGACAGAACGTTGCAGGAATTCGAGAGCTTCCGCATTAAACTCCATCTCCAGGAGAATGGTCCCCAAATCGAAAGCCAGATCACTCTCTTCGCCGATCGGTAGATAAGAATCCCACACCTTCACGATTGCTTCGTGCAACTGCTGCTTCTGAAGGGCGGTCATGTCCGGCAGATGTTTCTTCAAAGCCGGCAGGCAATCCCAGAATCTCCTGTAGTCCCAACAACTCAATCTCAGGAAGGCAAGGATTTGATCCACAGTTAACGCTTCGTAAATCTCGGACATGCCCTCCTTCAAGGTAAAGAAATCATCAGGTCCGAATTTCTCGATCGCTTCAGCATAAGCTTGTCGCGTCTCGGAAAAGTTGCTTGCAGTGTGGCCAAATATGAAAGCGGAGATGTTGAGGCTCTTAGCGCTATGCGCGGGATGGAGCGCCTCACCACCTAGTTGGCGGCAATATTCACCGATGATCTGGTAATCAACCATCATGGAAAAAGAACCGTGCACCGCCATCGTTGGCGCTCCCTGTCCCTCGAGCAGCGCTTCATCGCTACTGTAGCCACGATCTCCAGACAAGAGCAGCATGCGGCCACGCGAGAGTCGACGGAGATTTTCAAGACATTGCAGCGCCGCGTTTGGAAACAGAAAGGCAGTATCCGGGAGACGCTTCTTATAATCCGCCAGAATGCGGTTCCATTTTGCGTCGTCGTAATAGTGTCCGTTCACTCGATTGTAGTCGTACGATAACTCGACACGCGAAAGTATTTCAGGATCGTTTGGGTCTGTTTCTTTCTGCGGTGTCGTCGCAGTCACCAACGTTTCAAAGAGCTCGCCGCCCGAAACGACGAAAGCATCTTGTGGAATGCTGTCGAACAAATAATTTGCGATTACGACAATCGGATGTTTCAGAGTCTTCGCCGAAATTGTTTCACCCGAGTAAACCAGCTTGAGTTTCCGATCACGTTCGACATCAAAGCGCGCGAAATCAAGGACCCCGTTCTCAACGAAGGGTTGAAACCACGAGTGCGCGCGCCAGCTTTCGATCGTCCGTTCAGCGAAATCCGTCATGACGAACTTGATGGGAATGTCTCTCAGGACTGAATGATGAGCGAGGAACTGCTTCAGAAAGAGATAGGCAAACCGACCCGACCCTGAACCCAGTTCGACGATGTAAAGAGGTCGGCCTGGATCAAACGGCAAGAGGCCTGGGTCTTCTTCCCATGTTTTCACTGAATGATAATCTCGCAGGAAAGCCAGGACGATCCTGGCATATGCCTGAGCGATGAATGGGCTACAGGTGATGTGATGAGGAACTGCCGCGGTACTCCAGGCTTCAATGCCCTGACAATCAAAGTAATTGCGCTGCAATTTCCAAAGCACAGACTCCGACAGCCGGCGCTTGCGCTCGAGTGCGGTGGTCTCCTGATGGTTGCTTTGCATCATTGAAAACCCTGATTGAGCTATGAGTTGAGTGCTTTACCGGCGCCCCGCTGTTCAGCCGATTTCTCGCACATCTGCGTGGTCACCTAACTCGCAGCGGTCCTTATGCGTTCCGCGAAATTCTGGTGGCCATCTACCATATCCAACTTCTCCACCCTTCGAAGAGTTGTGTGAATCACACATCATTTGCAGTTGCTTAGGATCGTTAAAGGACTCGATACACCGACTCTTGAGCTGTCCCTCCCAGACGTTCGTCCCGTCACAGAGCATCGCGACACACTTTCCGGAACCCAGGCGGGCCGACATTGGTGGAGTGTGATCCACCGTGATATGGCCGGCATCACCGGCACGTTTATCCGCCTGGAGCGGAAAGTAGTCTCTGCACGACGCGCAGCGATATTCGTTTCTTTCGTTTTGAAACCTATGGTCCGGCAAAACCGACGAATCCTTGTTCACCCGGGTCCCGCTTCTGGCCAGATGGTAGATATATTCGTCGCCCTTCATCCCGTTGGTGTCGCTAGTGACTGCCCAATTGAGTTCCTTCCTAAGTCCGTACATCAGGAACATTCCCCGCGGCGCAACTGCGGCTGGACTTCTGTCTCTTCTCCGCGGCGCTTCTTTCTTCTCAGACCCAAATTCGTTGAGCGATTGTCTGCGCCGCTCGGCTCTATCCAAAACCGTTTCGCGCCCGCTGCTGATGTCGATACCGCTTTCCATTAACTTTGCTGTAGGTCGCGCACCTCTCCTACCCCTCCCAAGCTCGGCTGGTTCGGCGTGCGCATCTGCACGGTCCCCCCTGCTCCGGCTGCGACCGCGCCGAGATGCAGGCGCTTCAACTTTCGCTCTGCCTCGCCGCGGAGGACTGAGGCTGCGATCGCGTTCAGGCGACGGGGCGGCGCGTTTCTTCTCTCTTTCGGCGAGTTGCACGGCGCGGCTGCCGCTAACCCCACGTGGGAATTGAATCGGAATGCTGTGCCTCGAGCACACCTGCGACTCTTTGATTCCGGCCCGGCCGCTCTGTGCGTTAACGTGGTTGCAGTCAGAGCTGTGAAGTTTCTTCTGCTGCAAAACTCTTGGAGTCGGTTGTGGCCGATAGACAGGAGGCGCGACCGGCGGCTTTCGGTCCGCAGCACCATTTGCCATTTTGAGTTGTACCTTCGGCATTGCTAGCGGTCGAAAGACAGTTGGCGCAATGGGCGGCTTGATACTTCGCGCCTGTAAGGGCGTTTTTAATTGCGCGACAACGGGCTTGAATTGCGGCGTGGGGCGTGCGACCTGCATGCGCGAGCCGACGCGCGGTTGTGCGGGTTCGTGCTTGACGCCTTTCGTTTGATTACGAACGCTCATACGATTGAATCGTGCGGGGCCGGCCGGCTACTGCACGACCTTCGGTACCCATTTCGTATCGTCGAATTTGATAACACCGTGCTTCGAGGGACCTTCGCTAATGCGCTTGGTCCGCGTTGCGACATTCGGTGGAGCGATACCTGTCATTCTGAGTTTCTGGCCCTCCTTGTTGCTCACGTATACCCCCATCTGGCCCTAAGGGCCGGGTCTCTCTTCCATCTCTTTCTGAAGAGACGTTCCGCCTCATCAGCGGCGTCCGCCTCATCTCTCTCTCGCTGGGCCTGCTGCCTGGCATCCGGCACCTCGACTTGATGACCATGCCGGGCACGTCCGTGCCCGCTGAGCTCCCGCGATCTTTGTATTGCGTGCTCGCGTACTTCAAAGATTGCCTCTGCCGGTGGCTCGGGTATGTCATCCTCCGACTCCTCTGCGTGACCTTTACCGTCGTCCTTTTTTTCCGGCTTTTCTACTGGCTTGTAGCCCGTCTTTAAGGCGGGCTCACCATAACCGATAGGGTTACGTTGCTCTGCTAAGCGGACTGTCTGCTCAATTATCTTCAACTGCGCGTCCGCGGCTTCAAGAGAGGGAAATCCGTTCTTCTTTTCAAGTTTCTCCTGAAAAGCCTGAACCCGCAGCAGAAGCGTCTTGTCTTTGTATTTTTTTACTCTCGTTTCTAAGAACGTGGCTCTTGCGACAAGCTTGTCCTTGGTTAGTAATTCCTCCTTTTTTTCGGGCTCCTTTTTTTCGCGTGCTTCAGGTTGCTGGTTCCATCTACGATATAGGAGGCCGCCAACGACGGCTGCACCAACAACAAGCCCTGCCACCGCGACTGTGGGGTCGATTGATCGCTGAATCGTATTAGTCGTGTTTGAACGCGTTGACGAAGCAAACGGCGGTTTGACTACACCACTCTCTCCAACCTTCTGTGTTTGTAATACCCTTGGTAAAGACTGCGGCGGGTAGACCGGCGGAGAAAGTGGACCAATGGCTGACGGCTGACGGCCAGCTGCCTTTGCCTGTAAGACTCTTGGCGTGGGCTGAGGGCGATAGGCAATTGGAGCAACCGGATGTGTCTTTCGTTGTAACAGGCCAGCCTTTGGCTGAGCGGTAACTGGCTTTGCTTGCGGCTTGTACACCGGCCCAGCCACGGGGCGTTTGACGCTCTGAGCAGATGGAACCGTCTTTACTTGCGCGACGATTGGCCTGAAGGCTGGCGCGGGTTGTTTTGGCTGCTTAACCTTTTGGGCCAGGCTCTGCGCAACAAACGGTCTTCTATTTGTCGGATTCATACAACGCGTCATCCTTTTTTGCGCTTGTGCTCGCCCTTGATGATTTGCTGATATGAAAAAAAGTGGTCCATCGGCAGATTCGCCTGCACCGCGTCTTCTGCATAAGGCTGATAGTGGCCCGAGCCGTTGGACCACCACTCGAGCCGGCCGTTGTTAAAAAAGATCTCGCCCGCGTAGAGCACTTGCTTACCTTCGGCGATTGAAGGATGGCGGTAGCGCGAATGCAGCAGCATTTCGCCTTCACGCGTGCGCACGAAGTTGTACTGCTGATTCGGGACGTTCACGCCGTGGCTGTTCACTTTGTGCAGCCGGTATTGATTCGCAAAACTGTTCAAGCGGAAAACACTGCCCGGATCTACCGGCTCGACTGCTCCCGGATGCAGGTTCGGGTAATATTTCGTGGCCTGCACTATTCGCGAAGCGAACGGTTGAATGGTCGACTCGCCTTTCTTCTTTTGTTTTATCGCGGCGCCTCTTTGGGCCAAGATGCTGTTGGGTGCGCGAGGCTCTCTAATCTTCGTCTGTAAGACTTTCGGCGTTGCATTCGGACGAAAGACAGGAGGCGCCTTGGGCGTGACACGTGAACGCGCCTGTGTTGCGGAGCGAACCGGGACGCTCCTGGGAGAAATTGCGGGAAGATTTACACGTTTCATTGAGTACCTATGAATCACCGTTAGAAGGTAAAGACTTTCGTCCTTGGCGCGTGGGTCGAACCACCAAGCCCGCCACCCCCACCCTTGTCTCTGTCGGGAGGCTGCTGATCAAACTGATGCTTTTTGCAAACTGAATAAACATTCTTCCATTGCTCTTTCAGTTCCTTTCCCCTCTGCATCCACAATTGCAAAAGCTCTTCAAAAAGTTGGAAGGTGGCATTTTCGGCATGTGCATGCCCTTCATGGCTTGCGTCATATCGTTCGTCGCTCAAACGAGAGGCCAAGCCTCTGATACCCGCTCCTCTGTTATGGGCACCGGTCGCAAGCTCTTGAATACACCTCTCGAGACTCTCGTCTGATTTGTGAGCTTCGATTCGCAGTTGGTTTAGCTTGCCGGTGAGTGTTGTTTGCGCTCTTACAGCGGCAAAAGGGTCGGTCTGCCTGCTTGCGTTGAGAACCAGATTGCGAAAATCGTTATTGCTCATTTGTCTGGAACTCGTCGACGTGGTCGACTGCTGCGTTTGAGTTTGTTGAGGAGGAGGAGGTAGAGAAGTTGACGCCGAAGAGGAAGACTGTGATGCGATTTGCGATGTCGCACGCGGCGTTGTGGGTTGCTGCTGTCGCGGTGCTTGCGGTACGTGCTGTGCTTGCTGTGGGTGTTGTAGTTGCTGTGCTTGCGGTGGATAGTACGGATAATAATTAACCCCGTCGAACCAATAGAGAACGCCCGTCGTCGGGTGTTGATACCACTGTCCCTGCGCAGCCTGAATGACATTGGGATGACGAATACATTGCGTCGCGGGCCTGGAGTGCGTGGCCATCTTCCTCTGCAAGACCGTTGCTGCCGTTCGAACGTGGCACGGCGGAGCGGGTCCAGATGAGCGGACGAGTATTTGCGGTTTCTGAGCCACTATCTTTGCCTGGGCCACCTTCTTCGATTGAGGACGATAAACAGCCGGCGCAATAGGTTGGCGATGAGACGTGCTACTGCGCACTTGCGGAAAGCATGCCATCTTCCTCTGCAACACGATCGGCGTGGGCTGTGGCCGATTAGGCGCTGCGCCTCTCAACGCTTTAACTTGGAGCTGCTGTTTCACGTCAGAGTGTTCTCTTTCGTCATTGCTAACTACAGTTTTCGTTCCATCATCGGACTTCCTCGATTCGATTTCCCCACGCTCTTGAATCCCTGACGGCGATACATCGCAACCAGAGCCTGCGGCGAGATCCCGTTGTCGGAAGGTCGTGCTTCAAGACTCGCGGCCTTGAAACCTTGCCGGCGCGCGGTGTTGATGGCTGCGTCGATCAGCTTGGCGGCGACACCGCGACGACGATGTTGCTGATCGACTTTGAGATTTGAGATAAAGGCCTTACCTGCGCCGGCCGCACTGATCTCTACAGAGCCTGCGACCTGCGGCGATCCCTGGATCGTGGCCCTAATCTGGTGGCCCCTGGCACCCAAAGCCATTGGCGCCTGTACTGTGTAGCTTGGTGCTTTCATCTGCGCGGGCGAAACCGGACGAGCAGGGACTCGCTGATTTGCGACCGCAAGCGAACGATTCGCTCCCGGAGTTCTGACATTAGAACCGGCAGTTCTCGCCATTCTGGTGATTTGCGGAGGTTTCATAACTCTCTCCTACTCTTCACGCCTGCGTACGACCTGAGTCAACGCAGCTTTAATCCCCATGCGATCGGCTTCAGCTTCCAGCGCGTGGTCCTGGACCACGGCCACGCCGCCGCCAAAGGGGTTCTTCACGCGACCTGATTTTTGTTGCAGCACATGCCACAACTCATGGCCCAGCAGTTTCTGGCCTTGCAACGTGTGCGGGTTGTACTGCCCCGGCGCAAAGTGAATGTTTGTGCCCCACGTGTAAGCGATAGCTCCGAGCGACGACGCCTCATGTCCGATATGAACGCGTACGTCGGAAAAGTCAGCGCTGAACGCAGTTTCCATTTTTGCCCGCACGTCTGAGGGAAGTGGCAGGCCTCCGCTCTTTTGTCGCAGCGGAACCTTGAACGCTTCCACACCAGACCCTGTCTTGCGTTGTATTGCTTGCGGTGAGCGACGTGCGGCCGTTAGCCGGGTGTTCCACAAGTTGAGCCGCGCCTGTAAAGCGTGGTTGCCGCCCACGACGTTCGCCTGCACCACGCCCGAAGACGAACAGCCAACCGAGCGACTCTGCATTGGCGCATGATCTGATTGCTTTTCCTGCTTCATCACATCGACCTCCTTATAATTTCGCCATGCGTTATAAATATAGGAGCGTCAGTCTTCACTGCTGATTTCCCATTGCTAATGGTGAAGTGCCGGAGCATGCAAGCTTAAAAATCTAGAAAACAGTATCTGTACATCCGAAAAATCCATGCTCGCGGGAGAATCTCTCATATAGACGAATCCGTTATAGACTGATTGCCACGTTTGATACTGTTCCAGTGCCGGTCCCCCCGCCGGAAGAGGAGTTGGCCAGTCAAATGATCCCGAGTGCCCAATATCGGCAACGAACTCCCTTATCTCTTGTTGAGTCGATAAGGTGCTCAAAACCGGCGTGACCTGCCCTACCAAATCTCTCGCCATCCCTGTTCCACCAAAAGCGGCTACTTTTTGAAATTTATTCGAGATGTCCGTTGCGAGGGTCGCTGGCGAAGCACTTGCAGAAGAGCCAGCGCTAAGGCTTTGTTCGATCTGATGTCCCTTATGCATGATCCCCCCGGCGGCCATATTTGCTATGCCGCTTCCCCGGATGAGATTAGGCTGGTGATTGTTCAATTCCTCATACTGAGCTTGAGCTTGAGCTGTGCTCCACCGGTTGTGGACGGCGTTCCAGTTATTGATCGCGTCCACGAAAAGCGAGGAGGGAATAATATGTCTGCGATGGTCGCCTTGAACGGTGATTGGGAGTGCCTTTTGGGTTTCGTTGGAAAATCCCGTCCGGTGTGCAAGCTGAATTGAGGCAGCCCGCAACTGGTTCCCATGTCCGCCTCGCCGGACGGCTCCCGCAGCCTTAGCTCGAGCAACAGATTTCATTTTAGGCTGCGCAATTTTCTTTTGTTGTGGTCGGTAAACAGGTGGTGCGACTGGCGAGCGCGGTTGGGATGGAGATTCTGTCTGACCAGTTGCTGACTTAGTCTGCAAGACTTTTGGCACAGGCTGTGGACGGTACACGGGCGGGGCGGCAGGCAATTTTTTCATCTGAGCCGCCTGTTTACTATTGGTGTTTGGAATTTTAGCTCGCGGTTTTTGTGTCTTTTTATCCATGATTTTTGCGATTACAACGATTCAATTGGACGCACCACGGCTTTCAGACCTTCCTGCTTCGTGAAATTCGCTGCGGCTTTGGTGGCTTGTTCCCGATCGGAATAGATGCCGATGCGCACCGCGTACCACTGCCGCGCCTCAGCGTCACGACCGGAGAAGAAAGTCGGTGCGTAACCTTTACTCTCGATTTTTTTGAGCAAATGGCTCGCATCTTTCTCGTTGAGAAATACACCGACCTGGACCGTCACGTATTCAGCGTCGGCCGCTTGTTTGTTTCCATCATCCGTTTCAGCTTCTGAAATGATTACAACCTTGCCATCGTTCGGTGGCGGCGCGGCCGCTGCTGCTGCTGTTGATTGCACAGCTTGCGGCAAACTCGCGTTCGCTTCTGCGGGTGGTGTGGCGTTGCCTCTGACAGGTGGCGGGTTGATCTTCCTTGGTGCGATAAACGCACGCGCCGGCGCTTCGTCGCTCAGAAGTGGTTCGCTCGGAAGCTCTGCGCGTTGCTCGTCAGTGGCAGCAGATGGTGTTGACGCTGCTTCGCTCGTGGTCCATTGCCGTCCGACGATCCAGCCGGCGAGAAACAGCAAAGCACCGATCACGATCCAACCTGCGATCACTGAGATTATCGATTTCTTGTCTAAAGCAAATTCGTAACTCATGGCTTTCACCCTGTTAAGGAACCAGCACTGTGTTTTGTCCTGGATTCACGATCTGAATCACACCGGCGTACGCGCACATCAGCTTGCTGGTGTTATTCAGCGCCGGCATGTTTGCGATCAAAACAGTCGGTGATCCCGGCGCCCAGGGCGCCGGGATCACTGGGACGCACGGCATCGGAGTCAATGCGCCCAACGCCGCTGCTGTGGCGGCTGCGACAGCCGGGTTAGCCAACGACGAACACATGCCGAATGGCATTATGTTCACGAGTGGCTTGTTATCCATTATGTTCGCGTCAGGTGTGACGGTTTGCACTCGATTCACCGGCAACACCGCGAGCGTACTCGGCGCCGCGCCGAAGCTGCATTGCATCGTCGCTCCCATGCAGACTTGAAGTGCCACCACGAACCTCCTAGGTGCTTTTTTGTGGCCCTAATTAATCTTCACCAGCGAACCCTTAATGGTCGTGATGCCGGTGCTCTCGACAGTAGTCGCTGCTGATTTAATCGTGATCGTGCCCGTAGCCTCGATCGTCAGGTTTCCGGTCACTTTCAACTCATAATTGCCCGCTACTTTTTGCGAGAAATTCGCATCGTTCGTGTGTGTCTCATTCCCCGTAATAGTCAGATCGCGCGTACCCTTGATCGTGTTTGTCTCGTTGTGGAGCACCTTCTTCGTGCGATCGTTCTCGACGACGATGTTGTGGTCCTTCTGCGCGTGGAAGTAGAGCTCCTCCGAACCTTTCTTGTCCTCGAAACGGATCTCGTTGAAACCACCGCCGCCTTTTGAAGAATTTGTCTTAACTGTGCTCTTGGTCTGTTCGTCGGGCAGCGTGTAAGGAACTACCTGGTCGGTGTTGTAAACCGCGCCCGTGACCAGCGGCTGATCCGGATCGCCTTCGAGGTAGCTGACAATTACTTCCTGCCCGATGCGCGGCAGAAAAATTCCACCCCATTGTTTTCCGGCCCAACCATAGTCGACACGAATCCAGCAGGAGCTGTTCTCGTCGCTCTTCCCCAACTGGTCCCAGTGAAATTGAACTTTCACGCGACCATACTTGTCGGTCCAGATCTCTTCCCCAGCCTTGCCGACGACGATCGCGGTCTGCGTCCCCGAGATCGTCGGTTTCGGCGTCACGCGTGGCGGACGAAACTGAATATCCGCTGGAAACGCAGTAAATGAATTGGTGTAAGTCTCCTGCGTTGCCGCGTGCGACACCGACTGCAACACGTAAGTCTTGTTTACATCTGCCCGGTAGTGATCTTTCAACTCGAATTTATGTCCGGCGCAAAAAGCTCGCACGAACCCATCGCCGCGAATGATCTTCTGTGGTTGCTCGAACTCATCGAGACGCAGATTGGCGCGCTTCTCGCCCGAATCTTTTTTCATAAAGCCGCCGGGATATTCATAAACTCGGAACTTTGGAGTACCGCTCTTCGACTCCACCTTGAGATCCGTATTCGGAGTCTCGAAGTTGAAATCATCATGCGCATACGCGCCGGTCACTACTTGCTCTTCGACAAGACAACGCGTGATCGTCAGATCCTGCGTGTGGTCCACCAGCGACTGCCGAAAGTGCACCGGACTCGCTCCCAATCCCGGACAGGTTGGATTCCCCGGCGAGTCGTCGTCCAAAACCAGCGTGTGTTTGTCTGAGGCGTGTTCGAAGTAGTAGAAGATGCCTTCTTCTTCCATCAGGCGCGACACGAAATTGAAAGCAGTTTCGTTGTACTGTACGCAGTACTCACGTTTGTCGTATGTCGCTTTCAGATCGTTGCGAAAATCACTGAACCCGAGATCGGAAAAGACGCTCTCGAGGATGTCGGGCACGCTCTTGTTTTGAAACACGCGGCAATCGCTCGTCTTCGTCAGCAGCCAGAGCCACGGATGAATCTCGGCGAAGTAACGCGTAAGACGAAGGTTTGTTTCTTCCTGAACGAAACGACCGACGATGCCGTTGAGGTAGTGTTCGGCGTTGTTGCTGAGATTGAGTGTTACGGTCACGGCTTTGCCGACGATCGCCTGAAAGTCGATGGAGTTGTCTTCAGAGACCATCTCGAGCGTGAACTGAAACAGGCCCGAGATTCGCTCTTCACCGCGGAATGAACGCAACAGAAGCTTGTTCGGTCCCAGCGGGGTCGAGATTTTTAGTTTTAGATTGTCCTGAACGTAAGTAGCGCTCATTTTGTGTCGCTTAATCTGTGTAATCTGTGGCCGAACTCAGATAAGCCTCGATCGTGCGTCTGAAAATCGGATCCTGCATCATCGCAAACGTGAGGTGTTCGCTCCTGAGAACGGACACTTCACACTCAGTCAACGTCAACGCGGTTTCGCTGTACGATTTCTTTCTGAGCAGCGCGCGCTCGCCGAAACAATCACCCTTGGTCAACACACCCAGAACAGTTTCCTTGCCGTGCTCTTCGCAGCGCGACAACTGCACTTTGCCTCGCTTAATGATGTACATCGCAATGCCGGGATTGCCCTGCAACATCAACACGGTGTTCTTCGGAATCGTGCGCGTCATCCGTCCCAGCAACGCCGCCTGTTTCGCGCGCGGCAAACGATAAAGAATATGACTCTTGATCGCTCCAGTGTTGGAGCGCAGCGACTCAGGAGTGATCACGATGTACGGATTCTCGGGAATGGCGGGTGGACCATGCCCGTTGCCGTTTACATGCGGCGTGACGTCACGCCGTGGACCGAGCCACGACATCCACGAGAGTGCCGGCTCAGTGCTCAACGCGACGTTCGGAATCTCATCCGCCTTCAGAATCAACCGCACGTTGAACTCATACTCGTCCTTCACGTAGAAACGCACGAGGTCGCAAAGCACGCCGAAGCGCCACTCGGTCGGCAGGAAGCTCTCGAAGTCATCCAGACTGAGTGGCCCAAGTTCAATCTCGAAGCGCGCCTGCTGGTCCCACACTCGAGTTCCCAATACACACGTGTCGCGCCCGAGTCTTTGGTTTGCGCCCGACTCGCCAATCCTGGTCCACTGGTTCTCTTCGAGGTCGCACCACTTGCCGACAAATTGCGTCGTTTTAACCTGGACTTGAAAGTAATCGGTGAGGATTTGTTGCAGTCCGGCCATCGATCGCGGTTGTTGGGCCAGTATGCCTGTGTAATAGAGCAGCGCGCGATCGCGGATGTGCATCCGGCCCTGCAATCGCGGCGTTCCCATTCCGATAAGTGAATACAGGTAGCGCGCGATTTGATCGTCGCCTGGTGTGGCAGCACCAAGACCGACTCGATGATGCTTTCGAATGCGATAGAGCAGTGAAACCAGGCGATGATTGAAGATGTCGAGAAAGTCTGTGAGCGCTTTGTCGTTGTGCGACTCGCGTTGAAGAACGAGCTCTGTGCTCGGAATGTCGAGGGCGCCGAGACAGCCTGCGAGACCAAGGAAGTTGACGGACATTTCGGCCGGCGCCTTCGGCTGTTCTCGTTTAGGAAGATCTTTCTTGCGTTTGACCTGAGCGATGTCGCTGGAAGGAAAATCGAGTTTGACGACCGATCGGAAGTGCACGATCTCCTTCGTCGGATCCGCGCTCTGTGCCGGTGGGATCAGTCGTTCACCACTGAGGGTGTGAATGATCTCGAGCAAGCGAACGGCCTGGAAAAAGTCAAACCGGTGTCCTTCGGCGAAGAGCCAGTCTTCGATCGCCGTCTGTGATCCCCAACCGTAGTTGTTTACAGCAGGATTGTTTCGCCCGCCATCGGCTCCCATTGTTTCCAGACCCCTTCGCGTTGCTTGCTCTTCACGATAAGTTGAGTGAATGAATTGACGCTCGTATACGAAGCGAGAAACCGGTTGAGCACCGCGCCGAAAAGAAAGCCGCCGCTGCCTTCGTAAAAGTCCTCGTCGAGGACCAGCGTCACTTCGTTGCCGCGACAGAAACCGCGCCACGGATCGCTTCCGACGTGACGCACGACTTTGCGGCACGTCATCTCTTTAAGGCCTTCAATCAAATGATGATGCGACTCGGATAGACAATAGAGCCGCAGAATCTCTTTTAACGCCGGTAAGCTGTCTTTCTCTTCGGACAGCGAGAGATGGTTGAGTGATAGATGTGAAATCAGCCGCCAGGCCGTCGCGCCGCGCAGAGGCGGTGGCACCGGCTGCGTCGGTTTCCCGAGACACACGATCGGACGTTCACGATCGAGCGGCGCCTGCTGTTCGATCTGAAAGACAGCGCTGACCGGGAGTTCGCATGGGAGTTCCCTGTTCGTGCACAGCGTGTGTGCATAGACCGTCTGCATCGGGGGAAAACTCGGTTTGAGATCGAGATCGAGAAACGACAACACCATCTCGTTGCCGGGGAGATCTTTCCGTTGCGCGGGAACGCGGCGAGCATGCCAGAATGCCTTTTGATCGGAGGTCTCGAGCCGATGATTATAGGAATAGAAAGGTTCGACACGTTCCGTAGTGTCGGCGTCGTTGGACGAAGCTGAGACTGAAAGGATCGAATGGATTTCAGTCGTTCGTTCGCGGCGCTTGTCGGGAATGAGCGGATACTCGAGACTGCGATGATCGAGACGAATCGGTTCAGTCGTCTTTGGAAACAGGTTGATGATCGGAGTGCAGCCGAGACAGAACGTGTTCTCGTCGACGACCAGGTTTTCTTTCAATTGCCGGTTGAGCAGTATCAACACGTCGATGCTGCTCGCTTCCTGGTTTCCGATAAAGTCGAGCAACGTGTTTGTAGAGCCGCGACGATCGGGATTCGCTTGATCGAAACACAGATCGAAAAAGAGATACTGCTTGGGAAACGCGAAGTATTCCAGCAACAGCATGTATCCCGGATGCACGTTGGGTGGATGCGGCAACATGTCGTCACACTCTTCCAGCCCAACCGACTTGATTGCGCCGGCGCCGAGAAAAACAGGAGAAGCGGCGCCCGGGATTTGAATCGCGACGTCCTGCACGTTGCAGAACAGCAGCTCGTAAAGCGTAGCAGCGGACGTCGTATCGCCGTTCAGGTAAAAGCGCAGACGATCGACGGGCAGTTCGTTAAGTTTTCCGCCCGGCAGACATTCCAGTTTCAAACGCAGCGACGCGACGGACTTGCTGTCGGCATCGATAAAGCTCCAGCGATGCGTGCTCTCGAGTTGTGCGCCCGCTACTTTCAACGGCCACAACGTAACCGGATAACAGGTTCTGAAACGACAGTAGACTCCGTTGGCGGCGTCGGCGAAGAGCGGAGTATGACGATCGATCCTGAAGCCGGTCGTCATCTTTCCCTGGTCATGAGCGACATTGAACTGAGCGATCGCCATCGACGGTATCGGGCTTGTCAGTTGCGGATAAAGAATGTTCAGCAGAGCGCTGGTGATGTCGGGAAATTCGCTATCGATCTCGTGTTGTAACCGGCCGGTCAGGAACGCAAACGACTCGATGAGGCGCTCGACGTGCGGATCGGCGCACTCGTCGCGTCCGAGCTCCAGGCGCTTTGCGACTTTGGGATAGCGTTCGGCAAACACGCCTCCCATGCGGCGCAGGTAAGTCAGCTCCGACTTGTAGTACTTCAAAAGTTCTTCGTGACTATTGGCTATCATGCATCTCCGCCGTTCCGTTCTTGCTGTTCAATGTCAATGGAAATGAAACCGGTTCGGCGAACATGCCGACGACCAGTTCCGCGTTGATGTTTAGCCACAACGCCGACTCAGCACTGAACACGGGTCCCACTTCGACGCGCACCTGACGCAGGCGTGGTTCAAATGCCGCTATGGTCTGGCCCACGATCGAAGCTATCAGTGCGTGATCGTCGGCGTTGTGTGGCGAAAGCGAAGAGAAATCGGGAATGCCGTAGTTGACGACAGACCTTTCCTCTTCGCTCACACGGTGCAATGGGATGGAGCAGCGCGTGTTAAGCAACCGCTCCAGTTCCCGGCGCACCGAGGCTTTCAATTGCTCGCGGTTAAGGATGCGCAAGGGTTGCTCTTGTTCAGCCCAGTCAGGAACATCGACCAGGCGGTCGAAGAGCAACGCTCGCGCGCCGGCAATGGGTTTCGGATCTGCCATGGTCAGTTCGTGAATCACGTTTCGGAACAAACGCCAAAGGCGTTCGCTAATTTCAGCCCAGGGTTGGAGCGTTAGCGACAACCCTGGGAACCGCAATTTATTCTGATTTACAACCCTGTAAGGGTTTCCCGCGCGATGAACCCTTTCAGGGTTCAAGCAATTTCTTTTCATTTCAACCCAGGGTTCTCACTGCGCTCGAACCCTGGGCTGAAATTAGCCAACGCCTTCGGCGTTATTTCAAACTCCATTAACGCTTCGGCGCATCACGCTAACTTACGCGGCTTTGTTCAGCGCCAGGTCCCACTTGCCTGGGATGTGGCCCTGCTCCGCACCTTCCGCCTTCTGCTTGCAGAAGTCCCAGGTGATGTGGTTGTAGTTCATCGTCACGGTCTCGACGGGCTTGTCGCCGCCGCCACCGCCAATCGATACCGAAGAGAGCACGACGTTTTTCAACGTGTACGTGATTAGCGGTATCACCGCGCCCTTATCGTTCCGGCCCACCACGATTTCGACACTCGTGAAGTTGTCACCTTTACAACATGCTTCGTTGAGTTTGGGCGACGACTGATCGAGATACTTGGTGATGGTGAAGTCCTGGTGATTTGGTTTGCCCGACGTTCTTTCCGTGTTGCTTATGTCGCCGGTGATTTGCATCGCCACACCATGACTGAACGACAAGAGTTCGATCTGCTTAGCGAACTTGTCCATCGTGCTGGTTCCCTCAATTGCGGGGTCCATTTTCATCAACAATACGTCCATAATGTCCTCCGTTCAGGTCAGAATGAGTTTGTTACGCAGCCACAGGTGGCGGCAGTTCAGCTACGAGGCGAATCGAAGCTGTGAGCTCATCAAGTTGGAAGTGGGGCCGCAGGTAGACGACTGCCTTGTAAACACCGGGCTTGCCCACCACGTCTTCCACGTCGACGCGAGCTTCGCGCAGTGGAAACGACGCCTTCGAGCTTTGCGAAGCCCTGTCGTCAAGCAACACGTAATCTGCGATCCACTTGTTGAGATAGTCGGAAACATTCTCCTTAGTCATGAAGCTGCCGACTTTGTCGCGCATCATTGCCTTGATGTAATGCGCAAAGCGTGAAGCAGCCATGACGTACGGCAGTTGACTCGACAAGCGCGCATTGGCAGTCGCTTGCGGATCCTGATACACCTTCGGCTTTTGCGTTGTCTGGCCGCCGAAGAACGCGGCGTGATCGGTGTTCTTGCGATGGACCAACGTGATGAAGCCGAGATCGTTCAGTTCCTTTTCGCGTCGATCCGTGATTGCGACTTCAGTCGGGCACTTCAGAATGACGTCGCCTTCATCGGTTCTGAAGTTGACGGCCGGCAGTCCTTCGACCAGTCCTCCACCTTCAACTCCGCGAATCGCAGCGGTCCACCTGTACAGCGCAAAGGCGTTGGTGATGCGTTCCGCCAAAGCGTATGCGGCATTACCCCAACAGTAGTCTTTCGGATTTCCGTCAACTTCTTCCTGGAAGTCGACGTCATCGGACGGTATGCGTCCGGTGATGCGTTGTTTCTGGTCCTCGCCTTTGTCATCCGGTCGCGTGTCGCGGCCGTATGGCGAACGCAGCAGGAAATGCGGCATGCAAAGCGCCACGTAACGTGAGTCTTCACTGTCGCGGAAGGAACGCCACGGAACGAGTTCGCTGCTTTCGAAGATCTTGGCGAGATCGCGAGGATTGCCAAGCTCGTCAAACGAATCCATGTCGAACATTTGCGGACTCGCAGCGGCGATGAACGGCGCGTGCGCGGCCGCGGCTACATTCGACATCTTCTCGAGCCACTTGATGTCCTGCGGGCTGCGTCCAAACTCGTAGTCGCCGACCAGCATGCTGTAAGGACTGCCGCCGAACGTCCCGTACTCTTCCTCGTAAATCTTCTTGAACTGGACGCTCTGATCGAACTCGACGGCCCTTTCCAGATCCCTTTGAATCTCGTCTTTGGTTGCGTTCAGAAGACGAAGCTTCAACATGGTCCCGGTTTCAGCACGGCTGACGAGATAGTGGAGTCCGCGCCATGAAGCTTCGAGCTTGCAGAATGCATCATGGTGCATCACTTCGTTGAGTCCCTGGTCCACTTCCTGGTCCAGTGCTGCGATGCGTTGGTTGATGGCGCCGATCAGATCGGTGTCTTCGCTCAACGCAATCTCTCCTGCCTCGACTGACTCGATCAGCTCAGACACGGCATCCATCGCTTGTCTTGCTTGCGAAGGATCGCGGACAAGTTTTGTTTCCAAAGTCTCGTGAAGGATTTGGAGTTTGCTTTGCAGTTCAGTTTGAGGTGTAGGGGTACTCATTTTTTCTTACCTCCTTCAGGTTCCTGCGGAGTTTCAGGCGATGCTGCTGGCTGTTCGGGTGCTTTCGGCTGCTCGGCCGGTTCGGCCAACAAAGCCTTGAGCTCATCCACTTTCGCCTTCATCTCCTTGCGCTTCGTCTCGTCTCTGAGCACCTCGACGAACTTCTGTTGCAGCTTGACGTTGCCGTCGAGCTTGGCAACTGCGTCCGACAGCCGGGTGCGCTTTTCAAAGCGGGCTTTCAGCTCGATTTGATCCAGGACGTTGATGGGACTGAAGTCGTCGAGGCTCTCGAACTGCAAAACTTTTGAACCACCGTTTAAAGCGACTTTTGGTCCAATGGATTTCATGATGTCGTTGAAGTTGTCGCGATCAATCTCAACGTACTTGCGATCCCGCAGGGGGACGCGATTCGGATCGTCTACGTTTCCTGAAAGGTCGGCCAGAATCCCGGCGACGAAGGGGAGTTCCATCTTGACGAATGAACCTCTGGTCTCCACGTCGTAGGTGATCTGCACCCGCGGAGGACGTATCCGATCCAGTTTGTGTTGTGTGCTTTCTGGCATCGACTTCTCTCCTTTTTGGTTGGGGGTTTGCGGTTTAATTGCTGTGCTTAACAATTTTGCGGTGACTTTGCTTTGCCTCAAGAGTCCTTCTCATTCACACCGGGCTTCAGCCCGGTGGAAAGGCACTCAGCTCTATGGAACCGTTTTAACGGTTTTCGTAGCGAACTGGAGAAAACCGTTGAAACGGTTTCCTCTTCAATGGCCTCGTTTAGCACCGGGCTAAAGCCCGGTGTGAATGAGACGAGTTCTGAGGCAAGGCGTAGTTGCTTTGCTTAGGTCATGTGGGCCACCCCTTTCCGGTCAGCCGCAGCAGCCTGTCCATTTCATCCAACTCACCTTCATTCCGCACGATTTGCTGAAGCAATTCAGGCAAGCTCATGTTTCCCCACTCGACGGCGCGCTTGACCAGGTACGGCGTTGGACTATGCGGCTCGGTGCGAAGCAGGTAATCGGCAGCTTCCGACAGTCTCCGGTACGCGTCAGAACGACTGCGAATGGGCCCGGTGGTCCACAGTTCCATCTCCGGTTCGTTTGCTGCCGTGGGTAGTAGTTCCTCGTCTTCTTCGGATTCCGCTTCGCGGATCTGCAAGTCCTGGAAGATGAGCTCTTGAATTGCGCTCAGACATTCTTTGAGTTGGCGTAAACCTGGTGCTTCCTTTCCACACTTCTGGTCCAACACCTGTTCGACCAGAACGCACGCGTCGATCGCCTCGGCGAGGTCTTCAACCAGCTCGATGTAGAACGTGCGATCGGTTGAAGCGACGGTGGCGCGGAAAGTGGCGACTGTGGGGTGGATTTTGGCGAGCGCTTCTTGCAGTGCTCGCGGATCTTTCATCGCAAGATTTTCGAAGTGGCATGCACTCTGCCAGTCAACGTACGAATAACTTTCTCCAGTGAACTCGTCCGGCAGAGTCAGCGGGATTTGCTTGAGCTTGAGCGTGAGCTTCTGTTCGATCCAATCGAACGGCGCGATACGACCTTCGAGATCACCAGACTCGATAGCAGGGTACAGATCGTTCCAGAACTGATCGCACAGGCCGGCCATGATCCGCAGTCCTTTGGCGACACCCGAGAACCCGTAAAGATGGAGCCACGCTTCGAGCAACCAGCCTGCGATTTGCAGATCTTTCGTGCGAGTTGCGAGCGCGTCGACGCAGATGGCCTCGGCAGTGGCCCAATCGGCGCGTTTCAGAGAGGCTTTGTAGATGCCCTGGCTCAGATTTGGATCGTCTTCACGACGAGCCTCGGAAATTCGATCGTAAGTTCCCTGGTAACGAAGTGATTCACCGGCCGGGTTCGGACCCGGGATCGGTTGCAGCAACTCTTGAACATCACTTGTTTGCGGGAACGCTAGCACGCTCATCTCATTCACTCCTCTCGATGACTACGGGCAATCTCGGTATGGGCGGCGCTTTTCTCGGAAAACACGGGAGCATCAACGGTTCCTGTTTGTTCGCAGTGACGAGACTGATCCGCATGAAAACTTCCGCGTTCGACCCCTTCAACTCCGAATGCTGCACGGGCTGTCCCGCCGGATCCGGATCCGTTCTGACTGTGAACTTCAGTGTGTAAGGCTCGGCGTCGAATCCCTGGTCGCACTCCGCGGGTGTGCCTGCGCGTTTCAACATGACACCGTGTTTCAGAAGGAACGAGAACAGCGACCAGCGATCGTTGTATTCGAACACTGCGATCCGATCTTTTGCCTTGACGGATGCTGGAGTTGCGCTCGTGACCGGCAGCACAGGCGAGTTGTTGGCCCAGCGAAGAGTCAGCCGTACGGGATCGCCGAAGAGCCAGCGACCCTCGACATCGTCGCTGAGGTAAGCAAACTTCTTCTTTCCGACTTCAAACTTCCAATCGATGATCTGGTTCGCGCCGATCTCCTGCTCCTGGTTGACGCGGAACTGCACGCGGAAGTCGAACATCGGCCCCTGCTTCTTTTCGAGAAACGGAGCGAAGAACTCACGCACTGCCGCAACCTGGTCCAAAAATTCCGCGGCGCTCTGCGGCGCAGCTCCGAAGTCAGCGCTGCGCGCCAGTGCCGCGCGGGCTGCTTTCTCCTTACTATCGAACAAGCGGAAGAACTTCAGCATCTCCCACGGATCGAGGTCGGGATAGTTTGGCCGCGTACTCAGATCGGTAAACGGAAAACCACCGGCGAGACTCTTGTTGAACGCGTCTCCAATTTCGCCGTAGTTCTCGAGCGCAAAGAGCGTATCGTTCACGGCCTTGATGCGCGCGAGTTCATTGCAACGACGATAGAATTGCGCGCGCATCGAGTTTCGAATGCGCAGGAAATAGTCTCGCGAAGAATCACTCGTTACGTTGAGAGTCGACGAACAACTATCGATGCTGACGCGGTCCATGTCAGTGACGATGAACGACTCCAGCGAAGAGATCGGATTGCCGGGTAACTTGTTTTCGAACGCGTCGAGGTCGGTCAGGATTTCATTCCAATCAAACAAAACATCCGACTGTGTGTAGATATTCTGCGAAGCGGAAAACGTCAGCAGCGGTACGGCGAGATCGCGTGCGAGAAATGCGATGTTCTTTCGCTGTAACGCGAGATAGCCCGTCAGGTCCTCGACGCTCGAGAGATCATAAGCAAGGAAAGAAACGGGTTGGCTGCCATTCCACCACGCGAAATCCGTGCGCTTCATCGAGTAGAACTGTTGCGACACAAACTCGCGGTAAATGCCTCGCAGCAGGTATGAAACCTGCACCGACAACGCGCTGCGCAGCTCTCCGTCGAGGCCGAGACCGGCAGAAATCTGTAGAGCGCGCGCCAGACTCGGTTGTGCTTCCTGAAGACTCTGAATTTCCGCGATCAGGCTCGCGCGCAATGCTGATCCTTCGGCGACAGGCGCGGCTGCCTGGTATTTACGCGCCTCGCGAAACAGCCGGCTCATTCTTGTTTTCAAACGCGTCTTTGCCGCCTGCCTCACGGAGTTGTTGAGATACTCGGTGCGTTCGTAAGACTTGGTCTCGACGAAGTTCTCGTACTGGTCGTACAAAGCGATTGCTTGTTTGAGTGCGTCCTGATCCCAGGTGAGCACGCGTCGCACGAGGTGCTGGTAGCGAATCGGCTCGGGTGGAAGCGCTAGCGATAATTCTTCCGCGGCATCTCGCGACATGAACTCTTCGCGCCGCAGATCCTGGAGGGCTTTTCTCAATTCGCCGAGCCCGGACGAAAGCGTCATGCCGTGGAACGGAGAGTGTGGATCGAACACATATGTCGACAGCCACGTGTACTCGGGCCGGCTGAGCAAGCTTTCCGTCTCGGCGATGTCGTTGAGGTGGTCGTACGTAACGCCTTTCTGGTTGAACGACGCCGCGTAGAAATCCTCGACCAGATCGCCAACTCGATTCGCGCTCTCTTTGTAGAACCGTGCTGAGTCGATCGGCCGTCCCTGCGCCGTAACCATCGCGTGCTGATAGAGATAATTGTTCTTATCGAAGCCGGCCGGTATCGGCGAATGGTCCAGGTACGTGACGAGCTGGCGTAAGGTGTTGACTGAATCAGGATCTTTGCCGACGAGTCGATTGTAATGTTCGAGGTTGACGCGAAAATCGCCCAGCTCCTGCACGTAGAGACTCAACTGAAA
>JBIOUJ010000255.1:0-15215 GCA_044867025.1 Pyrinomonadaceae bacterium | reverse complement strand
CCCGCACGCCGCAATCAGAAAAAGTGTAACTATGAGGTGTTTCATATTTCTCCCTATTTCGCGCCCTGCTTCGCAATCGCTTGCGCGAGTTTGTAGCGAGCACGTTCATAATCATTTCCAGCTTCTGAAAAACCGACGGCTGGACCTGAGTCAGAAAAAACGCGGGGGACCACAGACTGGAGAACGTCGTTAATCAATGAGTCCAGTTTTAACTTTCGGGCGAGGGTCAGATATTGGTGGTCCTGGAGACCACGGCGAAAATTTGCGAGTTGAACTGTTGAGATAGGACCGGGTATGCCGCGATCCTGTTCCGGATGAAGTTTATCTTCACCGGGATAAATCAGGACCCCGTCACCATTTATGTAACCTTGATCGTCGAGTGGTTTGTTTGGCTGGCCACGGTTGTCGAACGTAATCGGATTGGCCCAAACATTCTGCTTGCGCTCTCCGACCTTCTGGCGATTGTGCTGCCAGTGCACGCCATGCCAGTAAAAGTAATTATCGATACCGTGTTTGAAACAGGCCCAAATCGTCGCCCGCGGATCGGTGGCTGGTGCGTCGATAACAATCGCCCCTGCCGCGGGACGTCCGCCGTTATAAATCCAGTATTTGCGTCCGCGTTGGCGTTCTTCGTTCGCGCGTTTAATGTCGTATCCGAGGGGTCCTGTGTCCCAGATATCGATGGCTCCGTCGAGCTCTTTCACATAATGCTTGGTTACAAATAATGGTAAGGCTTTGCCTGGTCCGGGATTGGTGTGAATATTCTCGGCGAGTTGGCGAATGTAGTTGTACTGCGAACGACCCGGCTCGTCCGGCAAGTAGAGAAACGTGATTGCGTTTGGAAATTTTTCACGAAGAAACGATATCCAGCGATCGGCTTCACGCCAGGCGTGGCTGCGTTCATCAAACGTTTTGCCCGGACCGTAGAACGTTCGCGGAATGATTTGGTTTCCGACACCAAGACCCGGTCCTTCGTATCCTTTTGCCTTCGTGAAATCGCTGCCGTCGAAACGTCCCAACGCGGCGGATACAGAATCTATGTCGTAAGCGTTAACTAGCTCTACACGTTGGCGGTGTGCAAAGCGATGATACTCCGGATCGAGATCTCGTCCCTGGTATAGTTTGGGTTGCAAGCTCTCGTAGTAAACCATCGCGTTCATGCTGTTTTGATCCGGGAGGGTGAAATCAAACAGATCGAGCTCGATCGGTATGGTTTGCTTCCGGCCGTCAGCGTCTACCGCGATGGTTCCTGAATAAACTCCGGCTTTAAGGTCTCTGGCAGTGTAGATCTCGATCCATACGGACTGATTCTGATTGCCGGCGACACTAAGCGGAAACCCGCCAAGACCGGCACGCGCGTTCTCAGGTATCAGTTGTACCGGCTTCCATCCAGTCGGGTCTTTTGGCGCGGCCGGCGAACCCACCTTGTAAACCCATTCCGCGTGTGACGGAACCTCGACGTTCATGTAATTGACCGAAAATATTTGAATGGGCCGGCCGGTGTAATTCGTCGGATCCAGGGCGGGCGCGGTGTAACTGATCCTCGACCTGCCTCCTTGCTGCACTAACTGCGGAAGCGTGAGTGCTAAACGCTTGATACCGTCCTGATCGGCTTCAATGATTAGCTGGAAGGCGATGATCTCGTTGCGAGCTCCGAAGATTTTTACTTTGTGTCCGTCCCAGGCTGAGTTCGCACCCTTGTTCGGATTGTTGAGATCGTCTCGTTCAACTTTCTCGCCATCGTTTACGGCCCAGACGGCTCGGACAGCGCCCATTGTGATTGGCGCGAAAAGCAGGTAACACGCAAGTAGGATCGCGACATAGCGTGCATTCTCTGCGGCCCTCTGCGTATCTCTGCGGTCTCTGCGTTGAAACAGCCATTTAACGCAGAGAACGCAGAGGTACGCAGAGAGCCGCAGAGAAAACTGCTTCAGCCCGAGACCGGTTTTCGCCGAAATCATCATTTCTCAATCACAACTGCAACTGCCTGAGACCGTGTCTGATCAGGTTTGTTTGGCACGCGACCGGCTCCGATAAATGCCAGGCCGATGAGTGTTGTTACAACGGCATAAATTCCGACGATCAAACGATCGCGGCCCGCTGCGCTCGCCGCTACGAGAAGAAAACAGGCCACGCCCATTCCCGTCGTCACTTTTCCAACGAGAGCGAGTTGCCCTCGACCCGACACACCCGTCGGTCCCAACTCAGTTGCCGGATCGATTGGCGTTTTCAACTTTTGAAAGAAGGCCTCGACTCTGCGCCCAAACTCGCCTTCCGGTGAGATCAAAAGAACCGGAACGAAAAACGCGATCGTGGTTGTGATGGCTGGAAGGCCAATCAGGTAGGTCTCGTTCAGGCCCATACCCAGATACCGGTTCAAGTAGAGGTTCACGAATAGCGAAGTAATCGCGCCCACGATATAGGCGCAGACGGCCGACCACCATGGTCCACCTTTCGCAACGAACCCATAGAGCAGCGGCAGTCCGAGAGGAATGAGAAACATCGACTCGAGAATGAAAAGGAGCGTGAAGATTCCGGTCGCTCCTTGTGCAAAGAGAAGCGCCACGCAAATCATTACGACACCAACACCGAGCGAGGTGAGGCGACTCGCCGTCAGCATGTGCCGATCAGTAGCATCCCTGCGCAGGTAACCTTGATAGATGTCCTTCGCAAAGATGCCGGTGATGATGTGGTTGTGAGCGGACAAAGAAGCCATCGACGACGCCAGCATCGCCGCCAACAGCACACCGATCATGCCGGGCGGTAACACACGCAGTCCCATCGCGATGTACGCTGCTTCGGAGGGCTGCTTCAAACCGTTTGCGGCTGTGCCCAGCTCGGGCAACGCCACTCGTGCGATCAATGGAGGCAGGTAAAAGATAACGCTGCCGATCGTGAACAGGATCATGCAAAGAATCGCGATTCGTTTGGCCGACTGCTCCGTGTCGGCACAGAAGTATCTTTGCGCGTTGCCGAAATTGTTGTAGCCGGTCGTTTGCGAGATCGTGTAAACGATCAGGAATAACCAACCGTACTCACCGGCGAACGGATTGAAGTAACCCACCGGAGCTTGCGCGACGAAGCTGCTGAAACCTCCGACATTCGCGAGTGACAAAACCATCAAAACGCAGGCAATCGGAAACAGGAACATGAACTGAAACATGTCCGTGAAGCACACCGCCCAGTAGCCGCCGAGCACCGTGTACGCCAGGACCACTAAACCGCAAATGATCACTAGATACTCCACCGGCACGCCCAGCGCAATCGACATGAAGCTCGACAACGCGAAGAGTCGAACTGAGCCAAACATCAACTGGCTTGGTCCAGTCAACCACGAAAACATCTTGTGTGTGCCTTCGCCGAAACGACTCCGAATGTATTCAACGACGGTGCTGACGCGGGACCGGCGCCACGCCTGAGCGAAGAAGACGTATCCGAAGAAGAAAGCAGGTACGGCCAGAAACAGCAGGAAGACACCGATCACGCCTTGCCGGTACGCGAATCCGGCTCCGCCTGTGAAGGTCCAAACAGAAAAGCCGGACATAAATGAGGCCATGCCCGCTACCCACCACTCGATGCGATTGCCGCCTTTCAAAAAGTCCGCACCGACCCGCATGAAGCGCATAAAGTAGGCGCCGATTCCGGCCATCAGCAACAAGTAACAGACAAGCACAACGTAATCGATTACGTGAACTGAACTGTGCATGCTGTTCTCCTTTTACCGGTCACTTGTGAACGTGGGGGGAGAGTTATGCGACTCTTTAGTGGTCCAGGAACTCTGCGGCCACGACGTCAATAAATAAATGTGCGTTTGGATGCGTGCGCAGAATCGACGCCGGGCAACTGGTGCTCACCGGTTTTTCAAGCGAGCGCTTGATTGCGTGCCGCTTTGCCGGTCCTGGGGCGATCGCGAACAACTTTGGGGTGCGCATTAAAGTGGGGATAGTCAGGGACAGAGCGTGTTGGGGAACTTCGTCAATGATTGCGAATGCTCCATCATTAACCTGCTGATTTCTACAGACCTCGTCCAGTTGGACCACCTTGACGGCTTCAGGATCGTTGAAGTCACAAAAGGGCGGGTCGATAAACGCGAGGTGACCATTTTCACCAATTCCGAGAACGGCAAAATCAGGTGGAGTCTCCTCCAGGAGTTTGGCATAGCGCTTTGCTTCAGCCGCGCCATCCGGCGCCTCACCACGCAAGCCATGAAACTGACCGAGCGGCACTTTGTTAACAAGTCGATCGATCAGGAACTTTCGAAACGATTGCGGCGCCTGCGCATCCATACCGAGGTATTCATCGAGGTGAAAAGCAGTCACGCGCGACCAATCGATATCGGGCGCTTCGGCCAGACTCGCCAAAAACTCATTCTGCGACGGCGCGGATGCGAGAATCACCACAGCACGGCCGCGTTCTTCAATGGCACGGCGGATCTCGGCCGCAATGACGGCGGCTGCTGCCTGGCCCATCTGCGGCCGTGATTCATAAACGTAGACGTTGAGCTGGTCAGCACGAAAGTTTTGTTTCAATCCGTCCTGCACCATAGCCGTTGATTCCATATGCCTCCGATTGGTCTTTAGTCTCAGCCGATTTCGGGACCCGCGATGGCGACAACGAGCGGCGACGTTTTCCTACCTGGCCCACCTTTAACCATTCGAATGAGGTCACGTTCTTTAACGAAACCGCGATCCGATAACACGCTCGAGCTGGAACCGCATTCTGTGTTGAAGTCGATGTAAACACGACGTCCTGCCAGCGCAGTCAACACCTGGTCCAACAATGCCTCGACGTGTTGCGGACTTCTTGCTACGACCGGCCCGATGTAATCTGCGTTAATACCTCTTCTTGCCAGCGCATAACCGTTCAAGGTTCCATCTCGCAGCAAAACCGGCGGTACACATGCATCGTCGATGAGCTTCTCGATTAACCTCGAGCGATCAGCAGCAAACGCGATTCGATCGAACTCCAGTAAGTCGCGAATCGCATCCTCGTCCAGCGGCTTCGCGGCCGTCGCTGTATGCGCGTTGAATGTTCCACTCCATCGTTCGAAGACGGTTTCAACCCGGAAGCCGAACCGCTCGTAAACTGGTTTGCCCTGCGCGGTCGCATCGAGCTTCACGGTCGCCACTTTGTCTTTCAGATAGTCCATCGCAACATTCATTAAGTGCGTCGCGATTCCCCGCCGGCGCTCTTGCGGATCAACCAGCACCATTCCTATCCAGGCCAGATCGTTACCGTAGCTGGTTGTGGTGGTCGTACCGACCAAACGGCCATCTTTCACCGCTGCAAAACAACCGTTCGGCTCGAGCGCCAGCAGGCGAAGCCAATCTTCTTCAGTCTGGTTCCAGCCCGCCACGTCTTTGAGCTGCATCGCTGCGGGAATATCGGATTCAAACAACAAACGAATATTTATTACCTGCCGCAAAGTCAGTGTTCACACTTGGAAGAGGTCAGTACCACCTGCGGTAGCGGGTGGGTCAACCTCCGAATGTCAAAATCTGGGAAAATATCGCATGCTGACCGTCGACCCACCCGCTACCGCAGGTTGGTACTGACCTCCTCCCAGCAGAACGCTTGCCCACAAGCAAAAAACAATTCCTCAGTTCAATGCCGAGGCATGCTCCGCCCAGACATTGTTCGCCGGCTCCATGCAGAATTCAGCCATCTGCTTAACATTCCAATCCACCGGCCAGGCAAATACACGACGCAGATGCAGCAGCCATGCGAGCAGACCGTTTTCGGGATGAAAGTAGAGCTCCAGCAAGGCGCGCGCTGTCTTACCGCCCGTCTTCATCGAGTACTCGCCGCTGGGTAATTGAAAGAAAGTGTGAATCTGAAAACTACTTGCGCCGCGCAAAAGATATTCAGCCGTTATTCGCCCGGATACGATATTGCCGGTGGCGCTGATAGGTAACTTGCAAACCGGGATCGCGCCCTGTCGTTCGAGTTGGCGCAACTGGGCCAGCACATTCAAATTCCGCGCGCTGAGATCCGGACCACCATACGCAATGCCGCGCACACCGTCGAATTCACGCTCCGGATCGAAGAGACGGTTCGCATAAACGAGAAAATCAGGAACTGCTTCACCCGAACATTTTTCGTTGATGGTACGCAGCATCTCGAGTTGAAACGCATCATCGAGAATGGCATTGAACACTTTCAGGCCAATCTTCACCGGTCGCGGGCTCGCTCCCTGTCTGATCAGCGAAGTCACGCGCGTCAGCCATTCCATAATCATTTCCGCCTGAGCGGCGCGATCGGAACCCGCCAGCGTTGGACTGAAGTCTTTCTCGATTATCATCGGCTCATGCGGATGATGGCGTTGCCACACGTCGATAAGACATCGCGTCGTGTACTCATACTCGCCAGTCTTCCAGAGATCTTCGGCGGCACTGGGCAAGTGATACTTGCACGACGGCACGACCAGCACCGATGCAGGACTCGCAACCGACAACGCCTCATCAAAAAACTCGAGGTACTTTGCGAACGTGTCGTACCATCCGCGTCCCTTCCACGAGACGGTCCAACCTTCAGTCTTGTCCTGACCGGTGATTCGTTCGACGATCATCCGCGTTTCTTCGATGGCCCATTCCGCCATCGACTGCGCTCCGCCAGCGTCTTCCGCGATGATCGACTTGAGCACGATGAAGCCGAGCTGCTCTTCACAATCACGGCGTACTTGCGAGAGGTTCAATGACAGTTGACCTGACGCTTTGCCGAATGGGTTCTTGATTGCGTGGTCACCGTAAGCACTGGACAGATCGACGCCATATTGCTCGCGAACATAATCCTCGAGGTCCAGCGGTAGACCAGCTTGAAAGCGTTCGTAGTCGCGAACGAGCGACGCGCGATCGCTGGAGTCGATTTCCGGATGTCCACTTATAAGAGAAAACATTATCCGACTTGCACATTCAGGGCATTGAGTACGTTTGTGATGTTGTCGAGCTCGTGCGGAGTCAATGCGGGCCCCCACGGATCGTTTGCGGCCTCGACGGGAATGACTCCGAGTTGCGAGAGCGCAAAAAGAACGCGACCGATGTAGCCTTCCATGGGCTGAACGAAAAGCACTTCGGCAAGCTGATCGGCTTGGTCAGACAGCTCGAGAAAACGCTCAGCTCTGCCGCTGAAATGAGCCGCCATCAATTCAGTTTGCACATCGGTGCAAACGGCGCCCATGCCGATTAGCGCCGTTTGCGCTCCGCGACGCAGGCTGTAACCAAGAAAACGATCTTCACCCGTGATCAGCAGCTTGTCGGGATGTCGAGCTTGAACGTGACGGGCGATGTCCTGGTAAGTCATCACGCTGTCGAGTGTCGCCATCTTGATGCCGATCACATTCGACAGCGACAGCAGCTCATCCAAAACTTCAGTCGTGTAACAAACACCACCAGCCGCCTCGTACAGATAGAACAAAACGAGCGGCAGACCGAGCTCGGCAAGCTGCCGGTGATGTTCGACAATCAACGAGTCTCTTTGGTCGTGATCCTTCAACCACGTTGGCGGATAAACGAGTAGTGCGTCTGCACCGTACTTCGCTGCCGCTGAAGCCATCGAAAGCGTCGCACTCGTTGCCTGCCCCGGATTTGAATGCTTAGCGCCGGCGCCTGCGATCAGAGGCTTGTCGGGGAGAGCTTGTCGCCACTGCTCCATCACAACGCACGCTGTCTCATCGTCAAGCAGCAATCCTCTTCCCGTATGCGCCCACACCGCAGCGCCGGCGATGGGCTGTGAACTCATGAACTCGACGTATGCTTCGTGCGCACGTTGGTGAAAACGTCCACCACGATCGAACATCACGGGCATCGCAGGAACCAGTCCTCCTGCAATCGCGGTCTTGAGTTCATCTAATGTGTGGCTCGGTCGATACATTTGGGGATTAACCCATGTGTGGTACTGACAACAAACTGTTTTGAATCAACGTCAATGCGCCTTTCAGACTGGGCCGGACTTCAAAAGCTGACGGTCTGATCGCAATGTGGTGTGAGCGCGGCGCGAGCAAATTTCGTTTTGTTTCTTCAACTATGATTGGCTCAATCACCCCCCAAACCTTTGTGATCTCACCGCCGATAACGACGATCTCAGGGTCGAGTCCGTTGATCAGGCCAGTGATGCCGATGCCGAGATAGCGCGCAGTTTCGCGGACGGCTTCCGTTGCAGCGGTGTCCCCGCTCTCTACCAGCTCGACTAACTTGCGCATCGTCGAAACTCGTTTGCCGCCTGGTCCACGTAGATCCGCGTAACGTTTCAGCGTCGCTTTGTCCGACGCGTAAAGATCCCAACAACCTCTTTGCCCACACCGGCAATCAGGACCACTTAAATCGATGGGAATGTGCCCGAATTGACCGGCGGTATTGTTGCCGCCGCGGTAAAGACCACCATCGATAACAACGCCGCACGCCAGGCCGGTGCTGACGCTGACATACAGTAAATTGCGAACATGCGCATATTGCGCTTTGCCGTGCCAGATCTCAGCAAGCGCCGAACAACGCGCCGAGTTGTCGATGATTACCGGAAGATTCGTCGCTTTCTCCAAAAGATTCACGACGGGCACATCGCGCCAAGGCAGGACTACGGAGAGCAGAAACTTTCCACTTTGATTATCGACGAGACCCGGCAAGCTCACACCGATGCCGGGAAACTCGATGAATGAATCATGCTTGAGTTGAAGTTTACGAATCTCCTTACCAATCTTGCTGAGGAACGACGTCGCAACCGATCCAGTCTCGAAGCTGACGCGTGAAACGATGCGATTGTTGAAGTCACTGAGCGCGAGAATCGTTTCATCGGCGCGAATGTCAACGCCGAAGAGTCCAAATCTTTTCGCATTGAGCCGCAAGGGTGTTGGCGGTTTGCCGCCAATCGGCGTAGTTCTCCCTGACCCTTCCTCAATGATGCATGAGTCCTTCAGTAACTCGCCCGTAATGGTCGAGATCGTGGCCTTCTTCAGACCGCTGATCTTCGCGATCTCCGCACGCGAAATCGGTTGTCTATCCGAGAGGATGCTCAGCAGGATGCGACGATTGACCAGCCGCAGCATGTCGTGTCCGGCAGCGGTAACATCCGCAAGATTCGGTTTGCGTGTGAAGTTATGACGCGAAGCGCTGCTCATGATGTCCGCCGGTTATGCTCGGAGAGCGTCTGGGCGACAGACGCTCTCCATTCGCCATCCGGTGTTGCCACTCGTCTAGAACGTGAGCCGTAACTTGGCACGAATCGATCGACGATTATCAATTCCCTCTTGCGTCCAACTGAATTGATTGCGTCCAAAATTCGGGTTAGGGTTCACGCTCTCGGGCGCGATTACCGGCTGACCTGACGAATTCAACGCGACGTCGAAATCGCCGAGGTTACCAAACTGCGGGTCGAGTGGTGAGAGTAACGGATGGTTAAAGACATTGTTGAAATCCACACCCACCTCGAGTTTCGTAGTCTCACTGAATCTGAAAAACTTGCGCAGACCGAGGTTCACTCCCCACGTTCCGGGCCCAATAAGAGAGTTTCGCTTCGCGACATCAGGGTTATCGAAAACGTCAGCGCCTGTCGTCGGCAGCGTGAACGCAGCCGCATTAAAGAATCGATCACCACTCACGCCCGCATACGGATCGCCAATAAGTCGCGGACGGAAATTCGGACCATTGTTGAAGTCGCCGACCGCATCGACAAAGCCACTCGCGATATTACCCGGGAAAACCGGGCTACAGTTGTTGCAGATCCAGAACGGCGTGAAGCCGGTACCGCTTTTGGCGAACATGTTCCACGAAATCTGAAAGCCACCCAAAACGGCATCAGTCGCTTTCGACATCGAGTTGCCGTAGCGCCGTCCACGACCGAAGGGCACGTCATAGGTGCCATACGAGACCAGCCGGTGCCGTGAAACAAAGGAGTCGACAGACAGGTCCGTATCGGGATTGAACTGATTGTAGATTGCGCCTCCGAGGCTCGAATTACCGATATCGAGACCGCTCGACTTCTGATCGAGCAAAGTATACGAGGCATTGAATGTCAGACCACGAGCAAACCTGCGGTTAACTTCAACCTGGAAAGCATGCGAACGACCGCGGCCGATGTTTCCATAGCTCGCAAGGAAGTCGCCGAGCCCGTCAGGAAACGGCCGGCGCGCCTCGTCTTCGGCTGATTCAACACAGTTGCCTAAGTCAGTTGTGATAACGCCCGGTGTCGGATCGAAGCAGGGATTTCCTTCACCATCGGTGACGCCGAAAGGCGTATTGCTGGGAGTTAATTCATTCAGATCGAAACCACCGATCAAACCATGTTGGCGCGCCCCGATGTACGATACGCGAATCCCGAGATCGTTCGACAGCTCGCGCTCGAAGGTCGCGTTGAATTGCTCGATGCGCGGACTCTGCAAATCAAATGGAATGGCGTTGGCGGCGATTCCCTGAACCGATGCGAGTACCGCGTTGTTGAAAGGCGTCAGTCCGCGTCCGAAATTTCCGCCCGCCGGGTTGATGCCAAGTGGAAGTCCTACTCTTTGGTTGGTCCTGACGGTTTGATTGAAAGTGTTTGTCGCGATCGCGTCGCGCATTCCCTGCGCGGCGGATGTCGGGTACACGATTCCATAACCGCCACGGATCACGCTCTTGTCAGTGATGCGCCAGGCTGCGCCGAGGCGCGGCGCGAAGTTGTTTTTGTCTGTGTTAACGAGCCCGCGTCCAACGCCGGCGTCCGCCGCTGTCACAGTTCCATAGGTAATAAAGAATGGGTGAATAAGCGCTTTCACTTCTTCCGTCGGCACCACGAAGCGGCCTTTTCTGCCGCCATTCCCGGTGCCGTTCGGATCGAAATTGACCATCAGATCATTCTTGTCTACGAATGGAGTTATCAACTCGTAACGCAGTCCGAGGCTGAGCGTTAACCGCGGGTGAATTTTGAAGTCGTCCTGGAAGAAAACGCCCGTCTCAGTGTTTGACACGTCGAGAGCAGGGCGAGCATTGCGAACAAACAGCGCGGAGTTGTTCACCGTTGACGGCATTCCTAACAAGAACTGAGCGAAGCCGTTGAATGTCGCGCCCCAGCTTAGAGTTCCGCGCGGATTATTTCGGTTAAGAGCAAATCCGTCGACCGCCTGATTGCGAACAAAGTCGCCTCCGGCTTTGATCGAGTGTTTGCCCTTACTCCACGTGATTGTATCGCCGAAGGTTGCCAGCTTCTGATCCAACGGACGATCAGTGTTTCGACCACCATTTGGAATTCCCGAAAATGGTGCAAACGTAAACGCCACCTGTCCGGGAGTGTCGATGAGGCGTGCGCCAACGACGTTGCCGTAAGCGGTGATTTCCTGCTCGTTGAAACCGATGCTCGACAAAAACTCGCCCGTCGTCATGTTTGCGCGGCGGTAGAGGAACTGGTAATTGATGCCGCCACGGACTTCGTTCACCACAGTGTTGGAAAACAGACGAGTGTAAGACAAAGAAACCGTGTGGTTCTTCTGGTGCTGCGAGAGTAGACCAAAGGCCGGGAGGGGATTTGCTACGAGGCCACGGTTCCCGCTGCGAACCTGAAAGTTGTAAACCGCATAGAACTTGTCTTTGTCGGAAAAGTCGTGGTCCACTCGAAGCGTGGCGAGGTCACGAGTTAATAGACCGCCAAAGCTCTGCGTGAAGTCGGCGAGGCGTCCCGTGGTGTTTTGACCACTCGCATTTGCGTTCAGCAAGGGCGCGGACGGATTCGCGTGCGGGTAGTATCCATTCAGCAGCGCGAGAGCGAACGGGTTTAGTAGACGCGACGGTATGCTGACAAACCGGCGCGTGGTCCCGGTCACAATCGTATTATTTGCCAGTTCCTCCGCAGTCAGCAGCGGAATAACCGAAGCGGGCACCGCAGGCTTGCTGGTATTCACGATTTGAGTGAAGTTGCCGGCCAGAACGAGTGAGCTCGGTATGTTATTGGATCTGACGCGCACGGGGGCAAAGTCCCAACGTCGCTCGTATGACATAAGGAAAAACGTTCGCTCACTGCTAAAAGGAACTGGGCCGCTGAATGATCCACCGACTTCATTCAAGTTGAAATAAGGTTTCACGTAATTCGGCACAGCGGTCGTCGGCAGAAAATTCGCTTCATCAATTTTGTCTTGAATCGTCCGAGCGGCGAGTGCTGAATTTTTATTGTTGTAGAACAAGGAGCCGTGATAGTCCGCTCCGCCGCGCTTCGTCTCGATGCGAATGTTCGCGACGCCCGAATACTCGGCCGTGAAATTCTTTGATAGAACGACCAGCTCACCGACAGTTTCGAGCGAAGGCTGGCTCGATGTCGGCTCACCAAAAATTCCGCCATTCGTACGCTGACCGTCGAGCGAGAAAGTCGCGCCGTAGCTCTGCGCGCCGATAAATTTAAACGTGCCATCACCGCCCGGCCCCTGGGTGATGTCCGGGTTTAGATAGAGAAACTCCAGGATCTCGCGACTATCACGAGGCACTTCCTGAAGCTGCCGATTGTCGAGCGTGCTCGCGATCACGGGCTGCTCTCTCTGAATAAGGCTGGCATCGGCGCCGCTAACGACGACGGTCTCGCTTTGGGTGCCAACCTCGGCTTTCACATCCGCGCGAACAGTTTCCGATCCACTGATAACGGCTTCGACAACGGTTTTCTTGAAGCCGTTTGCGGTCACTGCCACCTCATAGGCGCCGGGTTTCAGAGCGGCCGCTTCATAATTTCCCTCACCGTTGGTGGTAAGGTCTCGCGTCAGACGCGTCACTTTGTCAGTGATCTGGACTGCGGCATTAGGAATCACCGCTCCGTTCGCGTCCGTGACGGTGCCACGAATTGTTCCGAGGTTTGTGCCCTGGGCCTGAGCGCTCCCGGCAAAGCAAAAGAGACATCCGGCCACCAAAACACCCATCATGACTGTGCGTACGATATTCATCTCTGGACTCCTTCAGGAGGTTTGTTCACGCTTCAAACGAACCTGCCGCGCTTCAAGTAAGGCTGCTTTGGGTTTTTAGGTTAGTCTGGAACCGGAACTAACCGTGCCTTATAACACTCAGTCTCGACCGTTTGCAAGAAGAAAGTTTGATTAACGCCGAGGTACCAGCGGCAGGATCAGTGCCGAGCTGTGCTCACGATCGTGGTAAATCGTCTGACGTGCTCGCACTGCTCGCGTTGACATCATGATGTCTTCGCCCGTGTTCAGGTTTCGATTGAACCGGGGGAAGTTACTGCTCGAAACGTACAACCGGATCCGGTGCCCCGCCTTGAACACATTCGCCGTAGCCCATAAGTCGATCGTGTACTTGTAAACTTTCCCGGGCACAACTTCCGTCGCGTTTCTGGTACTTTCTCGATAACGTGCCCGCACTATGCCGTCGGTGAGAAAACGCGCGTAACCACTCTCATCGACGTCAACCAGAAGCGCGGTGAAATCAGTATCGACTGCCGAAGTAGACGCGTAGAGCTCCAACGAAACAAAACCGGTAACTTCAGTATCTGCAGTCAACGGCGGCGTTGAAAACACGAGCACATCCGAGCGCGCCTCATTTGGTCTCTGATCAGCAGGCCCCGGTGGAATTGCCTGGCCGCAACATAGCCGCCCACCGATAGTGGGCACAGGATTCTGCGGATCGTAATCGAACTCGTCCGCTTTTTCGGTTGCGGGCGACGCGAGGCTCAACAGCCCATCACCAGTAACACTGTTCGCGCCTTTCGTTGAGTGCAGGTAATACTTCGTGTAGCGAGTGCGTGCCAGCGGAAACTCCTGTTCATCGCGCCAGACGTTGTCGCCCATGATGAAAAGACGTACTGGAGCACCACTCGAATACTCGTTTTTGATTCCCTTGAGTGAGTAGTCAAACCATTTGAGAGCGGTAGCTGTCATATCCAACACCGCGGCTTTTCCGAACACGACGTCGCCGATCTTTCCCTCGGGTGAGGTGGGTGCATGTGCCCATGGACCGACGACCAATCGTTGGCCCGCGCGAGCTGCCGCGGTCGCGGCTTGTTGCTGTAACCCAGTGAAGTTTTTGATGGAACCTTTAAGAAATAGATCGTGCCAACCGCCGCCATGCAATCCCATCACCGTCATTTGAGAATAATGATCTGACACGCGCCACTGCTGCCAGTAGGAGTCGTCTCGCTCATGCGATAACCAGTCGCGAAAATACGGCGCCAGTGTTGACGGTTGCGGCGTTTTGAGCAACGCATAATCCTGGAGCGGCAGGGTCTTCACCCATTCCTTGGGTGCTTGTGCGGCGTCTGCCTGGCGCCGCAGCGTGTCGATCGTGAGACCCGAGGTCCACGAACTGCTGAACCACTGCATCAACGCGCCGCTTTGATACGTCCAACCGTCGTAGTACTCAGAGGCCGTGACGTAAGGAAAGATCGACACGAGATGAGGAGGTACTGCCATTGCCGCCAGCATCTGCGTGGCCCCGACATAAGAACCGCCAAACATTCCGACTTTCCCATTCGACTGGTCCAACTTTGCAGCCCACTCGACAGTGTCGAAACCGTCTGCACTCTCATAACGAAACGGATAAAACTCTCCACCCGAGGCAAATCGTCCGCGCGTGTCCTGTAGCACAACGATATAGCCGTGCGACGCCAGTTCGTTTGCCGTCCGCAGACTGCCCGCTCGGTTGTAGGGTGTGCGTTCGAGCAGAACGGGAAACTTTTCGTCACTCACAGGCCGATAGACGTCCGCAACGAGCGACACGCCGTCTCGCATCTTCACACTCACTCCCTGCTGAATCGTGACGCGATACAGTGTTTGTGCATTCGTGTGCTGATGCAGCAAAACGAGAATGACGAGTAGCAGCAGAGTAATTTTTCTTGGAGCAATCATGGTATTTTCGGTTTTTTCCGGCTTACGCCTTCGCCCTGGTGCTGTCCGAAATAGATAAGCTGGCTGGTGAACTGGAAGGCCCAGTTGAAAGCGCGGGCGGGACGATTCATGTTGAGTTGAACAGCCAACTGAAGGAAGTGGCGCAAACGTCTCCCGTAGATCTCTTTACGCCCGGCGTCGTTTGTGAAAAACAATCCCAACGCGAACATGTAAGCCACTTCGGTGTTGTGCATCTCCATGTCCGGCCCAATCTCACCCGGCGACGCTTTTGGGTCATTTGCTGCGAAACAGTTAATCACGTAGTAGGCTTTCGATCCGTCAGGCACGATACCCTGTCGCTCGAGAAAATCACACCATTTCACGACAATCTCAGCGACGCGATGGTCGTTCGTAAGTGTCCAGTAATGAAATAGAGGAT
>JBIOUJ010000254.1:0-8611 GCA_044867025.1 Pyrinomonadaceae bacterium | reverse complement strand
GTACATCAGTTTCGCTTAGCCACAAAAGGCAAAAGCCACAAAAACATAAAACCTGCTTTTGTGACTTTTGTGCCTTTTTGTGGTTGAAACTACGCGGCTTCTGCCATGCCGACACTCTGAGGTGCGGTGGGGCGAACGCGGACTGCCGAACGTGCGCGCAGGTCTTTCCAGTTGACCGCAACGTCCGCTGCTGGAACTGAGAGTGCGAGGCACGACCAGATAACTGCCTGCACGATTTCAACTCCGTGCGTTTCCAATCCCGTCACTCCCAACACAAAGCGTCCTGCAATAAACACGAGCGCAACTGCATAGCTGCGTGTGGCCCATTGTCGATGCAGCGCGATCTTGCGCTTGTACGCAAAAACAAAGGCGAGAGTGGCGGTGCCCATGAGCATCGCAGCGTCTACTATTGCCAGAATCGTGAACGAACGCGGCGCGCCCATACGCTCCTCGAAATACTGGATATATGCACCCATTGGCGCGCAAAACAACGCGCCTACAACAAACAGCCGGCCCATGACGCGATGCGCTCTCGTGAACCGTTGACGCAATTTATCCGAAAACTGAAAGGGCGCGAACAGCAGTACGATGGCGCCGAACAGACCGTGTGGCAGTAACCACCATTTGAAGGACTCATAGCGCTGCCAGACCGGATTCTCCGGCTCTACGAGGAAGCGCTCGTTGTGATAAAGCACGTAGAGGCTCGCCAAAGTAATGACAGTAAAAACAACATGCTTCGCGTTAATTTTCATTGGGGTTACCTTCTTGACCGTCGTACGGGAATCAACATAGCAATTGCAGGCCATCCCAGCCTGCTTCATCTGCTAACGCGAACTTTCCCAGCATTTAGGGCCACCTGACGGGTAAGAGTGAGGAAAGTCACAAAAGCGCACAAATAATTAGAGACGAGCGGGTCTGACTCGCTTCCATAGATCGTTGAAGGCGATGGAATCGTAGAAAGCGGTGGCGCTCACAATCTTTCCATTCTTCATCTGCAAGTACCACGAATAGGTATTCTCGTAGGATTTGCCGTCGCGAGCCATTGCGGCGCCGTCCCAAAGGACAATCACCATGTCGCCGTCGGTGTAAATACCTCGCACCGTCGGCACAAGCGGAGTCGATAATCTCTCGTTGAAAGGTAGGACCACCTGGTCCATCAAGTCGCGGCGGCTGTGATAAGTTCCCGAGACGGTGGAGTTACCGACTATGGTCCACTTGGCATCGGAAGCAAGCAGGTCAAAGATGCTTCCGATGCCACGTCGCCAGTTGTCGAAGCCGGTCTGGACTGCTCGGCGGTTCTTACTTTCGACGTCATCCTGTGCGGTGGCTGTCACGCTCACCGCCGCCAACAACAGAACAAGACACAGAGTCTTCCTGAACATGTGTGCTCCTCCTGACGCATTGGGGCGACTCAGTGAACCCAGGCTGCGGTTTTGAGTGCCCAAATGCTGTCAGGGTATCTTTGAAGGAACTCTTCCGGCAACTCGCCCAACACCGTGTGATCGTTGGTCGCTTTGTAGTGGGCCACGCCTTTCCAGTACAGCGCCTCCGGCGCCGACTGCGAGTCGGGATAACGTTCGAGCACGCCGGCGTATCTGCGTTCTGCATCCGCCCAGTTTTTATCCATAAACGACACCCGCGCGAGCCCTAATTCCAACTGCGATCGAAACTCATCCTTTGGCAGATAGCCTTCCAGACGAAATCGTTCGTCTCCGTCGGAATCGAGTATCAGCACTGAGGGGGTCCACAGTGCGTCGAAACGATGAAAGTAGACTGGGTGTTCTTTGATGTGTGCTGAGAGAGGTACGAAATTCTCGTTGATGAATGCAGAGACTTCGTCGTCTTCGTATGACTCGGCTTCCAGCCGAGCGCAGGCGCCTCACGCAGGCGCCGCGCTAAAGTCGACGAGCACAGGTTTCTTCGTTTCCTTGGCTTGCGCAAGTGCTGCGTCTGCGTCTTTGGTCCATTGTACGCTCATAATTTTCTCCAATCCTGATTAGCGAGGCACAATCTGTCCGCTGGCACGTAAACCGAGCAGCCGCGCTGGGAACACTCCGAAGTCTTCCACCTCCCACGTATTGCCACCTTTGAGCCTCACGCGCGCAGCGGGGATCAGTGTGCCTTCACCATGACCGTTTCGATCCAGAAACATCTCCGCGTAACCAACCCTGTAGTCTTCTGATCGCGTGCCGTAACGCAACTCGAACAAGCGAAGGTTGCGTTCATAAAAAACAGTCAGTCTCGTACCTCCGTTGGTCCATGGATCTGCGATGATCGCGTTTGCCGGTAGACCGATGCCGGTGCCGATCTGGATCCGTCCGGCTTCCATTTTAGAGAGTGATTTTAGCAGGCCGTCCTGCCCTCCCTGTGAGAGCGCTTCGTTCAGTTCCCGTATCTGATTCGGTGGCGTTACGCTCCTGACAATCAGTGTAAAGGGCGTCGTTCGCCCTGAGTATCGCCCGCCGATTCCAACAAACGTTCCGGTTACTCGCAGCGTTCCGTCGTCACTACTCCGTGTTGGCACCGCCACGAATGCGCAGCAGCAAAGCACACACAAAAAAATCAATATCGTTCGTTTCCTCATGTTCCCTCCTTGTACGTTAAGCGCTCACTCGCTCGGTTGTGAACGCGTTGGTATGTTCAACTCGCCGAGCCTGACACGCAATTGTTCCTCGCGTCCGTTTCGCCAAACTGCCAGCGTCGCATCGGTGCCAGGTGGCGTCCGAGCTACAGCATTGCGCAACGCGTTTGGATCGGCGACGGCCGCACCATTGAATGCCGTAATCACATCGCCTGCGCGCACTCCCCCACGCTCTGCTGGGCCGCCGGAAAGAACTGTTGCGACTAGCGCACCGCGCGCGGCTTGCAATCCGAGTCTCGCGACGGTCTCGGGTGTCAACGCCTGGATGGTCACACCGAGACTACCGCGATGTACGGTGCCACTGCGGATGATCTGATCCATCACGTTCTTCGCCATGTTGACGGGGATGGCGAAACCGATACCGATGTTTCCGCCCGTGGGCGAGAGTATCTGCGAGTTGATGCCGATCAGTTCGCCTGTCGCACTGACCAATGCGCCTCCGGAATTGCCCTGATTGATTGGAGCGTCGGTCTGCAAAAAGTCTTCAAACGAGCCGTCAGATAATCCGGTTGAACGACCCTTCGCAGAGATGATGCCTGCCGTCACCGTCTGCTCGAGTCCGAGCGGATTTCCAATCGCCAGCACCACGTCTCCGACGCGCGCGCGATCTGAGTCGCCCATGTTGAGCACCGGCAGGTTTTGCTGGTCAATCTTCAAGACTGCCAGGTCGCTCGGCGGATCGGACCCGACAAGCTTTGCCGTAAAGCTTCTGTTATCGGTCAACCCGACAGTGATTTCTTCTGCACCGTCGATTACGTGATGGTTTGTCAGGATGTAACCATCGGCCGAGACGATTACGCCGGAGCCTAAGCCCTGGACGCGAGGCGCTTCACGCTCCTGACCTCTCGGCAACCCAAAGAATTCCCGAAAACGCGGATCGTCGAAGAATGGATGCTGGCGCGGTGGCCGCACCTGGCGTGACGAATGGATCGTCACGACCGCAGGAGCAACGCGGTCCACAACGTCTGCGAAAGAATTTGGCGATGTGGCTATGGGCGTTGAGTTAACGGCGGTCGTAGCTGGAGTGCTGGCGGGCGGCGCGGCCGGTTGAGTGGGCGCGCGTTCCAGGAGTCTGCCGCACGCAGTTAACATGACCAGGCTAAGTAGTAGAAGAAGCATGCGCATATGATTAGTCCCTGACCTCAGCATATCGGCAATTTGAGGCCAAAGTCTTTTCTCTTCTTGCTGTTTGTTTTTTTAGTGTGACTTTTTGTGTTTACTCTGCGTACCTCTGCGTTCCTCTGCGCCTCTGCGGTAATGCCGAAAAAGCGTTAACCGCAGAGGCGCAGAGGAACGCAGAGATACGCAGAGAAGAAGCTTTTAGAGTGACACGGTTTGTTCGGCCCAGAACTGAAACTCGCGATGTTTGTGGAGTTCGGCTTTGGCTTCAAGGCCGTTTGCGACCGCGATCATGTGTTCGAATACGCGTTGGCCCACCTGGTCGATCGTTTCCGTTCCGTCGATAACGCCGCCCGCAGAAAGATCCAGATCGTTTGACATGCGTTCGAACACTGGAGTGTTTGAAGCGAGTTTGATGACGGGTGCGATGGCGTTACCGATCGTCGTTCCGCGACCGGTAGTGAAGACCACTATAGTCGCGCCCGCCGCGACTAAGCCCGGTGTGGATTCCTGATCGTAGCCTGGACCCTGCATGAGGTTGAGCCCGCGGGCGGTCGGTGTTTCGGCGTATTCGACGACGCCTTCGATGCGAGTGGTTCCTGCTTTGGCGATCGCGCCCAACGATTTAATCGTGATGTTGAGGAGCCCGCCGGCGATGTTGCCGGGACTCGGGTTGTTATTCAGCACAGCGCCAAACTTCGACGCGTACTCTTTGTACCAATCAACCAGGCGATAGACCGCGCGGCCTGTTTCGACGTCTTTCGCTCGACACGCCAGCAAATGTTCGGCGCCACAAAACTCGGGCACTTCAGTTATCAACACCGTGCCGCCGGAACGGACCAGCAGATCAGCCGCACGGCCCAGCGATGGGTTCGCTGAGATACCTGAAAACCCGTCGGAACCGCCACACTTCACGCCAAGTACGAGCTCACTTGCAGAACATTCTTCCCGGCGCGTTTCGTTGACGATCGGCAACATCTGCTCGACTTCTTTCAACCCGCGTTGAATCGCTGCCTGTGTGCCGCCAACCTCCTGAATCCCAATCTTCGCCACCGGCTTGTCAAACGACTTCTCGCGCTTGAGCAGATACTTCTCAACTTGCGAAAGGTTTGTCTTCTCGCACCCGAGATCGATCAGGATCACCCCACCTACGTTCGGATGATCTGCGTAGTTTGAAAGCGTGCGCAGCATCACATCGATCGTCGAGCCATCCTGGCAACCGCAACCTTTGTTATGCGGGATGGCAACGACGCCGTCGACGTTCGGATACTTCAAGCGATCGTAGAGCGTGAACTCAGCTATCATCGAAATCTGCAACGCTTCGTGACTCGCGCACATACTCGTCGGAACGATGAGCACGTGATTGCGCGTTCCGACGCGACCGTTTGGCCGTCGATAGCCCATGAACGTCGCGCGCTGGTCCAAAGGAAAATAGTCAGGCGGAGGTGTGTGCAGATCTGCGGGAAGTTCGCGAATCGTCGGCACGTCGTCAGACATGTTGTCGTGCGTGATCTGTTCTCCCTTGCGGATTCCGAGAGAAGTTCCGATAGGTTGGCCGAACTGGAGTACAAACTCGCCCGCTGGGATGTCACGGATGGCAAAGCGATGACCGGGCGGAATCGCGCCGTGCATGCCGTTTTTGACTACGGCGACGTTGTCTTTCGGATTTACAACGATCGCGAAGTCGCTTAATCGTGGCGTTTCAACACTCGACATATCTTAGTTTGTTAGAACGTTCTCCAGTATCAACGATCGCACATTTGGATGAACTCGTAGCCAGAGTCCCGGGTTTTGATCGAACTGTTTTTCGCGCGTCTCAGCATCGTCCGCGATTTTAGTTGTCAGTAACTGTCGATAACTCTCGCGCTTGGCCGGTGCGGTGTCCGCGTCGACAATAGATTGCACCACTCGTCGCGCGCCGAGAATTGCTGCTGGTCCAAGTGTAAGAATGTGTTTCGCAGCGCGGCACTCGGCCTCGTCGGCTTCCGTGACTACTGTACCACCGGCCTTAAACTTGTTGATGTGGTGCTCGAGAATGGATTCCGAGATCGGAATCAGTCCCGCAACGTCGTTGTAAGTCGCACCTGAACCAGGCTTGATGTAAGCCAGATGTGAAGCTCCACCAGCCTCTGGTCCGAGTCCAAGGAAGAATAAATCTATACCTCCTGACTGCTCAAGTCGTTCAACGTAGCCGGCCAGTTCACTCTCGAGATCCGCGGCGTCGGTGCGCATTGAAGTAAAGCTCTTCACCTTACGAAAGAAATCTCCGCCAAGCAGCCGCTCGAAATCCCGCACGAAACTCAAACCATTATCCATTCGCAAAGGCGCCAGCGCGTCCTGCGTAAAAACCTCGAGCCGGCTGAACAGGCCATCATGGTCACTCGTCTTCGCCATCTCGCCCAACAGCCGGTGCAACGCCTGACCACCACGCCCGCCGACAAGCACGACAACAATCGATCCGTCTTTCGCCTCCGCGGCGCGCGTGATTTCCTTCAGCATCGCGCGCCCGACCGCTTCCTCAGACGGCATCATCTCATATGCCAGTTCTTTCACCGGCAAGTCCGCAAGGCTTTCACGCCGCTTCCGCGAAATCCAAACATTTCCTTTTGTGCCTTTTTGCGGCTTCAATCGAATTCTTCCTCTCGTTCCTGCGAAATCCAAATATTTACTTTTGTGCCTTTTTGCGGCTTCAATCGAACTCTTCCTCTCGTTCCTGCGCTTTTTGCGCGAGCATCAAGTGGTCGCGCATTGCGTCGCGTGCAGCCGCCGGATTTCGATCGCGGATGGCGCGATAGATCGTGCGGTGCATCTCAGCCGATTCCTTCAAGTCCCTCGCGCGTCTCACAGTCTTGCTTCGCACCTCAAACAGGATCGTCGCGACCATGTTCATCAAAGCCGTGAGAATTCGATTGCCCGAAGCCGCCGCGACCGTCTGATGGAACCGCATGTCGTGAACGAGAAACTGTTCCGGCTCGTCGAGCGAAGCAAACATGCCGGTGATCTCTTCCGACATCTCAGCCATCTCCTCACCAGTCGCACGTTCTGCCGCCAGTGCCGCGATCGCCATTTCCAACGAGCGCCGTGCTTCAAACATCTCGGCCGGCGTGAACCGTTGCAGCGACGCCATTAAACGCAGCGCACTGCTATCCAGTGCCGGTGGACCTTCAGACTCGACTACAAACGTGCCGGCGCCGCGACGCGGCTGCAACACGCCAACTGCGGCCAGCGAACTGATTCCCGCGCGCAAAGTCGGGCGACTAACGCCGAGTTGCTTCGCTAAGTCTCTTTCCGGCGGGAGTCGATCGCCCGGGCGCAACTCACCTTTATGGATCATTTCGCGAAGCTGCGAAACGACTTCCTGAAAGCTTGTACCGCGACTTTCCGCGTCGATGGCCTTGAAGATGTTGGCGTTTGGTTCACTCATCTTGTACTGCTTCTTAGCTTACGCTTTTTCCCGGCAATTTCCATCTCGGTTGCGGCGAGCAAAAGTGCACCGATACCTTTCGGATCGTTCGTGACTACCTTCTCGCTGAGGTAATACTCGTAACTGCCATCGCGATATGGGTTTCCACCGAGCCCGCCCACGTTGACGGTTCCTTCAAGGTTTAACTGGCCATGCGAGTCGGTCTTAACAAACTCTCTCAAGATCCCACTATAGCCGTTCCTGGCGACTTGCATGTAGCTGTCCGGCAGGTGACCGTCACGCACGCCTTTCGCTAATGCGTAGACGAACATGCAAGCCGCCGACGACTCGAGATAGTTTCCCTTCGCCGTTCCTTTATCCAATACCTGATACCAGAGACCAGAGCGCGGCTCTTGATATTTCGCTACAGCCTGGGCCAAACGATTTAGAATCGCGACCAGTTCCGCTCGCTGTTTGTGTTTCTCCGGAAAGTAGTCGAGCGTGTCGACGAGGGCCATCGCGTACCACCCCATCGCGCGTCCCCAGAAGTTCGGAGAGCGCCCGGTTTGCGGGTTGGCCCAACGTTGCTGTTTCGACTCATCCCAACCGTGATAGAGCAGTCCGGTTTTATCGTCGCGAGAATGGCGTTCCATCAGGATGAACTGCTTTGCGATGTCGTCGAACGCGGCAGGTTCATTGAAAGTGACGCCGTACTCCGCGTAGAACGGTTCGCCCATGTAAAGACCGTCGAGCCACATTTGCGACGGGTAGATCTTTTTGTGCCAGAAACCCCCTTCAGAAGTGCGCGGGTGCGTCTTCAATTGCTCGCGCAGGAGTGCGGCGGCTTTTTTGTACTTCTCCTCGCGCGTGGCCTTGTAAAGGAAAAGGAGATTGCGTCCGGGGAGAATGTTGTCGATGTTGTACTCGTCTTGTGAATAGGTGCGGATGGAACCGTCGTCCGCGACGAAGTGGTCCATGCTTCGTTTGATAAAGTCGAAGTATTGCTTGTCGCCGGTGTTGATCCAAACACGCTCGATTCCTTTCAGCACCAGACCGTGATCGTACGTCCACTTGGCGGGATACCCCGACTCGCGCCAGAGCGCAGTCATTGCCGTCGCCGCCGCCTGTTCGGAGATCGGTTTTGTTTGTGCTGCTGCTACACCAAACAACACAAAAAAGAACAAAGTAATTAAGCCAAATTGTTTCATCTGTACCGTTGTTGGGCCGGGTCAGTACCACCTGCGGTAGCGGGTGGGTCAACTCTCATCTCAGAGTCGCTAACCGGAGGTTGACCCACCCGCTACCGCAGGTGGTACTGACCCGGCGCAACAACGGTACAAATGAAACAAATTGGCTTAATTACTTTGTTCTTTTTTGTGTTGTTTGGTGTCGCGGCGGCGCAGAGCAAGCCTATCTACGAGCAGGCGGCGGCGACGGCAATGACTGCG
>JBIOUJ010000253.1:0-62696 GCA_044867025.1 Pyrinomonadaceae bacterium | reverse complement strand
CGCTCTCGTCGAAGATCCAGCAGACTGAGTGGTCCGCCGAGTTCGTCCCGCGGGTGATAACGGTGGATGGTCAACATACGATAACGCGCCACCTGCTCCGGACTTCCGGCAAATTGAGCGAGTGCGTAGAGCGCTCGTCTGGGATCCAGCCGTTCCAAATCTGACGCTTGCTTCAAACTGCTGATGAATTTCAGCGCTTCGTTGATGCTTTCGGCCTTCTTGATTGCCTGGTTGACCGTCGTGGCCCAGTTGATGACCTGTGTACGGTACAGCGTCGAGAGAATGTTGCTCAGGTAGTGAATCGGAATGCTGCTTACATCGGGATCGAGATAGATGACGTGCAGGCAATCCGCTCGTGCTCTGAGCGCCGGCGCGAGCGGCGTATTCATAAGCACTGCACCATCTACGAAAGGCTGTGCACCTACAGTCTCCGGCGTGAAGAAGCCGGGGAGCGCGCTCGACGCCAGGATGATGCGAGGTCCAAGTTTGTCTGTGAAGTCGTAGTTGGAGAAAATCTGGACCACTCCGGTCTCCCAGTTCGTCGCGGCAACTCTGAGTTGCTTGTCGGTACGACGAATCGAATCGAATTTCACGATTTGCCTGATTAGCTGATTGAATGGCTCGCGGGTAATGAAGTTGTCTATGGCCAGCGTGTACAGCAAGCGCTCTGTCAACCGCTCGTCGTCCGGTGGGTTCACGACGTACATAAAGCGATTGAAAAAATCCCAAAAGAGGTAGAGGCTGTCGTCCGCCCACCGGTTGAACGAAGCCCAGGGATTGGCTAAAAAACTCCGCGGATCGAAAAACTCCAGTGGGTTTGCTAAATAGCGGTATCCACCACTCGCCGAAGCTGACCGGCCTTCCCTCGCCAACCTGCTGAGCCACACGGTTTCGAGGTTGGCGATCGCGGCCTGACCGTGTGTTTCCCACAGCGACACCAGGAAGCTGGCGTTGAAGGCGCCCACCGAAGTGCCCGTGAAGATGTCGGGGTCCAGTGGTGCGTAGTTGGTCGCGATTGACTGACCTGTTAACAAGGCTTTCAGTACGCCGACTTCGTACGCACCGTTGGCTCCGCCGCCTGACAGGATTACCGCGTGCTTGTGTTTGCCCCTCGCTGTCGTCTTTTGCATCTGTCATAAACCTGTCTCTTGTGTTTTGGTTCGATCCCAACTCACGGTTGGACCAAGACGCACTCACTTTCGTAACAATCATGATCGCCCGTTTCATTGAAGCCTTGTTCAATCAGACCGATCATTCGCTCGCGATTGAAGTTCAGGATACCGACACCACCACCACCCGGATCTTCGTGCGGGTGGTAGCGATGCAGTACCAGTTTTCTGTAGGGAGAACCTTGTCTAAGGCGTTCCTCAATACGCGCGGCCACCCTGATGAACTCCTGGAGATCTCTATCAGTTACGGGTCCACCTTTTGAGACGCGTTCGATAGCGCTAAGACCCTCGTTGATCCAAGCAGCGGTATCGACGTCTTCGTTAATAACGGTCGCGTTGTTTATGAGAATGGTGCGATCCAGCGTGTTGTAGGTGTTTTGCAACACCTTGAGCGGGAGCTGTTCCAGATCAGGGTCGAGATAAATGATATGCAGCCAGTTTCCCCCGGCTTCAATGGCGCAATTAAGGGGTGTATTCATCACCACGCCACCATCGACGTATGGAAATCCACCGATGTACTGGGGCGGAAAGAAACCGGGTATCGCCGCCGAAGCGAGAATGATTTGATGCCCGACGTCATCCGTCATGTCTTTATTCGTAAAGACTTTTACTTCCCCAGTTTCCCAGTTGGCCGCCACGATACGCAGCGCGATTGAGGAGCGCCGGATAGCCTCCAGCGAGACAATCTCCGGTATCAGACGGAAAAGCGGTTCGGCAGAAATGAACGCGCTCAAGTCAACGAACTCGAGCACGCGGGACTGCAGCGGATCGGGCGAATTTAAGAAGTTTATAATTCTTTGGAAATAGCTCTGTGTGAGTAGTACGCTGTCTTCCCCCACATCTGCCAGAGCTTGCGCCGGGTTGGCGAGGCATTCGGGATTCAATAAGAAACGGATCGGATCCAGGCGAAACCTGAACGCGCCATTCCCGCAGGTGTCAGGGCTACTGGCGATAAGATTGAGCCAGGCATGCTCCAGGAACTCGACAGCTTCAACAGCAGGCACACCCAATCCATCTTGTGACACCATAACCGCCGCATTTACCGCGCCCACCGATGTGCCCGTATAGATAGCGGGGTGAATCTCGGGGTATCGCCCGCCACCTATCTTGTTGGTGAGGATTGATTTCAACACACCGACTTCAAAGGCGCCGTACGCACCGCCGCCCGATAAGATCACCGCGTGTTTAATGCCAGTTTCGTCGGCCATAAATCATGCGCCTTCGCGTTGTGCTTCAAGAGCTTTTTCCCAACACGACCCAGTCAGGCAAAGCTGCGGTGTCCAACCAGTCAGGAATTTGCCGCCAGGTCAAAAGCGATCCCACGAGCGTCACATAGTGCTGTGTGAAATGCTGGGCCAGAAAATCCTTTTCGAGCTGCTCTTTGGAGATGCATAACTGTTGCGCTGCCTGATTGGCGCTCAATGCATTCGCCAGCGAGACGAAGCCGTACACTGGATCAAAGCTGTCTATCGGAATCGGAATTAATTCGAGTGTGTCCTTGACCGGTGCGAAGATTCGTGAGGTGAGCCCGAATGAAAAGAGATCGGCGACCCTGAAACCCCAATCGACGGGGTTGATAGAAATGTTCGCGATCCTTTCCGGTTTGTTGACCACGAAGACCATCTCGACACGAATCTCTCCATTTTGATTCACGTCAAAATTTATTAATTCGATTGCCGCGCTGAATTGTCCCGGCCCGTATCCAATCACGCCTTGCTGCGGGTCTTGTATGAACGCATACCCAAACCCATACCGGCCAAGGCACTGAGAAGTCGGATTGTCCTCGTTAAGAATAAAGTCGCGGCTTAGGACGAGATAACTCTGTTCCGTGAGTGGTATTGATAACTCTGGTCCCGTCGTCCCCAACAGCTTGAACTTGAACGCGAAATCAAAAATGCTGACTTTGACGACAACCCATTCGTATTTTTGACCAATCTCCCGCAGGTCGACGATCGCTGATTCACTGCCCGCAGGGAACTTGCCGATTTGTCCTGTGCTACGAAGTTTGTAGTAATGCTGAGTGAAACCAAACCCCTGTCGCAGAATGCTCGGTTCGGTGCACCAACTCAGTCTCTCGAGATACCCGGGCAGATCGGGCTGTGGCGACTCCACGTAGACTTCAGGCTGGCGAAACGCACTAACGCGCATGAAGTAACGCAGCACAAATTCACGTAGCTGATCGCGCATCCATGCGGCTGCTTCGCGGCGTACGTTGGTGGGGGTTCGGGGCTGGTCATAAAACATGTCCTGGAAGTTGCCCATCACTGGCAACACTCTGCCGTTGAGTTGAACCTGATCGAAGAACCCGAAACTGGCGGCGGGCCGATTGAATACGCGTTGCAACTCAAACTTCTGCGCAAAGCCATCAGGATAGCTCCGATCCCAGAAACGCTTGAGCACACGGCCCTCCGCCAGCGCCCCCTCCACTCTCTCGAGGATGACACGGTCTTCATCAGTAAATTCGGCGTTGGTTAGATCGCTCCCATTCATTGTTTTGTTTTGCGGGCTGTGCTCTGACAGATTCGAGGGCAACGATATTGGACCATTGCAACAAGTCGTCGGGCTGGTCAAATTGTGAGCAAACCGGCTGAACATAGCGTCAATTCCCTGCCCTGTTTCAACGTTCTGGTTGAACATCTCTATGGCGGAGAGGACCGCACAAAGAGGACGCTTCACCATCTCGTCAATGAATCCTGTCATGTAACCCGCCGTGTTCGTTCTCTTTGCAATCGCGTGACGAGCGCTGGCAACGATTGATAACGGAAAACTTCTCCGAGACAGTCATGCTCTTTCAAGATCGGATAGTAGCGATGCAAAGCGTTGCGGCAGGCTTCTAACACCTGATTGTTCCAAACCCCGATCAGTGTCGCGTCGTATGATTCCGGCTGATGCTGACAAAGCGCATCGATAAACGAATCGTCCGTAGTCGAATCGCGCCAGATGAGAATCGATGAACTCACCCCATTCGAGAAGGCATCGTTCCTGGTTAACTCAGTCCAATGATGTTTCAGAAGCGTCTCGAGAATTACAGGGTGGCGGATATTGACGAACACAACAGCCCAAACCAACCCTGCGAGCGCATTCAGACGACCGATTTCATGTGGTGGCTCGCGCTGCGACATCTCAACCGCACGCCACGGTGAGTTGTTGAACGGGAGGAAATTAGTCGGTGCAAAGTAGATGGCGCGCCCGACGCCATGCCAGAAGTAACCCACCTGGTCCTCGCCGATCTTCTGTAACTGGCGGTCTACGACATGGACCAATTGCGGGTACAAATTGCGTGTGACTAATCCCAATGCCTCGAAGGCTGCACCGACATACCCAGGCCGGCAGTTGTTGCGGCAAAGTTCGATAAACTGCACCAGTAGGTCATGGATTTTTGCTTCGGAAGTTCGGATCGAGACTGTCTTCAGGAGGTGGTTAGCGAGCGATAAGCCCGTGCCCGCGTGCAATGCTGCCAGGCTCTCGGCGGGAACTGCCCAGAGGTTGCCGGTTACGAGGCTGCCCGGAACACGCATGTGCTCCCAGCACATCTCGGAGTGATAGTGGCCCAACCCTTCAGTGGCCCAAATGGTTTGATGAACATCAAGTGCTTTGGCCCTTTGAACGAACTGCGCCAGCGGAACTCCGGGGTCTGGGGTGAGATTGAGAACGGAGTCGACGTTCTCAAACAAGTCGAACGCCTCGAGCTTATTTCTGAATTCCTGCCAAACGACATGCCGCTCTTGGCCTGGGAAGAGACGTTCTATTGTGACGGCTGAGAGCTGCATGAGATCGAAAACCACTTTCATCATCCTGCGCGGAGTCAAGATATTGAACTGGAGAACACTGGACACGAGGTCTGGCATCTCTATTTGCGGGCGAGCTCAAATCTTGAAAACCTTGTCAACAAAATCCGGGTTACTGGCTCCAGCCGAGAATTCTCGGATTCGTGGAAGCACCGACGTTGTAAGGACGCCTTCGCGGGGGTGCAGCCAGCACGTCCTTAAGTAACTCACTCACTTGATCGAATCCGTACGCGTCGAAGCGATCCGAAACCTCCTGGTCCTCCCAAAAGCTAATGGCGGTCACATGGTTCGGATCCACCAGCGAAGTTAAAACTATCGCGTCGATAAAACCTCCAGCAGGCTGGATAATTGTCGGAATCGCCTGCTCGCCAATGATGTCGATGGCCTCTCTGGCCCGACCCGGCTTCGTATCCAACTCGATGATGTGCGCGAATTGAAGTATGGGAGCTACGCCGCTTCTGGAGATTGGCGCTCTGCTACCGGGACGAGGTACGGAACCGCGCGCGGGTGGCGTTCGGCCTCCGCCCGGCTGTGGTGGTTGCTGCATCGACCCCATCAGCATTCGTTGGCCCAGCGAGAAAATTCTAAATGGATTTGTCATGAGTCCAGTCATTTCCCTGAACATGGTCGCTGGATTCATGAAACCCAACATTCCTCGGAAAAGGTTTCCCGCCATGTTGGTTAGCGCGCCTACATCCGGCGAAGGCGCTCCCGGCATGGATGATCCGTTGGGCCGGTTGCCGCCCGGCGCTGACGCCTGCCTCGGCGTCCCGCGAACGGAAGATGGCGTACGTGTCCAGCCGCGAATGCGTGGATTAGTTGAGGCGCCGACGTAATAAGGGTGACGCGTTGCGGTTGAGGTGAGCACATCCTTGAGCAGCTCACTAACCTGGTCGAATCCGTAAGTATCGAAACGGTCAGAGACTTCTTCATTCTGCCAGAAGCTGATCGCCGTTACGTGATCTGGTACGTCAAGCGAGAATAAAACGACCTCATCGATAAAACCCTCGGCGGGTTGGATGATGGTTGGAATCGCATGATCGCGAAGAATCTGGATCGCTCTCTTTGCACGTCCCGGTCTGGTGTTCAGTTCGAGAAGATGCGCGAACTGCATCGCATTCGGTCCAGACTTAATGCGCGATCCATTGCCGGCACGTTCACTCTGACTGTTTTGCATCGTATTAACCTCCTGACCAGACGACATGACTGAGGCTCGCGCCACATAAGATTGGCTCGAGCTCTCAAGCATCTTGCCGGCTGTCCTTAGTCCGAGGGACATGATGGTAATCATCGGATTGGCCCCCAAAGAGGTCGGGCACGCACTGCCATCGCCGATCCACACGCCCTTTACATCACGCAACTCGCCGTTTGTGTCAGCCACGCTGATGGCGGGGTCTTTGCCCATCCGGCACGAGCAGAGCTGATGAGCGCTGATCATCGGCTGCGCACCGTTAATGATCGGCTGCTTCTGAACTGTGCGGATGTAGCCATCGAGATTTTGACCTCGCTTCCAGATGAGCTGCTGATGAGCAAGACTAACCATGATCTCCTTTGCCCCGGCCGCCTCGTGGATTCGAACGGCCTCACCCGCGGCGTGCCGAAAGTTTTTCTGATCTGTTTCGTCTGAAAGCTGATAGAGAGGAGTCGAGTTGCCTGTCTCGTCGATGGTGATATTTCCGTGGCCTTTATCTCTCAAGAACCAGATGAAGGTGCTAATGTAAGGAACCTTCGTCATCATCTCCTTGTGCTGTCGCCCGTTGATCCACGGAATCACTGAAGCAACGAAACCTGGTCCGAACGCTGGGATCTCCATGTAAAAGCCGAAGCCGTCACCAGTGTTGGTGAACTGTTCACAGTTGGTGGTCATCGGCGAACCCCACCATCCTTTTTGCTTCTCTTCATAGACGCCGTAGACGGCCCCACCCGGCTGCACCCGAAAGAACTTCCCAACGTTTGGTCCACCGATGCCACTGCGGAGCAACAGTGCTGGAGTCTCCAGAGCACCGCACGCCGCTACGACCTGCGGTGCTCGCACAGTTACCTGGGTTCTCCGTCCCTGTGGGTCAACACAGGTCGCGACAACGCCCGTTGTTCGTCCCTGATCGACAAGGATGCGATCCGCGCGGCAGTGAACAATGATTTGCGCGCCATGTTTGTACGCATCGAGCAGGAAGGTGCGCCGCGCAGTTTGCTTACCGCCGGTTTGATCGCCGAAGCCGGTATAACCCGCCATCAATGGTTGGAACAGTTTTGGATCCCAGTTGACGAAGGTTCGTCTGCTTAGATAACCGAGCTTGTGACAACCTTCGCTCATGCGGAGGTTTTGAGCGTTCCAAATAGCAGTCTGTTGATTCGCCTGGATGCGCTCCATAACCTCATCAATGTGATTTTCGAACTCCGGCCCATCGACGCCTTCAAGGCCGTATTGCTGAGCCCAGTCCTGCCGCACCAGATCAGGTGTCCGCACACAATTCATCCAGTTGATCTCGGTTCCTCCTCCCAATGATCCACCTGCTAAGAGGAGAACGTTGCCATCGGCGGTTGGGGTAGCCCCGCCCTTGTACCAAAGGTGCCGGTAGCCCCATAGTTCCAGTTGGTGGAAGTCGGCAGCGTTGTAATAACCTCCCGCTTCAAGTATCACGACACGGCGACCCTGCATTGCCAGTTTGCAAGCTATCACTGCGCCGCCGGCTCCTGAGCCGACGATGCAAACATCCGCATCAAATGTTTGATTGTCGCCGGAGGGAGTTACGGGCTTGATCTGCTTGGGCTTATCGGGTGGAACGCTGACTGGTCCAGGATAGTTAAGCACCTCCCAATTCGGGTTTTGACCTCGCGGAGAACCATAGGTCACCATATTGCGATCAGGAATCGGGTTTTCGGGCAGCCCGTATGTCAGCAGCACGGTCTGCTTCTGATAGAAGGCCACGCCGGCGCCTGCTTCAGGCGATGAGGCAGAAATTTGCGAGAGGATACTTTCACGTTGGCCCTGAGGTGCTTTAACGAAACCCTTCGCCGCCAATACGTCGAGGAGGCCCACCAGCCCCTGATACAATTTCGGCGGGACATCTTCCGTTAAGTTTCTGGCGAGCACACAATCAACGCCGAGGTCTGAAGCCGTTCGCGCCCAGAACCCTATTGGATCACCAGCTACTTTGATCGAAGGAACGAAAGTGTCACACAGCGATTGAAGAACTGCGCGTTGGGTATCGTTAAGTTCGGCATTCATCTTCCGGCTCCCTTCTGCGTTGTTCGGTGAGTCTGGGATCTAAGCCTGGCGAGTTGGACCAGCCTGGCTTTCCCTGAGAACCACCTTGATGCAACGATGTATCCTTGCTTTGAAACCTGACACCAGCAGCTTGACCTGCGCGTCCGGAGACTGCGGCCAAACTGGAAAGTAAGAGCTGCCAGAGAAACTCTCGATACCTCGTGCACCTTCGTATTTTCCCGTTCCCTGAGCGACGACTTGACAACTGACGACCCAGAACATTGCGCCGCCCGCTTTCAACGGAAGAGTTTTCGCGATGGCAGCGCCAACCGTTACAAGCGAACTGCCGTCACCGAAGTCAAAACTATTTCGAGCAAAGCCCACATCGCTTGAATTCGGATAAACAACCGGAAGCTTGTCGAATGGTTTCGGCTGTTCAGGCGGCCATTGGAATGTGTCACCAAGCCGCGCGAGGTCGACGGGTAGCGCTGCCAGGATCTCGCTTCCCGGTATCTTTCTTCCAGCCAAATCAGTCAGGTATCCTTTCGAAGCAAAGAATGGAGTTTTGCCTTCGACGCCGACATCTTCCAACGTGACATTGTCCTCGCTACCAAACACCAGTGTTTGCTCTGCGGAAGTGATGCCGAGGCGCGGGTACTCGATCGCACGAGTGCCGCCGGAGTTGTGACCCGAACTGCTCGTGTGCTGATGTTCCTCCGCCGGCTCTGAAGAGTCTTTACCATGAACACGACAACCACACAGTTTGATCTCGTAGTTAGTTTTTCGCTCGGTTCTGGCGCTGCTGTTTTGAATCATCTTCGTGCCTCAACATGGCAGGTTGGCCCGCTCAGTTGCGACGGTTCATACCCGAGCCGCTGACGCACCTGGCGAAATGCGGCGCGGCCCATTCATCAACGAATCAAGCATCAAACTCGCCTGCGCGTACCACCTCGACTCGGGCGGCGGGCGTACTCTTCGCCCTCGCCACTTTCTGACTCGTAATCTTCGGACTCACCCGTTGCTTCCTCTTCGGGCGGTTCTTCACCCTGGTCCTTCTTAAGGACGATCTTGGCGTAGGTACCCACAAGTGCCTTGAAGCCCGCTCGCAGAAGTTTGATTTGCTCCGGAAAATCTTCGGGCCAATGCTCGAAGTAACCACTGCCTACGTAGGTCGCCACACCGTGGCATCCTTCATACTTCCCAGTTCCCTGCGCAATGAGGCCGATGCTGCCCACCCAAAATTGCGCGCCCCCGTCCTTCGTTCTCGTGATCTTCGGAATTGAAGGTCCCGCAGTCACAAAGGAATCTGCGTCGTCGTTGAAGTAGTAAGCCTGTTTGGAATTTCTTATGACGGAGGTTTCTTTAGGATTCACCGGTGGTGCATCAAAAGGCTCAACCTGTGCGGGAGGCCAGTCACCCGTCTCGTTGAACTTGGTGGGATCGACAGGGAACGTCGTCGCTACCCTGGTTCCGGGAAGGACATTTCCGTAAAGATCAGTCAGTGGACCATGGGAAGAAAAGTATGGGGCATTATCCGGTCCCTTGAGTGCGATGTGTTCGTCGTTATTGAACGCCAGAACAATTTCGACCGGACCGTTTGCGATCTTCGGGTGCTCTGCCCCACCTCCGCCGAGAGCTCCGTAGATTTTATCGAGTGCTTCACGTATGGTGTCGCTCTTCGTAGACATTTATTTCTGCCTCCTATCTTTGACTTATGCGGACTGACTCCGTCGGCTGTAATCGAACTTTGCTTTTAGGATTCGAAGTTCTATTACGGCAGTTTTTTCACCGCCTCCGACACCCTATCCAGGGCGTCGCTTACAGTCTTGGCGTCTTCGGATTTCGGCACCTTCGCCTTTTTCTCGAGTTCATCAGCGATCTTGTTTAGTCGATCGGTGATAGTAGGGTTGTTTGCAGACATTTCCTTGCCTCCCTATAGGTTGATTTGAGTCACTGGCCGCCTCGGCGAACAATGGTCCAACTCGACGCCGGCAGCGCGTAGTCAGAAACATTCAGATCTCCAATACGGCAACCGAAGGTCGCCTTCGAAGGCACCTCGTTCCCCAAGTCATGTGCCGAGAATCACTTTCTCAGGTGCCTAGAGCCTATCTCGAATATCCTCGAGCACTTTGATCTGGTCTTCTGCATGTCTGGCCTCTTCTCGTTCATAACGGGCCAACACTTCGAAGTAGACACGAAGGTATTTCTTGTCGTCCTCATCCAGAGTATTAATCGTTGTCGAAGCCGTGCCCGCTTTTTGGGCTGCGGTGTAAGTGCGGCCCTTCGGATAATTCTTCTTTATCCATTTCGGCGGTACTGGTTCAGCTCCGAGTCGCTGGATGAATTCCGCGACTTTCCAGGCCGCGAAAGCATCTCCAGTCATGTTGTCGAAGACCAGCTCTTCCCTTTCAGGGAAAGCTGTCTCGTAGTCGCGCTTGACGAACAGAATCTTGTAGCGGACTAGTTTCAGCATGTCGTCGCTCAGGTCTGTGTCGTTCATCTTTATTGTCTCCTTCAGGTTTTTCTCGTTATCCTTGGCGCCGCTGTCAGTTGAAGAAATTGCGAGACTACTTTCGAGTCCGCTTTCATCTCCCGGAGCCACGCCGGGAGTTTCAGTCATATTGCTCGCCGTTCGATCGACCGGAGCCGCTATGGATGTTTGGGTCAGGATGCCTGACTCTCTGGGAGTCTGGTCGGTACTGCCTAACATGATATCCATCCCCTCGCCGGCGACTTGCTGTACGCTTTGAATGGTCCTGACGAACACGTCCATGCTGTACACGAAGACCGACAATGGAAGCATCATCAGTTGGCCAAAAAGCTGTATCAGACCAATCGAACTGCGGTTTGTCTCTGGCCACCCATCACCTCTCTCAATTCGCTGTTGAGACCCGTTAACGTGATTGGTCATCAATCTATTTCCACTCCTCGTAACATGGTCCTCACTGGCCTTTGCTTCATCGCATGCGGCCCGCTGTCAGTAACAGCAACGCTCCGCACGCAACGAATGCGATCGCGTTGATTCTTCCAGCCCATTCATTCGCAACCAACGAACTCGTCACTCGCGGCAACACAAAAACTACTGCAGCGAACAGGAGAAGCATTGCGCTCATGACTGCGGTGGCGTTTTTGCGTCGCTGCTGCGAAGCTGTCTCCGGCACATGCACCTTGACTCGAGCGCTTCCTTCGGATGCCAGCGTGAGCATCTGATCCAGCCTTTGCGGCGTCGCCATCATTAATGCTGCGTATCTGTCCACGTGATCACCAAAACGTTGGAGGCTCAACATCTCCCGCATGCGTGCGACACTCTCCAGTAGACGTGCTTCCTGTAGACCTTCCAGCAGCGGGTCCGTTTCGGGTGAGAGCTGTTGCGCTGCTCTCGCAACCGAAAACAGACCTCGACAAAAAGCCGGAAGATACGGTTGCGGCTCGTACCCGCAATCACGCGCGGCTTGCCAGTGCACTACAAGGTGTTCAATCAGATGGTTTGTGTCGTCGCCGGAATACCAGCCGCTGTCCCGAAACGGCACGACCTGGCGGAAGCGATGTCGAAGGTCTTCATCGCCGCGTGGTGGTCCATTCCCTCTAAGTTCCTTCAGCAGGCATGAGCAAGCATGATCAGGGTTATCGCCACCGGACGCGATCAGATAATCCCAAAGGTTTGACTGCGACTCGCCCGGCAGGCTGGAAAAAACGCCGCCAGTGAAAGCAATTTTGTTGTCAGAAATAACGACGGTGTTCGCCGGAACTGGATCGACGGGAAAGGTGTGGCCCAGGAGAGCCTGCCGCAACCACGCTGAACAGAGCAGCCGAGCAACGCCCGGCCGATCGAAAGTCCTGCTCTGATCGCGCCGCACGTTCGCCGCGCTCTCACCTGGGCCGGCAGTTTGCAGCCGCGTTCCCGGCAATTGCTCGACGGTAAGCATCGACGCGGTGCACAGATCGCCCATCACCTCCGGCACACGTAGCAGGTCAAGATCTTCCGCATCGCGTCGAAGCGTCTCCAACGCCTTTGCCTCGTGAGTGAGGTCCAACTGCTGGCGCAGTGTGACGGCGAAATCCGCCACAGCACTTTTGTAGACCGCGCCACGCGCGGGACTGTCGATTACTGTCTCTATCAGTTCCAGTAGTTCCAAATCACAAAGCAACTGCACCGCAACTTCAGGACGGACAAGCTTGATATCTACTGGCATGCCGTTCTGAAGCAAACGCGCATGGTGCAACTGGTGTAGCAAACGCGACTCGAAAGGTTCACTTTCAAAGAAAAGAAAAACCTCTTCCGGCGCAGATCCGATCCCGCTTTTGATCAACTCCGCCACATCTGCATAAGGCAACGGTGTCGAAGTATCTGGTATGGCTTCCAGTTCGAGGCAGTCAGTGGCGGACAGAAGATCGACGCGTGTCGCAAGGTAATGCCCAAAAGATGAGAAGATCGGTCCCAGGTCGCTGAGTGCCAGCCGAAGTTTGAGACCGAGACTGCTTTCACCATCCCACACACGACCGGTATGCACGATGCGGTGTGGACCACGTGTAAGACCAAACGCTGCAAGGCGTTCGAGTACTTGCTCACGCCGTTGCTTCAGCGTTGTTCGGTCTGCTCTACTTTGCGCTCTCTGGACCATAGCCGATACTCGCAGACTGGGTCTCAATCGTTTTCAAATCCGCTTCGAGCGATTCGCGGTCTGTTGGTCCGCGATAGATCTTGACAATGCGCTGTGACGGATCGAGGACGAGTGTGTAAGGGATACCGACGCCGTTGAATTGCTGAAACAACTCCTGAGTACCAACTGCGACCGTGTAGTTGATCTTATGGGCTTCGACAAAAGGCTTTACTGTTTCAAGCCCGTTTTCATCGAGCGCGATCCCAACCACTTTGGCTTTGGAATTGGCCGCCAGTTCCTTGAGCTCGGGAATTTCCCTCATGCACGGCGTGCACCAGGAAGCCCAGAAGTTCAGCACGACGACCTCGCCCTTCAACGAATCCTTGTTCACCGTTTTGCCTTCGAGCGACGTCAGGGAAAAATCCGGAATCGTACTGCCCACAACCACATCCTCAGGGTTGATAGCCGGTGCACTCCCACAACCTTGAAAAACAACAACAGAAAGCAAGATGAAACTGACTACTAAAAGTTTTCCCATTTCGTTTACCTCAAACTGTCTCTCCTATCGCGCGCCTTGCCTTTCGAGCTGTACGGCCAGCTCTGTTAGTGACGGGTGATACTGAAAAACCTCACCGAGACGTTCGTGTTTCTTTAGAATGGGGTGAATGCGATTCACGGCATCTCTGGCCGGCCGCGCAACTAATGTGTCCCAGAGTTGGACCACGCGCGCGTCTGAACTCCGCGGACGGTATTCGAGGAACCGCATGATGTACGTGTCTCCCGGGGTTATGTCTATCCCCATAATCAGCGTCGACATAAGGCCATTGGTGAAAGCGGGCGTGCGAGACACGCGATCGCCGCGCATGCTAATGAAGTTTTCCATCAGCTCAGGTTGGCGAACGTTGACGATTGTCGTGGCCCAGGCGAGACCCGCGGTCATGTTTAATAGCGCCAGTTCGTGTGGCGCTTCGCGCTCGATCGCGAGCCATGGCGAGAGCAAGCCCGGCACAAAGAACAGCGGCAGGAAGTAGAGTGAGCGTCCGACACCATGCCAGTAATAGCCAAGTACATGCGGCGCGATCTCTCGCATGTGTTGGTCAACCAGACCGACCATCTGCGAATGCCAGAAACGGGTTACTAATCCCAGCGATTCGTAGGCTGCCCCTTCGTAACCTGGTCGCGAGTTTTCATCCACCAACGTCACAAATTCACGAAGCACACGGCGGATTTCTTCCGGCTCGCTGAACGGCGTGACGGTGTTCATCAGTTGCTGCGCGAATCCAAGACCAATTCCGGCATGCATCATCGTCAGGCTCTTGGAAGGCAACACCTCCGGACTTACATCAGTGAGGATGCCGCGGATGGGCCGGCCCTTGTTCCAAAACGTCAGCGCATAAAGATGGCCCAATCCCTCAACGGCCCAGAGATCGGGATAAGCTCCAAGCGCGTAAGCGTCCTGAATGAGTTTGGGAAGATCAAACTCCGCAGTCTCAGAAGGAACATGTAGAAGCGAACTGACGTGCTTCACGAGATTGAAGACTTCATAGTTATTCCTGAGCGTCTGCCAGGCGAGCCGAGCACGCTCCGTGGACGCGAACGTTTGGAGCGTGTCCTGCGATTGCTCGACCACTGCCGACGTTAACGACGAAACATAGTTGGGACTGAGTGCTCGCAGAGTAAGCGTGTCAAAGAAGATATCGGTCAACCCTCGCTGCAGTTCATCGCCAATTTCGTAAGCCCCGAAGATGAGATCACCAAATCCGATCTCGGCAGCTTGCTTAACCGAAAAGCAGGCGTCATTCGCCTGCCGTGTGGGTTGCTGCCAGTTAGACGGGGTTAGGATGTTCGCCGCCTGCTGGATACCAAATAGCGACATGGCCCACGTGTAACTAACCGCTGATTTCGTGAGTTCACGCATACCAAACTTCTCTCTGGGTTGCCTCTTCTCTGTGCAACCTCACCTTTGACGCGAACCTTGCGTGGGCATCGGGCCCCAACCCTGCTGACGTCCCCCTGCACCGCTGGACGATTGTTTAGGCGGCGTGGTCATGGTCGGCGGCGCCGCCCAGGCAGCGGATTGTTGCGCGACGTCCGCAGCCGCGGAGGTAGCGCCTTGCATCGTTTGAGTAACAACATCGACTGTCTGGCTAACCGCGCGCCCGCCTTGTCTCAGTGCTTCTCCTGTTTGTCGTGCAACGTCCGAAGTAGCCTGTGCGCCGCCCCCATTGAACATGCCAAGCGTCAGCACTCCGAACGTCACATCCACCAACCCTCTTTGCAGATTGTCTCCAGCGCGAAATGTCGCCTTCAGTGCATCGCCAAACTGATCTTGAGTGGCTTTTGTGACGTTGTTGAATGATTCGGTCGCTTTCGATGGGCGGAAAACGTCGAGCATTTGCTGAAGACCGAACAACGACATTGCCCACGTATAGCTCGTCATCGATTTAGTAAATTCACGCATGAAAAATTCCTTTCCAGTCCGTTGCCAGTAGATGAACAACGGACAACTGACTACTAACTACTGACCAGGTGGCGAACGGTTCGCAGAAGCTGTGCCGTCACTACCGAAAAGAACAAAAGCTCTGCCGTAAACAGATTGATTCCAAACTCCAATCGCTCGGCTGTGAGCGTCATAGCGAGGGCGACGACAAACACCGCCGCGCCCAGTTGCACGGCACGTTGACGCAATACTTCGTCGTCACCTCTGCCCTCACGAACAAACGATGCTTGTGCCTCTAACTCTCCCGTGGTTAGCCGCTCGACAAAATCAGCAGCTCGCAACGGGCCATCGCGCACGATACGCTCACCGGAGATGGCCCAACCGAGGAGCGAATCGTAGGTGAACATCTCGCGACGCGCGCTCCAGCGCAGGTGTCGATCGCAAACCGCTTGCAGGTGCTGTCCTAAATTGAAAGAGGGGGCGAAGCGCGTGATGAGTCCATCAATTGCAATGGCCGAACGGATGTATTTGACGACGTCGCGTTCGGGCCAAACTCCTGTGCGACGTGAGAGCCGAAGCATGTCGAGCATTACGAGCGTGAAGTTCTTTCGCAGTCGTCGCTCTCGGCCGGCGTTCTCGTACCAGGTCTCGGCAAAGATCTTCAGACCTTCACGAAACCTCGGAGCACTAGTGTCGGAGTCAAAGACTGAGATTCTGAAGAACGCCTCACACATTCCTTCAAGGTCGCCGCGTGTGTAAGCGAGCGTCAGCGCGACGAGGTTTCGACGCGAATACTGGCTAATGGTCCCGGTGATCCCAAAGTCGATGTAGCCGACGGTGTTGCCGGGTAGGATCATCAGATTGGCCGGGTGCAGATCGGCGTGAAACATGCCGTGCTGGAAGACGTCGCCAAGGAAGTTGTCGATGATGTTGCGCGCCGTTCGATCGGGCTCGAAGCCGATCTGATTTAAACCATTGACGAGTTGCTCGTCGCCTGACTCGAGTGCGCGCAAGTAAGAGAGCATCGTAGCGCCCTCGAAGAACTCGCAGACGAGAGTGCGACGCGTCGTGTAAGGCCAAAACACTTCAGGAACACGTTCGCGTGAGTTGTTGGCAGCGTTGCGGCGCAAACGCTCCATGTAGCGCGCTTCATAGCGGTAGTCGAGTTCCTCGTGCGTCCACGCCAGGAACTCGCCCGTTGGTTCGAGCATCCAGTACAAGCTGCGCACGTGTAGCCGTTTGATGAGTGATATCGCAGCACTCATGAGACGGATGTCGCCGGCGAACTCAGTCTCAACACTAGGTCGTTGAACTTTTACTGCGACTTTACGCCCGTCGAGATACGCCACGTGGACCTGACCGATTGACGCGGTGGCGATCGGAAGAGGTTCGAAGGAATCAAAAATCTCCGAGGGCGTCTTGCCAATTTCCGCGATAAAAATTTGCTCGACGTCGGCGTGGTCAAACGGCGTGATGCGATCGAGTAAGTCAAACAACCCGTTGCAGTACTCGAGCGACAAGATGTCAGGCTGGAGCGCAAGCATTTGACCGAACTTGATGAACGAGCCCCCCAACTCTTCGAGCGCCGCGCGCAATCGCTCTGGACCGGTAAGACGCACATACGACCGTTGCACAAAAGCTACCGGCACGCGTGCCAACAACGTCCCGCACACGTGAGCAAGCAAGTGCTTTGTGATTACGAACGTGATGTACGCGAGCCTGCGCAGGCTCAGCCAGGTCGTCATCAGCTCAACTTCTCCTTGTAACCAATGTTCTCCTGAAAAACCGGGCGCTCTCCCAATCTTGGGCGGACGTGATCGTGTTCGTCTTCGAAGATCGATCCGAAAAACACCGATCGCCTTCGCCGCAACATTTCGGCGATCGCGGTCTCCATCCTCGTTCGCACTTCCTGGCTGATGGCACTCACCACTTGTGGATCGTCGGCAGCTTCGGGTGGATAACGATCTTCGATGTGAAGCGGCTCGAGAAATTGCGTGTGCCACTTCGAAGGCAATGGAATCGCGCCCAGGAAGGGCCACGTCGGCGTCAACGGAAACGTGGGCCACTCCGTGTTGCGCTTCCACCAGGCCCAGTTCCATTTCTTGATTATCGGAAAGATCTCAGCGCTGCCGACCGTGACAAAGGGAACGATCGGCGCCCGGTGTCGCAGCGCGATCTTGACGAACTCATCACGGCCGAACTTCGTCAATTTGTAAGCATCGCGGTAAAGCAGGAACGCACCCTTGATGCCTTCAGGATAGAGTCCGAGAATTTCATCGCGTTGCAGCACAAAGTCCGCATTATCCTGGCACGCAATGAGACCGCCCAGCTTCGTGTGGAAGTTGAATAAAAATGGAAACTTGATGAGTCCGGGATGAATCAGGAATCGGACGTAGCGACCAAACGTTCTGACAATGAGATGCAGCGCCATAACCGCATCCCAAGGCATGAAGCCTCGATGCACTCCAACCAGCACCGCGCGTCCCGAGCGCGGCACGTAATGAAGATCTTTGACTTCAATACGCCAGTAATAATCATGCAGGAACTTGAACATCCGCCGGCCATAGATCTCGATGTAGCGCTTGTCCATCCCGTAATCGTCAAACTCGAGCGACGGCAAATCGTGAGACCTGAGGTGACCGGCTTCCGCGATGCGAAAATCGCGTAAGGCTTCGACACTCGAGCGACATGGCGCCCACTTGAGATCACGTTTGGCCTTACGATTGGAGATGGTCCATGAATAACGGATGTAGTCCAATTGTTCGATCGGACTCGCCAGTCCCAACCGAGTCAGCACTCTTCGGGAGGCACGTTGGACCAGGCGCGAGAGTGGCAGCCGTGTTACTTCGCTCAATCGTAACGCAGCGCGCAAGGTAATCACGCCGTCAGGCGCGATATTGAAGACCCCACCGGCACGATTCGCGATCACAGAGATCACGGCACTGGCGAGATCCAGTGGGCTGAGTAACTGCATGGTTGGATCGTGTCCCGGGAGCGCGCAAACAAACGATCGTCTAAAGAGATCGCTGAAGTAGTCGTCGCCCGACGGCACGAGCACTGCCGCAGGCCGCAGAATGTTCAGCTCGATGCCTGTGCCGGAAAACTCGCCCATGTAGGCGGCGGCCAGCGATTCGAGATCGAGCCAGTCTCTTGTTATTCGTTTCTTATCGGTGCGCGGGATAACGTGCGATTCGGAAATGAATCCAGGATTGTGCTGGTTGGCGCCATAGATCATCGCGCTCGACAAGAGCACGAATTTCTTGATCGCCGTGTTGGTGCATTGTTGAAAAACTGACTCCGCATCTCGCAGATCTACGGCTGCATGACGCGTTTGTGGCGGAGCGTAGACGATGGTGTCGATGCAGTGTTCCTTGAGCAGCGTCGAGAGCCCGCCGCTCATATGACCACCAAAGCCGTCCTCTTTCTGCGGCGCGCGCACACAGAATTTGACCGACGCACTATCGCGGAGGTTCTTCAAAATCAACTCCGCAACCGCATCACGATCATCGATGACGATGACTCTGGCCATTTTCACAACTCCTTGCTACTCTGACGGACGCCGTTTCCATAACGCCGAAGGTGTTGGCTAATTCCAGCCATAACGCCGAAGACATTCGCTGCTTCCAGCCCAGGGTTCTTAACGCCGAAGGCGTTGGCTAATTCCAGCCCTGCATAACCCCGAACACGTTCGCTCCTTCCAGCCGAAGGTTCTTAACGCCGAAGGCGTTGGCTAATTCCAGCCCAGGGTTGCTTCAACCCTGGGTAATACGACAATCATTTTTTCAACCCTGAAAGGGTTAACACCGCACATGCCTAACCCTTTCAGGGTTTGCGTCTCGTTCATATTGGCCTCCCAGGGTTGTCGCTAACGCTCCAACCCTGGGCTGTAATTAGCCAACGCCTTCGGCGTTATTCCTGGGCCGTAATTAGCCAACGCCTTCGGCGTTAATTGACCACGCGCCGCCAGCGCTAACGCTCCAACCCTGGGCTGTATTAGCCAACGCCTTCGGCGTTATTCCTGGGCTGTAATTAGCCAACGCCTTCGGCGTTATTTGATCGCACGCGCCAGCGCTAACACTTCAATTCCCGACCCTTCCGTGATCCGGATCAGTTGACGAGCCGCCTGCTTCGCGAACTTCTCGATCCGGCCGTTGGGCCAACGCACTGTCACAACCTCCACCTGCGTTTTGTCTCCCAATCCGAAATACAGACGCGCGCTCTGCTGCGATGCGAATCCGGATCCTGCCGAAACGAGTCGCGTGAATTTTTCGTTGCCCGCTTCGACTGTTACCGACGCTCCGACCGCGTCGCGATTGCTAGCCGTCCCGCGTAACTCAACAGCGAGCCAGGTGCGACGTTCGCCAACGTTGTTGCGAAGCAACGTCGCTCGCGAGAGCTCGGCGCGGCCGGAGTCGCCGGGATTGTTGTTAACGACGATGTCGAGGTCGCCGTCATTGTCGAAATCGGCGGTTGCTATTCCCCTTGAATCACGTATGTCGTCCGCCCCGCTAGCCATCGCCACATCCGTGAATTGCAGCGTGCCGTTTGGAGCCACGCCTTCGTTGCGCAGCAGCACGTTGTGCTCATAGCCGTTCCACGAAATGTTTCCGCGAAAATCGTCCCGATAAAACTTGCCCGTCTTGTAATCTTTAATGTGCGCGACCGCGCTCAAGATGTAGGGCAGTCAAAGATCTTCTGTGCTTTTTGAAGTTATCCAGCCGTTCACGGCGTAAATGTCCTGACGACCATCGTTGTCGTAGTCGAACATCGTCGATCCCCAATACCAGCCAAAAGGATTCGTATTCGCCGACTCCGACACATCGGTGAATTTGCCTTTGCCATCGTTCAAATAAAGCGCGTTTCCTTTTACTGTCTTGTCGCCATACGTGCTCCAGTCAGCGCCAACGTGGTCATAGATCTCTTTGTAGACAGGGAAGTCTTCGAAGATCGTTCCCTGACGCACGCTCGTCACGAGATACTTGTGAAGCGTCGCTGCTTGCCCGTACCAACGCTGGCCCGAGTGCACGTCCGAGACGTAAATATCGAGATCGCCATCGTTGTCGACATCACCCCACGTCGAGCTCATTCCGTAACCTGGATCGAACGCGTTGGTTTCTTTCGAGACGTCGGAGAAAGTGCCGTCGCCGTTGTTTCTCAACAACGCATCGCGTCCGAAGTCGTTCGCGATGTACATGTCGAGATCGTTATCATTGTCGTAGTCACCCCACGAGACGCCGAGTGTGAGACCTGTTTCGTTAATGCCCGCCTGTTTCGTCACGTCGGTGAAGCGGAAGTTTCCTTCATTGCGAAACAGGCGATTGCCTTCGCCGTTGCGCGTATAGAAGAGCGTTGTCGGGAGGTGCCGTCGCGGATCGAGGTAGCGGCCCGTGTAGAGATCAAGATCGCCGTCGTTGTCGTAATCAGCCGCCGCTGCGACGACGACAAAATCACCGTCACCCTTCTTCTCTATCCCGGCTGTATCCGTAACCTCGACGAACTTTCGCCGTGAGGGCTGTTGTGAATCGATAGCAACGCTCTTGAACAGGCGGCTGCGATCGGTGAAGCATCCGAAATAAACGTCCTTATAACCGTCGTTATCAAAATCGGCGAAGATGCCTACGTTGATGCCTGTCATGTTGTCAGGCAAGCCGGTCTCTGCCGTTGCATCGTAGAACGTGCCGTCGCCGTGGTTGCGATAGAGACGCGGCTGCGCTCCATCGGCGAAAAAGACGTCGTACCAACCATCGTTGTCATAATCGACCGCGGACACACCTGCTGGACCATACTTGATGATCTCGAATGTTTTCGGTTTCCACTCGGGCGTAAAGAACTTGGGATTGAAGCGCGACGCGAAATCAATTCCCGCGCTTGAAGCTGCACCGTTTGGTTCCGTTGCTTGAAAAGATGAGCGCCCCCAAAGATCTGTGAATCCACGGCGGTCGCCCGTCACGGTCGTTCCGCGAATCATCTCCTGCTGGTGAATCTTCCAGGTGTTGCCTTCAGGACGCAGCCACATGCGAAACAGTGCCTGGGTTTCGAATGCTTCCTTGCCGGTTCCGCCATTCGCATTGCGTGTTCCACGCAACCAGAGAAACGAGCGGATCACAGCGTCCCCGTTACTGTCGATCCGCTCGACAGAGTCGAGCTTGAGCTTTGCCTCTTCGACCGTACTCATCGTCTTGAGGTAGCGCTCGACTTCCAACGCCATGTCCTGTTTTGTAGTGGCTCTCTTTGCAGTTGGCTTCCACTGGTAGACCCGCACCCCATCGCGTTCCGACTGAAGCTCCTCCGTAGAAAAACCTTCGCGATCGCTCGCATATTGATCGGCATAGCAGGAAAGGACTTTTGCGACATCAAATTTCTCTACTCCCGATCGAAACTCGCCCAGGAGCTTCTGTGCTGCCTGGCCCATCTGAGCGAGCTGCTGCGCATTCCCTTCGATCTGGTCGAGCTTCAGCTTCGCCAGCACGACAATCACCAGCAACACGATCAGCGGCGAACTGTAGAACATCACTCGTTTCTTTCTCTTGGACATAGCACTTCTCCGCATTCAGCGCGCTTGGACCACTACATTCCCCTCTGTGATTTGTATCTGGCGTTTATCTTTCAGCATGGCTGTTAGTTGAGCACCATCAAGCTGCTGCACCTCTCCGCTGGGCCAGCGGATCTCAACGCCGTCGATGCTGCTTGCATTGCCGAGCCCGAAGTGAACGGGAAACATCATCTGCGACGCGTAACCGGAGCCTGCTTCAACTTGCCGTGTCATCGTCTTTCCACCTGCCGTCAGCCTCACACGAGCACCGATTGCATCGCGGTTGCTCCGTGTCCCTACCAGTTTCAGCTCGATCGAGTTGCCAACCTTCTTCAGGTTGTTCACGTAAAGCACCGGCGTCTCGTTGTTGGTGTTCATGACCAAATCCAACCGGCCATCGTTGTTAAAGTCCGCGACAGCCACTCCGCGACCGTCCTTGACGCTGTCTGATCCAGTCGGTCGTGCGACGTCGATGAACTGCCCGCCGCCGACATTGGCAAACAGACACTTGTGCTCGTATCCGTTCCACGAGTTGTCGCCGACAAACTCGTGGCTGAAGAAGAACCCCTGCTTATACTTGTCAATGTGCGCGACCGCGCCCGATGTAAACGGGAGTCAAAGGTCGTCTTTGTTCTTGTTCGTTATCCATCCGTTCGCTGCGTAGATATCGAGATCGGTGTCGTTGTCGGCATCGAAAAACGAAACACTCCAGCCCCAGCCGGCGCGCTGCGTGTGGCTATCTTTCAACTCTTGAAATGTGCCGTTGCCGTTGTTCTTAAAGAGCGAGTTGCCCTCGCCGATGGTGGTCCCAATCGACATCCAATCAGAGCCGACGAGGTCGTAGAATTTTTTATATTCAAACATGTCGAGCAGCAGCCATCGCGTGCGCGCCACGTTGCGCACGTACTGGCTGACAGTCATGTCCTCGCCAAACCAGCGCTGGTTCGAATTGATGTTTGACGTGTAGAGATCGATGAGACCGTCGTCGTCAAAGTCGCCGAAGGTCAGCCCCATGCCACCGCTGAAGTCGAGCACTCCTGCTTCCCTGGCCACGTCGGTGAACGTTCCGTCGCCGTTGTTGTGAAATAAACACTTGCGACCGAAGTCGTTTGCGACGCCGAGATCGGGATAGCCGTCACTGTCGTAATCGGCGGCGGCAACGGCGAGCGCCCAACCCGTATCGCCGGTACGGCTTGACTGAGTTACGTCGCGGAAACCCTGTCCACGTTCGTTGTGATAGAGGCGGTTTGGCTGAGCATTTTGCGCAAAGAAAGGAAGACGCGGCACATCTTTGAAAGCATCGCCGTAGAGACCCACGTAGAGATCGACGAAACCATCCCGATCGTAATCGAGGAAACATGCTGTAACGCTGGACGATTCGAGATCGAGGCCCACCTCCTTCGATTGATCGATGAACCTGCCGCCGACATTACGGAAGAATTTATTCTGCGCGAGGTAACGAGCAACAAAGAGATCGTCATCGCCGTCGTTGTCCACGTCGGCAAACAAGCCGGCGTTTGACTGGTCTATTCCGTCGAGGCCGGCTTCACTCGTCACGTCGATGAATTTGACGTTACCGGCATCGTCGGTGACGTTTCGATAGAGTCGTGAACGAACACCGTCGGGGAAGAAAATGTCCTGACGGCCATCGTTATCGTAATCGGCTGCGCTTGCTCCTCCGGATCCGTGCTCGATGATGTCGAACTTCATCTTCGCCGAGTATTTGTCAGCGTTGAGTTTCGGATCGCGCGAGTGTTTGAAGTCGATACCGGCGGCGGCGAGGTCCACTTCTTTGAAACTGCTACCATCGCCGGCGACGCGCAGGCCTTCGACCAGACCATCCTTCGCGACGAGCTCGTCTTTGACGATCTTCCAGTTGAAGGCCGTTGGCGTGCCTTCATTTACAAGCTGCCAGCGATAAAAGTAGCGATCCTGGAACACTGCGCCGTGCGGGTCGGTGCCATCGAGAATGAACTTGACTCGCAGTACCACGCGGCGTTCAAGCTCGACTTCCTCGATCATGTCGATCTTGGTCCAAATGTTTTTGATTAAGGCGATGCTCGCGAGATAGTTTGAGATCTCGCCGCGAAGCGCTTGCTTGTCGAAATCCTGCTTGCCTTTGATTACAACTCGTGAAATCGAAACGTCGCTTTCGTCGTTCGCACGCGTCATCTCCCATTGACCACGACCGGGCGACCAGAAACGATCTGAATAAAGATTCATCACCGGCGCGGGATCTTTCTTCTCAAAGCTTTCGCGGACCGCCTTGGTGTAGTCGCCCAGAAAGACGTTGACTGCTTTTCCGGTGTTGAAAAATCTCGCGTGCTCTTTGTCGCTCCGCGCCATGAGATACAGCGCGCCCGCGATCGCCACGCCGACCATCAGGATCAACGCGCCGAAGATCGCCACCAGCGTTTTTAGAAATCTCCTTTTCGTGTTTCCGTTCATCGGTTTCATCGCCGCAGGCATTCGCCAATTTCAGTCCCGCTCAACGCCGAAGGCGTTCGCTAATTTCAGCCCCAGATTCTTAACGCCCGAAGGCGTTCGTTAATTTCAGCCCAGCTTCTTAACGCCGAAGGCGTTCGCTAATTTCAGCCCAGGGTTGCTTCAACCCTGGGTGAAAACGACAAAATTTGTTTCAACCCTGAAAGGGTTACGACCGCACATACCTAACCCTTTCAGGGTTTGCGTCTCGTTTACATTCGGATCCCAGGGTTGTCGCAAGCTCCAACCCTGGGCTGGAATTAGCCAACGCCTTCGGCGTTAACCCTGCGCTGGAACTAGCCAACGCCTTCGGCGTTAATAACTCGGGGCTGGAATTTGCCAACGTCTTCGGCGTTAATAACCCGGGGCTGGAATTTGCCAACGCCTTCGGCGTTAATAACCCTGGGCCGGAATTAGCCAACGCCTTCGCCGTTAACCCGGGGCTGGAATTTGCCAGCGCCTTCGGCGTTAATAACCCTGAGCTGGAATTTGCCAACGCCTTCGGTGTACCCGTGATCCTCCTCGCCACCTCCATGGCCGAGACGATGACTGGCGTGATGCCGCCGCCGGGCTGTGTCCAATGGCCCACGAAGTACAAATTCTTCAACATACCGTTCAGCGCCGGACGGTTGTCGCCGAGTTGATCGGGCGACATCTCCCAACCGAGCATTGCGCCCTTGTAATTCAGCGTGTAGCGGTGCGACGTCAGCGCCGAAGCGCTTAGCTTGACGACGACTTTCTGCGTGAACCCCGGCATTACTCGTTCGAGGTTCTGCATGATGTAGTCTTCGACCTTGGCTTTGTGCGTGGTCCAGTCGGCGACCGAGTCGTAATCGATGTCGGTTAGCTTCTGCACGATGACGATCTGTCCGCCTGGCGGCGCCATTGCCGGCTCGTACAATGTGGGCACGAAAATCTTGAACGAGTTGGTTGCAACCCGATCTGAATCCCACGAGTCCCAGTGATAGCCATGCGCCGCGCGCAGCTCTTCCACGTCCATGTTTTTCAAACCGACATGGACCAAAAAACAAGGATGCGTAGGCCTGAGCCTGCGGACGGCGGCGACTCGATCGCGGTCGAGATGATCCGGTTCAATCAACCGTTCGAGTGTCAGCAACAAGTCGGCATTTGAAATGACCACGCCGGCATTGACGCGATACGTCTGTTGCGCGTGCGCCGGCCCGGCGTTGATCTCTACTCCGCAAGCGCGCTTGTTTCTAACGACTATTCGTTCGACGCTTGAACTCATGAGGATCTGCCCGCCGAACTCTTCGAAGCGCAATGCCAATTCATCTGCGAACGCCTGTGATCCACCGCGTGGATAGTAGTTGCCCAGGAAGTACGAGAGCCTGAGCATGGAATCGAAAACAAAAGACGTGCGCGACGGTGGAGATCCCCAGTGACCGCAATCAGCAGCCAACAGCAATTTCAGTTTCGGATCGCGAAAGTGTTGATCGAGCGCCTGGCGTACGGTCATGTAGCTGTAGTGATCGAGCCGGTCAGTTTCGCGCCAGCGGAAATAGGTGAGTAAGCCAGACAGGTAGACCTCGCGCACCAGCACAAAGAATCGATCTAAATTCTCCGCTTCATGCGGAAATTCCTTTTTCAGTCTGCTGAGATAGACGTCGAAATCGGCCGGAACAGCGAAAGTGGAACCGTCGGGAAAATGGAAGTGGTCCACCGGATCCATCTTCACCCAACCGTTGGTGATGCCGAGGTCGAGGAGCAGCTTTCCCGTAATCGTCGACGGATTGCCGAGCAGGGGGTAAAAGTGAGTTGCTGCGTCGAAGGTAAAACCTTTGCGCCGGAACGTACTGCAATAACCGCCGACCATGTAATGCTGCTCGACCAGCAACACTCGCAAACCTTCACGCGCGAGTAGATTGGCGCAGATCAAACCTCCGATGCCCGCGCCGATAATTACCGCATCGTACGACGGTTGTGGCGGCTTCCCGCGCAATCCTGTGAAGAGCCGTTTCATAACACGTTCAATTTCGGTCGATTCCGGCCATACGTTTCATGCGCGTCGACAAACTCGCCGCTCGCGATGGCTGCGCCCATCGAAAGTTCTCCCGCGAGCAACGCAGCGCAAATGATCTCCGCGAATTTGCCGGCGCGACCGCTCCCCGCGCAGCCCAGAACCTCGAGACACTCACGGCTGGTGCCCAAAGCCGTGCCGCCGCCGACAGTCGCGACCGACAGCGACGGCAGCGTGACACTCGCGTACAAGTCTCCGTTCTGATCGACTTCGAAATTCGTAACTCCGACCGCCGAATTCACAATGTTGGCGACGTCCTGACCGCAGGCGATAAAGATGGCCGCGAGGCCGTTGGCAAACTGACCGTTGTATCCGATAGCGTTAGCCTGGAGGTGGCCCAGCATCGTGTGCTGGCGCATGTCGAGTAGTTGCTGAGGAGTAACATGCAGATACGACTTAACGAGGTGCCGTGGTAACAGCGCTCCGGCTGTTACCTTCTTGCCTTTGCCGCCGTTCAGAAGTGAACCGCTGGCGCGCTTTTCGGAACTAAAGCCACTGAAAACATAGAAGCGCTTTGCTTCGGAGTGGTCCATGATCCACTTGCACGCCTGCTCAGTTGCTTTGACGATCATGTTCATGCCCTGGGCATCGCCGGTGAAGTAGCAGAAGTTGACAATCACTTCTCGCCCGATTGCATGGCACTCGATCCGCTGCAATTTGCCGTGACGTGTGGTGGATTCGGCCTCCGTGCGAATCTCCTCGAACTGTTGCGGGATAGCAGTTGCAAATCTGTGTGCCTGGTCCACATTTTCAAGCAGGAATACAGGTGAAACGCGATTCTCGTCGATGTAAACGCGAGTAGTAACGCCACCTGCTCGCGTGAGGGCAACCATGCCGCGCTCGTAGGAACGAACCAGGGCTCCCTCAGTCGTTGCAAGCGGAACGTAAAACACCCCCTGCGCATCCGTGCCGTTGATCAGCAATGGGCCAGCCACACCCAATGGCATTTGTGCGGCGCCAACAGGGTTTTCGATATTGCCGCGCATCTCTTCACCGGGTATCGAGTACGCTGCGATATGACCAAGCCGGCAGCCTGTTTTCTGTTCCAACCATCGACGACGGCGCTCGACGTAAGGCTGCGCATACCCCTGCGACTTCATGCGGGGCACCAGTTGCAGCGGAGCCTGACCTATGTATCGTTCAACCTTCATCGCACTTTGCCACCACGAGTGAACAACAGTGACCATCAAAGCCGACTGAATTAATCAATGCCTTTTCGAGATCGATTTCCCTGTTATCAGGACCAATCATCTCGAACTCAAAGTCGTCCTCAACCTGCTCCAGGTTTTTAATGCCGGGAAGCACTCCATCGCGCATCGTTTCCAGCAATGCGATCGCCTGGGTTGGACCAGCAGCGCCGAGCGTTTCGCCGAGCATCGACTTGATAGCTGTTACAGGTAGTTTGCGAGTCTGGCCGTTGAGACCTGCGAAGACGCCTTTCGCTTCGTGACGATCGCCGGCATAACTGCCGTTGGCAGATGCACTGAGACAATCGATCTCGTGAGGTCCGAGGAAAGCGTCGTTAAGCGCATGTCGAATTGCGAGGCCGATAGCCTCAACGGCCGCTTCTTCGTCTTCCCCGTGCGAACAGTCGTAACCGAAGCCGTGCCCGGTGATTTCCGCGAGCGCACGAGCGCCTCGCGCGCGCGCGAACTTGGCGTCTTCGAGCATTAACAACGCGGCGCCCTCGCCAAGCGCAAAACCATTGCGTCTTTTGTCGAAGGGGATCGGAAAATCACCGGCGCGTTCATCCGATCGGCACAGCAGGCCGGCGCGATCGAAGGCGTAGAACGACTCAAAACACAATTCATCTGCGCCACCCGCCAGCACTGCGCGCGCACGGCCGTTGCGAATGACGTCAGTTGCATGAGCGATTGCCTGAAGTCCTGAGGTTGTGCCGGTGGAGATAGTCGAATTGATGCCACGCAGGTTATGCACGATTGCCGTTTGTCCCGCCGCGGCGTTTATCACCGTGTTGGAAAAATCCATCGGACTTGCATAGCTTGGTCCAACTTCGACTGCGCGGCGATCAAATTCAGAGATCGTGTGCACGCTGCAAAACATCGTTCCCAGAACCAGACCGACTTCCTCCTGGTTCCTCATTTCCTGAGACCAGCCACTGTCGGCGAGCGCCAGTTGTGCCGCGGAAGAGACGAGCCGAGAGGTCCGGTCCAGCGGACGCAGGTTTCTCCGGCCCAGATATTTCGTGGCGTCGAACGCAGGAATTTCTCCGCCCAACGGGCAGCCAAGACCCGCCGTGTTAAAGAGTTCGACGGGTCTGACTGCACGACGGCCGGAGCACAAGGAGACGTGCAGACTGCTGGAGGAATCGCCCAGCGAAGAGACAATACCGGCGCCTGTTATGACAACTCTGTTTCTCATTAGTTCAATGACTCAAACTTTCGGAGAACCAGCGAGGCGTTATTGCCACCGAATGCATACGCATTGTTCATCGCAACGCGGACTTGATGGTCGCGCGCGCAATTGGGAACGTAGTCCAAATCACACTCGGGATCGGGCTCCTTCGAATTGATGGTTGGAGGAATACGATCGTGAAAGCATGCGAGTGCACAAACCGCTGCCTCGATCGCAGACGCCGCGCCCATCGTGTGACCAAGCATGGATTTGATCGAACTTATCGGGATGCGGTATGCGGCATCGCGGAAGAGTCGTTTGACGGCGAGCGTCTCCAGGCGATCGTTGGTTAGCGTGCCCGTGCCATGTGCGCTGATATAACTGACGTCCTCCGGACCGATTGAGCTCTGCTCGAGTGCTTGTTCCATCGCACGTACAGCACCCTGGCCGTTGGGATGTGCAGCCGTCATGTGATGCGCATCGCAAGACAAACCGTAACCGGTGATTTCCGCGTAGATGCGGGCGCCGCGTCGCACTGCGGAGTTCATAGGTTCGAGCACGATCACACCCGCACCCTCGCCCGGTATCATTCCTTTCCGGTAGCGATCGAAAGGCTGGCAGAGTTCAGGCGCGATCGCTCCCAGTTGAGCGAAACCGGTGTACGTGATGCGTGAGAAGGAGTCTGAGCCGCCGGCCAGCATCAGATCGGCACGACCAGCTCGCAACACGTCGAAGGCGTGAGCGATGGCGTAGTTTCCTGCTGCACATGCGGTCGGAATCATGATGTTTACGCCGGCGAATCGAAGTTCACGCGCAATGTGCGCGGCGATCACGTGGCTCGGATAAAGCGCGAGAAACTCCGGCCCGACGTGTTCGAGCTTCTTGCTGACGAACAGGTCGTCGAAGCGTTCTACCTCGCGCGGCTCACCTGAGGTTGTTCCCATTGAGACTCCAGCCCGCTCGAGATCAAGGGAAGCAATTTCCACATTGGCATCGGCCAGCGCGAGACGAGCAGCCGCAATTGCAAATTGCGATGCGCGTCCCAGGTGAGCCGCGTCGAGATTCGAAACGTAGTTTTCAACTTCAAAGTCATGCACCTCAGCGCCGCGATGAACGCTGTAGGAGCTGGTATCAAACGACTGGACCATCCCGATTCCGGATTGCCCCTCGAGCAAGTTGGTCCAAAAGCGCTCGCGCCCCGTACCGATCGGCGTAACGACACCGATTCCCGTAACGACAATGCGACGCTGCTTCATTAAGCCACCGCCAGTTCAAGGTGTTGCTGGACGACGCGCACCGTGTCGTCTACGGTGCGAATCTCCGAGAGCACTTCGTCGGGAATCTTGATCTGGAACTGATACTCAGCATCCACGGCTATTTCGAGAATGGTGAGCGAATCGAGTTGCAAGTCGTCTTTGTACGACGCAGTGTCGGTGATCTCTTCGAGGGTTAAGCTGGTGATCGTGGCGATTGATTTTTTAACGGTCGCCCTGATTTCTTCCGTACTCATCGTCGGATCTCCTGTGTGACGTAAGGATCAGATAAGCTTGGATTTTGGTCTATCGGGGCGATAGGAAAGGTCGGTCAAGGAACTCCATGACTCATCAGGGAACTCCCTGATGGCCACAAAGAAGCACAAAAGAGATCAGCCACAAAAAAGCACAAAAGTCACATAAACCAGATAAGCAGATTCAGTAGTTGTTTTTGTGACTTTTTGTGGCTGATCTTCTACGTGGCGCGGAGCCAGCCGCGGCGGAGGGCATACTGGACCATCTCGACGCGGCTTTTGAGGTCGAGCTTCTGCATTATGTTGGCTTTGTGAGTCTCTACGGTCTTGACACTGATCCTAAGATAAGTTGCCACCTCTTTGTTCGTGTATCCCCAGGCGACGAGTCGCAGCACTTCAGCCTCGCGGTCGCTCAGGTCGTTAACCTGTGGCTTCCCTCCGAGCCGCCGGTTTCCCAGGTAGCCGCCAACAACCTTTCCTGCCAGCGAAGGATCCAGATACACACCGCCGGCTGCGACCACTCGAATCGCATTGATCAACTCCTCTGCCGCGGCTTTCTTCAGCACGTAACCCGACGCGCCAACCTCGAGCAACTGTCGCAGATAACCATTGTCGTCGTGAGCCGTTAAAACGAGGACGGTAACCTTTTGACCAGTGCGCTTGAGGCGCTCCGTCACCTGAATGCCATTCAGATCGGGCATGGAAACGTCGAGAATGATCACATCCGGCTGGAGCTCTCTCACCTTTTGCAGAGTCACACGGCCATTGTCAGCTTCACCGATGACGTCCATGTCTGCCTGTGCGTTGACAAGCGACTTCAGTCCTTCGCGCATGACGGTGTGGTCATCTGCCAAGAAAATTCGGAGCGAGTTCATAGGAAAAGACTTTCTGTTGTACAGATGCCGGAGCCGGAATGCGAATGACAAGTGTTGCTCCCGACCCAGGCTCAGATTCTATGTTGAACTTACCGCTAACAAGAGCAACCCGTTCACGGATACCTACAAGTCCCAATCCTCCTCGTTCATTCACAGTCAATGAAACGTCAGGTTGGAATCCGCGGCCGTTGTCTTCGACAATCACCAGCAACTCGTCATTGCGATATTCCAGCATGACACTCACTCGACTTGCCTGCGCATGCTTGAGGACATTCGTGAGTGCCTCCTGCACGATTCGATAAACCGCGATTTCCACTGGCGGGGCAAGCCGGCGTTTGTCGAGGCTGCTATGAAAATCGAGGGCGATTGAGTTTCTCTCTGACCATTTATCGACGTAATTCGAGATCGCCATCTCGAGACCGAGATCATCTAGCGCGACGGGACGCAACTCCCATGCGAGGTGATGAGCGTCGTCAACCAGCCGCTCCGTTAAACGTTGCAGTTGGAGTAGGCCCTTATGCAACGACTCCGAGCCATTGCCTGTTGACTTGTGCAGCGTTTTGAGTCCGAGGAGCAACGCAGAGAGATGCTGACCTGTTTGATCGTGCAGTTCACGCGAGATACGGCGTCGCTCCTCTTCCTGTGCTGTCACGAGGCGTCGCAGTAACTGCAAACGCTCTTTCTCGGACTCCGTATGCTTCACGATCTCCAACTGAAGGTTTTCATTTACTCTCGACAGTTCCTTCGTTCGCTCTGCGACTCTCTGCTCGAGATCGTTGTAGGCGCCGCGTAAAGCATCTTCGGCCTGTTTGCGTTTCGTATCGGAGCGGTGCAGGGCAATCGCGTTGCGCCAGATGAGCGTCGTGAGAACGACGATGCTCGCGACTACGCAAAGTGGCACGGCAAAAGCCATTTCGTAGAAGCCAGCCCGCGCGCCGAGAATGATCAGTCCCCCCGCAATGATTGGAATAACGATCGTTGCCGGCAAAAGGCGCCGCACCATCATTCCACCGCCGGTGTCGCTGAAGATAAATGACATCAACTGCTGTTCGGGATGAATGAAGAGTATCCCCAGACTGAGAGCGATAAAGATCAGCGCCGTATGCAGAGCCATTCCCGTCTGCGAGCTGATGCTGTAGAGAAAGGCCACGTCATAGATGTACCCAATCAAAGCCATTGATGCGATCAATGCCGCTGTCAGGACCAACCCCTGGGCGGCACGATAAGATCTGCCGTTGGTTCGCGTTAGTACCAGAGCAATACCAACCAGCAGAAAATCTATCGCGGTATGCGGCGAGGGACGTCCGGGAAAAGAATTATCGACGACTTGCAGCCGTTGGCTGAACAGAAGCTTGTCGAATCCGAAATCCAGCCTACCCACATATTCGCTGATTGTGAGAGCCGCGATCACAACGACGGCGAGCGCACAGATAAGGGAAAACTTCCGTTCATTCCTTAAAGTCGCAAGCGACAGACTCGCCAGGATGAAAGCAACTGCCGTGTGAGGAACCATCTCAGGTTGGCCCGGCAAGATACTTCGCAGCAGCGGTAGATTGAATGTCCAACCGAGCAACACCAGGCTCGAAACAACAATACCTAATCCGCTCACCAGTTTCGGAATGAGCGACAAGGGAGCAGGGAAGTGAAATTGTGGGTCGGGACAACTCTGCGGCATGACAGATAAAGAGCGTTCAGGTTGGGCCAGGTGACCCGATCCAAAGGGACCATTAGTTCGCCTTCAAGTGTTTTTCAATCACGGCTGACAGATCTTTGTGGTCCTCTCCCTCATGACAATAGATAATTTTCCCGTCGAGCCCGACGATGTAGACCACCGGCAAGGTTGTCACTTTGTACGATTCTGCTATCCGCTCTCCATTTAGAAGGAGCCCGTAGCTATAACCCTGCTTTGTCATGAACGCGCGGGGGTCGCCGTTTTCCCATGAATTAATGCCAAAGACGACGACTCCCTTATTCGCAAATTTTTCCTGCAACTTCTGCATACGTGGCATCACTGTCGCACATGGAAGGCACCAGGTCGCCCAAAAATCCATTACCACCACCCGGCCGCGATAAGAGGAAAGTGCATGTGCTTGTCCTTCGGCACTTGTCAACTGCCAATCGGGAGCTGTCTCTCCGACTTTCAGCAGTTTCATGGCTTGCTTCGGCCGGGGCTGAGGTATTGGACCAGGGATCATCTGACCATATGCGACGAACACACCTTCAGAACCGCACACGACCAGAAAAATCACGATGCAACCGAACCTTCTCATGGTTTTACCTTTCACAGGATTTACATGTAATCCTGTCAAAAACGCCGCGTGTAACCAGCCAGTATCATGTAATCGGCAAACGCAGCATCGCCTCCACGACTTCCAACCAGGATGTCTGAAACACTCCGCTTCCGATTGCGTCCGGCAGCTATCGGCACTGTTACCGACCATGTTTCCCTGGGTCTGAAGTACTGCACGCCAGGTTCAATAGCCATACCGTAACCGGGTCTGCGAAAACCGTTACTCTTCCCGATCAGATCTCGCACCGGTACTCCCTCTATGCGCCAGCCGATGGTGTAAGCCCATGCCCGAGTTTTAGGTACTGGCCGGGAGATACCGACGCGAGCAATATACTGATCTGCTACGGACATGATCGCTTCGGACGGACGACCGCGCCCAGTCGGCACTCCGTTAGTATCGCGCGCGTTAAGCAAGTAAGCTCCTGAGGCATACACTGTTGTCTTGCCAAATTGTTTGAATGCCTGGATGTCCAACGGAATGCCCCAGCCCCCGTCACCGAGTTGTATTGATTGGTCCACGACCTGTGTAACGGTCCGCCCGATTGGATTTGGGCCCGGTACGGTGTCTGTGACATTCGGCTTTCCGGTTGGAAACTTGACACCAACTCCGAAGGAGATGTTGTGACGCGACTCGCTTGGTTGCTTGAACAGCCACATCCGGCCTATCAGAACAGTGTCCCCAATACCGAAGCTATCAAAGATCTGAGGAGCCGTACCGCGTCTTCGCGTCGCAATCATAACTGGCATCGCAGCGGTGAGATTGAAACGCCGGTTGATGTTGTAGGTGACGGCCACGTCGAAAAGGTAGATGTTATTGACCACCTCTGTTCCCTGTTCGGCGCGCTGTGTTTGTTCCTCAGTGCCAACAAAGTGGCGGTGTGAGCGCTGTTTGCGAAAGCCGATAGAGAGTTGCCATCGATCTCTGTCGAAAAATCCATCATCGTCAGACCCGGAATGTTCACCGCCGGCGCACTGCACGCCAATCACGGGCGCGCTCTGTCGCGCGGCTACTCAACCTTGAGCCCAGGCATGATGGTTAGGTAAAAGACTGCCAGAAAGTATTAGAGCGCCGAGCAATAGCATTCGACTCAATGATCGTTTGAAGTCTTCCATCGTATTCCCCTTTCAGAATGACAGTCGCACGCCAAATTGGATCTCACGGCCGGGCGTAGCAGCCTCTGTAATCGTTCCAAACTGTGGAGTGTTTACAAATCGATTAGGTGTTCCCAGGTTCGAGTGATTGAGAGCGTTAAAGGCCTCGGCACGTATTTGAAGCTTGACCTCCTCGGTGACCGAAAACTCGCGCTGCAACGCGAGATCGAGAGTCTGCCTGCCTGGTCCATATACCGTGTTTCGTCCTACGTTACCGAAGGTGAAGGCGGCCGGCGTTGCAAACGCTGCCGGATTAAACCACTGATCGGCCGTTCGCGTGTCTGGCCCAAACACAGGTTGTCCCGTGTAGTTCGCGCGGATCGGATTTTCACCGAGCAGCGTGCCTGCGTTGGCCGTATCGCCAAAGACGGAGATGGTAAACGGGAAACCGCTCTGCGCCTGATAAATAGCTGAGACACGCCAATCTTTAGTGAGCGAATTGACAAAACCAGACTTCCTCAATGCCGGTAGCGCGTAAACCGCACTAGCCGCAAAGCGATGACGAATGTCACACGCAGGCCCCTTCTCCGCAAACAGGTTTGCATTGTTTTGTGGTGCGGCCGACTCAAACATCGGCGAACGAAAGTCGGGAGCGTCGCTCAGGTTCTTCGAGTAGGTGTAATTCGCCAGGAAGGTAAAGCCGCGAGCAAAACGGCGCCGCACGTTGACGTAACCAGCCTGGTACCAACTCTGCGCAGAGTTCTCGAGCAGGTTGATGCCACTCACGGGAAAGGTCGTGTTAGCAACCGCTATATCTTCGGGAAGGACCATCCCCGGCAGAAAACTCAACGTTCGGAACGGCCGACGTGGACCAATCGCTCCGGGACCGGGAGGTGCATTGTTAATCAAGTGGGAACGTTGGAGGTGCACTCCGTGCGACCCGAGATATCCGAGCTCGAGTGTGGTCTCGGCGCCGAGGCTCTTTTCGACCGATCCGCTCCACTGTTGGATGTACTGCGGCGGAGCGTCGAGTTCCAGGCCTGCAAAGCTGACCGTCGTGACACCGAGTATTGCCGGTCCGAAATTGAGATGACTGGCGACGATGGCTGGTGCAGGAGTGAAGTTGTCGCTTTGCTGTGTTTCCGGAAAAACAAAAGGAACGTTGTGGCGTTGGTTACACCACGTGTTCATGTCCACTGGCGTGAAGAAAATGCCGAACGCGGCGTGCAACACAAGACCGTGCTGGTGCAAGCTGTGTGAGATTCCGATACGAGGAGCGAAATTCAGTTTATTCGAATTGCTCAGTCCTTTCGGGAATCCCTGCTGCCCACCTATGAACACGGAAGGAACACCATCGTTGAAGACGAGATTCGTGTTCGCATATCGAATGTCGACCAGCGGACTCATGTACTCATAACGCAACCCGAGTTGAATCGTGGTGTTGCGAGTCACCTGGAAACTGTCCTGAATAAACGCGTCGGCATACCACTGGCGCAACTGCATTTGAGGAATGCCGGCCTGTCGTTGCTTAACCGCCGGCAGACCCAGCATGAAACTCGCGAGCGCGGAGCCGGTGCCGTCATTCGTGGCGGTTTGTGTCGTGAAGCCGCTGGTAAACTGGTAATAACCTCGGTTCTGAAAGAAGCCCCACATCGGCCAGATGTAATACCGGTAACTACCGCCGAGTTTGAGACTGTGGCGGCCGAGCTGCCAGCTTAGGGAGTCTCGCGCTTCCAGAATCGTGTTCCACATGTGCGTCGGTGTGGCGATAAAGCTGTCGCCCATTCCCGAGAAGCCCTGCACGTTGAACCAGGGCGCGCCAAATGCGCCCTCACCGCCGAAACCAATACCCGTAATTCCCAGCTCGGAAACGATGTCGTTAGTGAAGCTGTTTTCGGAAGTACGATGCATCGCGAGTCGCGAGAAAGTAATGCTGGCGATGTTTACGATTGTCGGACTGATGAGCTTGGTCCAACCAACTGTGCCGTTCTGAGACAGGTTGTCGTGCAGCGCTCCGAAGCCCCTCAGGTTCTGCGGCGTGAAACCTTTTTCACTGCTGAACGCGTAGCGCGCGAACAAGGCATCACCGCGTTCGAAAGTTTGATCGACTCTGATCGTGGCCTGATCCGTTTCATGATGTGCGTTACCGACGTCGAGAAAATTGTTGCAATCCATGCCGGCGCCCGTGACAGTTGGGATTCCGTTCATCGTCATGCCACAGCCCATCATTCCCATCTCCAGGTTGGGACGAGGAATGTACTTTCGTAAGAACAATTGGACCTTTGGATCAATCAGATGTTGTGGAATGACATTGCCCGGAAAGGGATCCCGAAGAATCTGAGGATTGCTCGGACTGATGGGTCTCGCAGGATCAAAATTGGGATTGGGTCTCGAGCTAAACGGGTTGAAGATCGTAGCGCCACTCATGCTGAAGTCGCCGTTGATCTCGTCCTCAGTCGGCACAGTTTCAACCATCGTGTCAGATTTCGTGTGCCGCAAACCTTCGTAGTTAAAGAAGAAGAAAAGCTTGTTGCGGACGATTGGACCACCCAACGAACCGCCGAAATTATTTCGCACCAGGTGGTTTCCTGTTTCCATCTCGTTGAACGTGCGAGCATCAAAGACGTCGTTGCGCAAAAATTCATAACCGGTGCCGTGAAACTCGTTCGCGCCGGTTCGGGTCACGATATTGATTTGGCCGCCACCAGCTCCGCCCATCTCTGCGCTGTAGCTTCCGGTTTGGACCTTGAATTCCTGCACGCTGTCTGGAGAAGGACTAAGGTTGAGAGTATTGAACGTCGGATCGGTGTTGGTTGCCCCGTCCAATAAAAAGTAGTTCGCGTTGGGCCGGTTGCCGCTGACGCTAATTGCCGAGCGCTGCCCAGGACGCCAGTACAGGGGACTCATGTCGCCCGTCTGAGCACCGTGACTCTCATGTGATCCCGGAGTGGTCAATACCAGATCGATCAACATGCGGCCGTTGAGCGGCAGGTTGCGAATCGAAGTTGGCTCGACTACTTCTCCCACGCTTGCATCATTGGTTCGCAGCACCGCCGCCTGGTTTTCAACCTGGACCACACCACTGATGGAGGAAACCGCGAGCGTGACATCACACTTCATTTGTTGTCCGACTTCCAGGCTCATTGTCTGGCTCCACGCGGCAAAGCCAGTCGCCTCTGCCGTTAACTTGTACTCACCCGGCAGTAAACCTGTGATCTGATACATGCCATGCTCGTTACTCACGACCTGCCGAGTCGCTTCAGTGCTCTTCGCGATTAGTCGCAACGATGCGCCCGGAACTACTTGTTGTTGCGGGTCGAAAACGGTGCCGTTCACGCCGGCATAATTGCTCTGAGCGTTACAAAGAAGCGGCGCGAGAAAGGAAACTACGAAGGAGCATAGAATCCTGGTGATGTGTAGCCTCATGTTGATCTCCGGGTGAGCAAGTTCATTTGGATTTTTGTAGGGCAGCTTCTCTGCGTTCCTCTGCGTTCCTCTGCGTCTCTGCGGTGGACTGTCCTCTTCACCGCCGAGGCGCAGAGGAACGCAGAGGTACGCAGAGAAACCACCTCAAAGATCTATAGAACGCGCAAGAAGGCAACCAGATCTTTCTTCTCTTGTTGCGCCAGCTTTAACTGAAAAACAAGATTGAAGAACTCGACAGTATCTTCGAGTGTCGGCAAACGGCCGTCATGAAAGTAGGGTGGAGAATCTTTGATGCCGCGCAAAGGAAATGTCTTCACCCAGCCCTCGGCCCGCCCAAGATAGAAATCCTCCAGACGAAGATCGTGCATCTGGTTATCCGTGTAGTAAGGCGCCGTATGGCAAGTGCTGCAATTCGCTTTTCCGAAGAACAGCTTCTCTCCTCTTATCTCCGATTCTGTTGCTTTACTCGCGATCAGCCTGCCATATCGATCGAGTTTGGGAGCAGGAGGAAAAGCGATGATGGCGTTAAAGTCGCCCATGACATTTGTGGTTCCCTTGTTGAATTCGCGCCCACCGATTTGCTGTGCCAGGCCAATATCGCCATCAAAGTATTCCTCGACCTCCGCAAAGTGATCCACAGAACGGATCGAGCGACGAAGGCTGTACATCAGCGAGGTATTGTTGCCTCGCAAGGTTGGCGTATCCAGACGGACGCGAGCCAGTGTAGGACGCCCACCCGGATCCATCTCGATCGCAGCGTTGGTGTGTCCATTGACGTGACAGTCAAAACACGCGATTCCCTGCGATGGAAGCTTTGTCAGCCGGTGCTTGGTTTGATTAAACCAACTCGTGTTGGATTTGATTACGAGCTTCTCGAGCCCCTTCAACTGCTCCGGAGTAAGAATTCCATTGAACAATCGGTAGAAGTTCGCTTCCGTGATCTCCTCGCCACGCGATACGTCGCCGAGATCGGGACGCGTCGTCAGAAAGAGAGGAGGTGGAAACTCCGGAAGATAGGGTTCGGGAATATCAAAGTCAACGTCGAAGCGCGTGTTTTCCGGGTGTGCGGTTAACCACATCTCTGGAAATAGCATGTGGCCGGTTGAATGGAGCGGATGCGACAACTGGCGAAAGCCCTCGGGGAAAAGATCACGTTTGAAGATCTCTTCGGACGTGAGATTCGCAAGTTCCTCCCAGCTATTGATCGTCGCCGGCAATTTCACTACCGGACCTACCGGAAGCGGCTTGCCGCGCGTCATCGTCACGGAAGAATCAGTTTTGTTCGTGAACACGTAGCGTGTCGCCAGGTAAGCGTTCCAGCGCGCCATTACTTTTGGCTTTTGTTCGCTCAACCGCTCGTAGAAGTCTTTGAATTCTCCCACGTCATCGACCGAGGCATATGAAGATTTTCCCGGCCCGCCATAGAGGTAGAGCTTCACCGGGGGGATGTCACCCGGACGAAGTTCCGGAAAAGGTTGAAGCTTCTTGCGCTGGTCCTGCGGGTAATCGCGATCCCAATTGGGATCGTAAGCAGCGGGGCTTCTTTCAGTTAGCCCCATGTCTCCAGGCGGCTCGGTGGACGGCTTAGTCGCGGTGGAATTGGAGGTGTTTGGCCGCGCGTGCTCCGACAATCCCTTCTTGTCGGCTTGCGCGGTGGTGGTGGCAGGCTCAGGAGTTTTCTTAGTCTGATTCGTTTCCTGTGCCGAGCTATTGATCCCAGACCAGTTCTCCGGTCCCAAACAGACGAGGGTGAACGCCACACAAAACAAAAAGAAAATCGTGACTAATTGTCGTCTTAATCTCTTATCCATTTTCGACTCCTCCAGCTAGCGGGCAAGATTCGTAGCGAGTAGTCCCGCGCCGTGATGTGAATTGCGTGAAGGTGCATCGTACAACCGCTATGCCAAATGAAATTGCTGGTTTATCAATGCAAGCAGGTTATGAGAGCCCTGTAGGTAAGTTGATTTTGTCCTATGTACCCTTCGCCGATGGCGACGTAATGTGAACCGAAAGCGAGCGAAACTGCTTTGTTAGTGATAGATACGTGGGAGGACAACTTTGTCCCATGGACCACTCATACCACTTGTATTTTCAGCGTCGTGATAACGGTTTCACTTCGTGACCTGCGATGACGAGCGCCGCAGATATGAGTACGACATTTTTCATCACAAATTCACCATCGGCCGTCAGACAAAACGGAACTCCCTGGACGAAGAACAGGTATGGGTTGAGCAACAGCGTAAAAAACGTCCCCACGAGGTGAATGCACAGCAATATCAAAATAAAACGAAGCGCGCGCCGGAGGATTATTCCGACCCCGATCAACATCTCCCAAAGTCCCAGAACGAATAAGAAAACGTGAATCGGCAGGAATGAATAAGTTTGTTGAAGCAGCAGTATTACGGGACTCGCGCCAAAGACCTTGAGAGCACCAAACCACAGAAATACTGATCCAAGTGCCAACCTCAGTACTGTAATGCTCCAGCGACGCAGTACTGCGATCACCACCGCATCGAGATGAAACACCAACTGCGAGAAGGAACCGTTTAAGTTCGAATCGAGTTGTGGCCGAATGGGTATAACTGTAGGACTAACTGATCGCGACGGAGTTTTAACGATCGATTTCATGCTGGTACGCCTGAGGCCTCCTTATGACTTTTTTCGAAGCAACGAAAGGATCTTTTTGCGTCGCTTGAGATTGAGCTTGTAATAAGTTCGAGAGTCGCTTCCCTCGTGTGCAATCACGAGGCCATCAGCAACCAACATCGCCAATGCCTCCTTCACCAGCGCGGTTTGATTTTGAATGGTTCGGACCAGGAGCCACCAGGTAGTGATGCCCTCCACGGTGTCTTGTGCATTCGGATTGGCAATCAAGTACTGGAGTATTTCATGAGCAAGCCGCACTTTCGTGTCGTTAATTTCGTCTGATTGATTCATGCAAGCACTGTCGAGTGGTCGGCGGGTTCTAGCAAGCGTCGCACCATTTTGGTGCTAAGCGGGAAATGTTGTTGGAGGTAGATTAGCTAGGACAGACATGTCCTAGTCTTTGGAGTGCGATGAAAAGATTAGCCGCAGATTATCTGCGAAAATCTGCGGCTAAACTTTCTTACGACGCCCTCGATTTCAACGTCTGAACGGAAATGTGATGCTTGCGGATCAACTCCCAGAAGGCACGCCGATTCTTTTGTGCGGCTTTAGCTGATTTGCTGATGTTGCAATGATTTGAAAGCAGCAGCCCCTTGATGTAGGTCTTCTCAAACTGCTCCACCATCCTGTTCTTCGCTTCCTGAAAGGATTTTGGAGCGGGCAAAAGCTCTGCCCCGGGTATTGCGATATCGGCCGAACAGATCGTGGGTTTAGTGCAAAGCACAACGGCGCGCATGATCACATGTTCCAATTCGCGTACGTTGCCCGGCCACTCATAAACAATGAGTTTCTGAATTGCGCCAGGCGAAAAACCCGAGACTTGTTTGTTGAATTCGATCGCGTACTTATTGAGAAAGTGGTGAGCCAGTAGCGGAATGTCGTCGCGGCGCTCGCGGAGCGCCGGTAATTTTAGTTGAATCACATTCAAGCGGTAATACAGATCCTGGCGCAGTTTTCCTTCCCGGACTGCTGTTTCACAATCGACGTTGGTTGCTGCAATGATGCGCAAGTCTGCCTTACACGTTTTTGTCGCGCCCAGCGGCCGGTATTCCCTCTCCTGTAAAAAGCGCAAAAGCTTTACTTGCGACATCAGTGGAAGACAATCGACCTCATCTAAAAACAGCGTCCCTCCATTTGCCTCGTCAATCAAACCACGCTGCGTCGTCTTGGCGCCGGTAAAGGCCCCGGACGCATGCCCAAACAACTCGTTCTCGATCAACTCCGCGGGGATTGCTCCACAGTTGACCGGAAGAAACGACTGGCTGGCGCGTGGACTTAGGTAATGAATAGCTCGCGCACACAGCTCCTTGCCTGTTCCGGTGTCGCCGGTGATCAGGATGCTGGCATCGCATTTCGCAACCAGCGGCAGCTTCTCGATTTCCGTTAGAAATGCTTCGCTTTCGCCTACGAGTTGTCTCATTCCCAACTCTTCCTTGACGCGCAAAAGCTCCGATTCAGACTCGGATGACTGATCCAGCAGTCGCCATATACGAGGGAGGACGTCGATCTTCTTTAACGGCTTGGTAAGAAAATCAGCGGCCAACTGTCTGATCCAATCAATCATTTCATCCGGGTCGGCCTCGTCGACAACGACCAGTAGCGGTATTTTCGGAACATCAATTTCGGGTGAATGAAATAATTGCTTTGTGTGCCGCAACCGGTCGGAGGATTGCACGAGGAAAATTACCGAAGGATTAGATCGTGCGATAACGTGGGCCAGGGTTTTACGACATTTCGCCGCCGCTAAACCAGTACCGATTTCATCACCAATCCTGACTTCTTCAACGTCGAATTCTGATTCAATAATTGTTCGAAGATCGTTGCCTAGACGGTCTGACGGATTAAGGTCAATAACGAGGATCTTGGCCCGTTTCATAACAGTTCTCCTTATGACCAACCATCTGTCACTCAGAAAACCTGGCCGATTAGGGTCTGGGCCCCCAGGCTTTTTCGCTTACGAAGCAGCCGTAAAGAGACTACTCCGGAAACCGGTTCGAAGACCGGGCTTGAAATGTTCAAGCGCGGACGATGGCAGCACAACAAACAGGGAGGCAGGTAAATCTGCGTCCCGAGACTTAGTAAAACCTACGCCGTTGGGGGTAGGGCGCGCCGCACTCGCACTACTACTGTGTCACGAGTCTGATTTATCTGCCGGGCATGTTCGACTGGTCACTGAACATGAAGAGAAGTCTGTGCACGGGCGGGCAAGCCAGCGTGGGAAGACTTTTGGCAGAGGCGGAGGATTATAGTCACGTCAAACGCAATGTCAACGGCTATTTTGAATTGATGAAGAAGTTGCCACGGATGACATGGTTAATGCCGAGTACAAATTCTAATCAGCATTAGTCCGTGTTTTCGTTGCCAGTAATCAGTTAGCTCAGTTGGTGGAACCTGTGAGAGGGAATCGTAATAAGCTTCGCAACGCTGAAGGTAATGGCATACCCAAACAGCCTGATAACTATCGTCATTCGTTTTGTCTCCGGGGATGAGTAGAAACCAACTCGCCACTGAGCATACCTAAACATTCAAGGCCCGGACAACCTAGAGCCCTGCCTATTTCATTGGCAGGTTCCTGCTATTAAGCGCGCCCGCGTCAATTTAACTTCCCCTCGGTCAGATTGGTTTGCCGCCCGGTTAAGCTGACCGCCCCACACGCGCTAAATCCTTTATTTTCCTCAGACAAATCGCAGCTTACGCTCACAGAGGCGCTGGCACACCATTGGCTTTACCGTTCGCGGGCCAGCAGTGCCCTGATGCCGAGTTTGACAAAATCCGAGTGGTGAATCCCCAGTCCAGTTCACACACAATGTTTCTCGACAGCAACTCTTTTATCTCCCGTGCCAGCCGCCTCTCGTGGCCCCTCCCTACTTTTGTGATTCCCGTCGCACTCGCACTCGGCTTCGGATCAGCATTCGTGGTCGCCTTGTTTATTGCACAGTTAATCGCCATCGCCATCGTTTGGAAAACCTGGAAAGGAACCAGCGAACAACTCACCGGTGTTCGACACGAACTCTCCAGCCTGCAAGGTATCGTCGACGTTTCTCGCGACGCGATCATCGGCGTCACTACCGACGGCGTGATCATGAGTTGGAACCGCGGCGCGCGCGGCATCTATGGATACACCGCGAAGGAAGCTTTGGGCGCGCCGCTCTCGATGCTCTTCGATCACCGTCGAGGACAGGAAGCTACGCTGTTGTTCGAGAAAGTGACTCGCGGAGAAAACGTCACGCAGCACGAGATGGTCCACCTCAAGAAGGGCCACACGCCGATCGACGTTTCACTAACCATCTGTCCAATCATGGACGGCAAAACAATCACCGGGGCTTCGGTCGTCGCTCGCGACATCACAGAGCGCAAGCGCGCCGCCGGCTCTCTCGCCCAACAAGCCGCAGCGATGAAGGCGTCGATGGACGGCATGGCCATCATCGACCACTGTGGCGCCTGTATTTATTTGAACGACGCCTACGCGAAAATTTTCGGTTATGCGAATCCGGAAAGATTGATCGGCGCAAGCTGGGAGATGTTTTACTTTGAAGATGAATTGATGCGTCTCAAAGAACAGATCATGCCGGCCGTCTGGCGCGATGGCTCGTGGCGCGGTGAAGCGATGGGCCTCCGGCTGAACGGCAGCACGTTACCACTCGAGATTTCGATTTCAAGCGTCGACGGCGGTGGTCTGGTCCAGGTCGTACGCGACATCACCGAGCGCAAGAAGCTCGAAGAAACACTCCGCAACAGTTCGCTGAAGGACGATCTTACAGGTCTGTTCAATCGTCGTGGCTTGCTGAAACAGGCTGCGCCTTACTTCGATTTCGCGCGCCGGCAAAAGGAAAAACTGTTGCTGCTCTTCATCGACCTCGATGGAATGAAGCGAATCAACGATGAGTTTGGACACACCGAAGGCGACAACGCACTGATCAGTACCGCCACAATACTCAATCGCACCTTCAGGACCTCCGACATCATCGCGCGGCTTGGCGGCGACGAGTTCACCGTTCTCGTAACGGATCTGAACGCAAGTAAAGAAGAAGCGATTACTCGTCTCAACGAAAATCTCAAAGCGTACAACGCGACACAGACGCGTCATAAGCTCGCCTTCAGTATCGGCGTTGCGACGCTCGAACCGGAACGCATGACGTGCTTCGAAGAGTTGCTCGAACAGGCCGACCAGGCGATGTACGAACAGAAACGCATGAAGCAGCGCCGTGCAAGTGAGCGCATTCAGAACAAACAGCTCGGCGAAGCTGAAGCCGCGGAATCGCAGTTCGCAGCTAACTCGATTCCGTTCGCGCTGTCGACAGGTACAACGGCCTACGGCAGTCAGGGAACGTTTGATAACGCTGCGATCGGAATGGCAGTGGTTTCGACGGATGGCAGTTGGCTCCAGGTGAATGAAGCGTTGTGCAAACTCGTCGGTTATTCAGAACAGGAGTTGCGCGCGACGAGCTTCCAGCGATTGACGCACCCGGACGATCTGCGCCACGTACAGTCATACATTCAGCGCGTGCTCGAGGGCTACATTCAGAGTCACGAGCAGGAGAAGCGTTACCTCCACGAACAAGGCCACACGGTTTGGGTGCAGTGGCACGTGTCGCTGCTGAAGGATTCCGAAACCGGAACCAAGCGATTGTTCTTCCAGGTTCAGGACATCAGCGATCGCAAGCGCGCGGAAGAACAGCTCACGTTGGATCCGCTGACGAACTTGCCAAACCGCGCAAGGTTCTACGACCTGCTCAAGTTGCGAATGGCTCGCAAACAGCCAAACAAGGATCGGCAGTGTGCAGTGTTGCTGCTCGATGTTGACCGGTTCAAGCTCGTGAACGACAGTCTCGGAACGACGAGCGCCGATCAGCTCCTGCTTCAGATTGCGAACCGCGTGAAGACTTGTATGCGGCAAGGCGACGTGCTCGCGCGTGTCGGTGGTGATGAATTCGCAGTGCTCCTGGATGACGTTTCAGGTGTCGACGAGGCTTCTTCAGTCGCGACGCGCATTCAGCAGGCGCTTGCGATTTCGTTCAACCTCCTGGGCCAGGAAGTTTATTCGACGCTGAGTATCGGTATCGCGCTTGCTTCGGATCACGAACACGTCTCTGACATTCTGCGCGACGCTGAAACGGCGATGCACACAGCCAAAGAACGCGGCAAGGCGCGTTACGAAGTCTTCGGGCGCGACATGCACGGTGTGGTCATGAGTCGCTTGAAGATGGAGACTGACTTGCGACGTTCGTGCGAACGTGACGAGCTCTTCGTGGATTATCAACCGATCGTTTCGCTCGAGAATCGGACCTTGATCGGCTTCGAAGCACTCGTACGCTGGCATCATCCGGAGTTCGGGCTCGTGCCGCCGAAAGATTTTATTCCGGTTGCCGAAGAGACTGGTCAGATCCTGACGATTGGACAAACCGTTCTCGAGTCCGCTTGCCGAAAAGCGCGCGAGTGGCAGGAGACGTATCCTGCGTCGCCGCCGCTGTTCGTGAGTGTTAACTTGTCGGTGAAGCAGTTCAATCAGCCGGGGCTGGTCGAAAACATTGCGAATCTGCTTCAGGAGTTCAAACTGCCGCCGCGTTGTTTGAAGCTCGAAATCACGGAGTCGGTGTTCAGTGACAATATCGAAGCGGCGGTTGGGCTGTTGACGCAACTACGAGAGCTCGGCGTGCAGTTGAGTATCGATGACTTTGGGACTGGTTACTCCAGCTTGAGTTACTTGCAGCGCTTTCCAATCGATACGCTGAAGATCGACAGGTCGTTTGTGACCCAGATGATGGAGAATGAAGAGAACCTCGCGATCGTGCGCACGATCGTTGCGCTCGCGCAAAATCTCGGGATGGATGTGGTTGCTGAAGGTGTCGAGACTGAAGACCAGCTACGGTTGTTGCGCAAGTTGGAATGCGAGAATGGACAGGGATATTTGTTCTCGACGCCGCTCGGTGGAAATCAGTTGGAGCAGTTTATTGCGAGCTGCAACCTCGAACCGCCCGCACGGTTGGTTGCTTAGGATTTTCCTCTGCGTATCTCTGCGTTCCTCTGCGCCTCTGCGGTAAAAAACTGTCTCACCGCAGAGGCGCAGAGGAACGCAGAGATACGCAGAGGAAAACCTAAGCAACTTGATAGAGATCGCGGCCTGCGTCTTTCACGATGAGCGTGTCGGGATCAGAACTCAACGATTCGTAATCAAACGTGCGGTGGTCCAAATAGCCGAGATTGACGCGCCTGCACGTCTCCTGATCCAATCCCGTTGCCATCGTGATGCTGTAACGAGGCACAACCTTCCCGCCTTCGTCTAACCTCCCCGCGTAAGCAACATGGGCCAGGTGCGCGGCGATACAAAGATTCTCCCGCAGTTCCTGCGACACACCGAGCATGTCGCGCACGCTCTCGAGCGGCGCATAGCCGTACTTCTCAATCAACGCACCGTGCGTTTCTGAAAGCCGCGTCAGGTGCGGCGCATAGATGATAAGCTCACCGCCTTCTTCGACGATCGCGCCGAGCTTGTAACTTGCCTTGCCACCCACCCACAACTCATCGTAATGCGCGTCGAGCAATGCGACGACTCGCTTGTATTTCCTTCCCGTGTAACGAATGTGAACCTGACGACTCACTTCTGCCGCGCGTCGAAATGCTTCGCGGATGTCGCCCGCGAAGAGTGCGTACGTGATGAGCTCGTTTGCCTCTCTCGACACGACTGTGTTCAGCGAGATTATTCGCGCGGCGATCAGATCCGAGGCGGCTTCGATCAATCGACGAATGGGCGTCTCCACTTGCCCGATGATGTTTTCGATCCCGGCGAGCGCGCCGAGCCAGTGCGTAGTGTGCGTCAACTCCGGTCCAGCGACGCCGGGAAAGAAATACTTCGCGCCACCTGCAAAGCCGGCGACTTCGTGCGGGACCGTGGCGCCAATGACGAGCACGGTGTCGTAAACGCCGGCCGCGAGCAGTTTGTTGATGCTGACTGGCACTGCGTGCTCGATCAACCCGCCCGTTAACTCACGCACCATCTCAGCACTCAACTCACCGAGCATGATCAGTTCGTCAGGGTCATCCCACCGGTGATCGAATAGACGTCCGTGAAAATCCGTGTCGCCGATCTTCAATCGCTTCTCCGGCTCGGACATCGGCGGGTGTGTGCCCTGCGCGACGAGTGCGTCGAACGCAGCGACACCGCGTTTCGTCAAAAAGTCATTAACGATCGGGAACAGTAAGTGAGTGTTATCGTCGCGCGTCTTATCAGGGATGATCGCCAGGACGCGTTCACCCGGCTGAATAACATCAAGCGCCTGGTGAACAATTTCAGTGAGAGTCATGCGTGTTTCGACGCGCCAAACGTTCGGATGTCCGCGTAGTTTGATAAAGTACGCAGTATCTGGATCCTGAAACCTGGTTCAACAACATGAGCTACTCTAGACTAGCACTTAACGACAAGGTCGCGGTAATTGTTGGTGGCACCTCCGGAATCGGACTGGCCATCGCCAAGGGAATGGCGGAAGCCGGCGCCGATGTCGTAGCCACTTCACGCCGCATGGATTTGGTCGAGGCGGCCGCTTCGGAAATCGAGGGACGCGGGCGGCGATCGATTCGCGTCAGCTCGGATGTTTCCGATCGTGCGTCGCTGCAAAATGTGCTCGATGAGTCGATCCGTGCGTTCGGGAAAGTCGACATCCTCGTGAACTCCGCCGGTCGCACGAAGCGCGCGCCGACACTCGATTTCTCAGAAGAAGACTGGAACGACATCATCGACACGAACCTCACGGGGACGCTTCGCGCGTCGCAGGTCTTTGGTCGACACATGTTGGAACGCGAGTCAGGGAGCATCATCAATATCGCGTCGCTGTCGACGTTTGTGGCGCTGTACGAAGTCGCGGCGTATTCGGCGAGCAAAGCGGCCGTTGCGTCGCTGACGAAGTCGCTCGCGATTGAATGGGCGTCGCGCGGAGTGCGTGTCAACGCGATCGCGCCGGGCGTCTTTCGTACCGCGCTCAACCAAAAGTTGCTCGACGAAACTGAGCGTGGCCGCGAGTTTCTGTTGCGCACGCCGATGCGTCGCTTTGGGAACGTCGATGAACTGGCGGGCGTCGCGATTTTTCTCGCGTCCGATGCGGCCAGCTTTGTGAATGGGGAGATCATCGCTGTCGACGGCGGCTTCCTCGCGAGCGGCGTCAACCAGTAGGGCCACAAAAAGGCACAAAAAGCTCCTAATCATTTTTTGTGACTTTTGTGCCTTTTTGCGGCTACAACCGGGCTTGGCGAACGATCTCGACGAATTGTTTAGCGCGCTCAGTTATGAGTGCGGGTTGCGCTTTGATGTCGACGAGATCGGCGCCGACGCCGAGAGCGGCCGCACCGGCTTTGATGAAGTCGGCGGCTGTTTTTAACGAGACGCCGCCAGTCGGCACGAGCTCGATCTGCGGCAGCGGCGCCTTCAACGCTTTCAGGTAACTTGGACCACCCACCGCGCCCGCCGGAAATACCTTCACAAAATCTGCACCCGCATTCCACGCCTGGACCACTTCCGTCGGCGTGAGCGCACCCGGCATTACGGCTACGTCATGTCGCCGGCAACACGCAATCGTGTCCAGGTTCAACGCAGGACTGACGACAAACTTCGCTCCCGCCGAAATACACGCCGTCGCGGTCTCGGGATCGAGCACTGTTCCCGCGCCAACTGTCGCCGCGTCGCCATACAGCTTCGACACTTGTTCGATCAACGCGACCGCGCCGGGAACAGTCATCGTGATCTCGAGTATCGAGATCCCGCCTTCGCGAATCGCGTCGATCGCGCGCATCGCTTCGTCAGCGCTCGACGCACGCACCACCGGAATCACCCCGGTGTCTTTGATCTGTTTGATAACTTCAGCGCGCGACACGCGCAGTCCCACCTTTCATTACGCGTTCGACTTCCGCCAACGTCGCCATCGTCGTGTCGCCGGGCGTCGTCATCGCCAACGCACCATGTGCGGCGCCACACTCGACTGCCCACTGGTACCCGCGCTCCGAGAGCAAACCGTAGATCAATCCCGACGCGAACGAATCACCTCCACCGACGCGATCGAGAATCTCGAGGTTCTCGCGAACCGGCGCCTGGTAGAGTTCGCCGTTGGCGTAACACACGGCCCCCCAGTCGTTGATAGTCGCCGTCTTCGCGTTTCTGAGTGTGGTGGCGACGACTTTGAAATTTGGAAACTCGGCGACAGCGCGTTCGATCATGCGTTGAAAGTTGCCCACGTCGAGTTTCGAATGGTGCTCGTCCTGGCCCTCGACTTCGAAGCCAAGCGCGGCCGTGAAGTCTTCTTCGTTGCCGATCATGACGTCGACCAGCGGCGCGAGTTCGCGATTCACTGAGACTGCTTTCGCCTGACCACCGATCGACTTCCACAAAGACTCTCGATAGTTGAGATCGTAAGAAACGATCGTCCCGTGTTTCCTGGCGACCTCCATCGCCTCGCGCGCAACAGCCGGCGTCGTCTCAGACAACGCACAAAAGATCCCGCCGGTGTGAAACCAGCGCGCTCCTTCCGCTCCGAATATCTTTTCCCAATCGATATCGCCCGGCTTGAGTTGTGACACTGCTGTGTGACCGCGATCGGAGCAACCGGCAGCGGCACGCACGCCGAAACCACGTTCAGTGAAGTTCAGGCCGTTGCGAACGGTGCGCCCAACGCCGTCGAACTTCACCCACTTCAAGTGCGACTGATCGACGCCGCCCTGGTAGATCAGATCCTGGACCAACCGGCCTACTGCATTATCGGCGAGAGCAGTGACGATCGCCGCGTCGAGACCAAAGCAGCGCTTCAATCCGCGTGCGACGTTGTACTCACCACCGCCTTCCCAAACGCGAAACGTACGCGTCGTCGTCACGCGTTCTTCGCCCGGATCCAACCGCAGCATCACTTCACCAAGACTCACGATGTCCCAGCGACAGTTCGTCTTCGGTTTGGCCGCAAAAGAGCACATAAGGGACACAAAGAGTGTTTATAAATTAGCCGGTTCGAGTTTTGGTGATAACAGGTGAATCACAAGCAGGGCAACGAGATATGCTGATGCGGCGATGATAAAGATTGGAACGTAACTGCCGGTCCGCTGGAGTATCTCGCCGACCAAACGAGCGATCATCATCCCACCAACCGCACCGGCCATGCCGCCGATGCCGACAACCGATCCGACAGCATATCGCGGAAACATGTCGGACGTCGTCGTAAACAGATTGCACGACCAACCCTGGTGAGCCGCAGCCGCAAGTCCGATCAACACAACCGCGACCCAAAGGTTCGAAGTCTGCGCAGCAAAGACTATCGGCACGACCGCGAGAGCGCAAATTAACATTGCCAACTTGCGGCCGCCGTTGATGGTCCAACCTCGCTTGATCAAAGCCGAAGAGAGCCAGCCGCCGCCGATGCTTCCGACGTCCGCCATAAGGTAGATGACGACGAGCGGCGGTCCGAAGTCTTTCAAGCTCAAACCATGTCGTTTGTGAAGAAAGTCAGGCAGCCAGAAGAGGTACACCCACCAGATCGGATCGGTCATGAACTTTCCGATGGCGAAGGCCCACGTTTGGCGATGTGGCAAAAGCCGCGCCCACGGAACTTTAACTTCCGGATCAGGTGGATCGCTTTGGATGTAATCGAGCTCAGACTGCGAAAGACTCGGGTGCTCCTGTGGACGGCGGTAAAAAGCCAACCACGCAATGAGCCACAGAAAACCGATCGCGCCGGTGAGCAGGAACGCAGCGCGCCAACCCCACCAGATCGTTATGATCGGAACGACCAGCGGCGTAACAAGCGCGCCGACGTTCGTTCCGGCATTAAAGATTCCGGTCGCGAGAGCGCGGTCCTTTTTCGGAAACCACTCTGCAACTGTTTTGATTGCGGCGGGGAAATTCCCGGACTCACCGAGGCCCAGGAAGAATCGCGCGACGCCAAAACCGAACACTGTACGCGCGGCGGCGTGGCCCATCGCGGCAATGCTCCAGAAAATGATTGCGAGTGAGAACCCTTTGCGCGTTCCGATGCGATCCATTAGCCGGCCGGCGAAGATGAAACCGATGGCATACGCTGTCTGGAAAGAAAAGACGACCCAACTGTAACCCACTTCGGTCCAACCGATTTCTGTTTGCAGGGTTGGTTTGAGGATTCCGATCACCTGGCGATCGATGTAGTTGATGGTGGCAGCGAAGAACAACAGCGCGCAGATGGTCCAACGGTAGTTGCCGACTTTGGCGCGAACAGTTGCGAGCGTGGTTGGTCTTGCTTCAACTACTTCGTTCATGCGCTGTCCTCCTCTTTGGTTTAGCCGCAGATTTTCGCGGCTTACCTTCCCATCCAGCCACCATCGACCACGAGTACGTGCCCGTTCACGTAATCACTTGCACTCGAACACAAGAACACGGCCGCGCCCGCGAGATCCTCGGGTTCACCCCAACGCGCAGCGGGGATTCGTTCGAGTATCTGGCGGTTGCGTGTTTCGTCAGCCTGTAACGCCGCGGTGTTCGATGTGCGCATGTATCCCGGAGCGATCGCGTTGACGTTGATCCCAAACCTGGCCCACTCGTTTGCAAGCGCCTTGGTGAGTTGCGCGACGCCACCTTTCGACGCCGCGTACGCCGGAACCGTGATCCCGCCCTGGAACGAAAGCAGCGACGCGATGTTGACGATCTTGCCACCTCGCTGACACTCGATCATCTGTCTGCCCACGAGCTGCGACAGACGAAAGACGCTCGAGAGATTCACCTCGATCACCGTGTCCCAGTCGTCGTCAGAATAATCGACTGCCGGCGCGCGTCGAATCGTGCCGGCATTATTCACGAGAATATCGATACGTCCAAACCGCTCTAACGTCTGTTCAACCAAACTACGAGCTGTTTCAGGCTTAACGAGATCGCCCGTGACCGCATGGGCCACGCCACCGGCGCTCTGAATCCGATCGCACGTTGATCCCGGCGAGCGCGTGTTGCCGTGACAACTCACCTGAGCTCCAGCTTCCGCAAGCGCAACGGCGATCGCGGCGCCCAGACCGGTCGAAGCTCCCGTTACCAGCGCAACCCGGTCGGGTAGTTTGAACTGATCGAGAATCAAGAACGCCCCTGTAAAAAATCTTCGCGCAGCGGAGAGAAGATGTCGATCAACACCACCTCTTCATCCATCATCGTCGCGCCGTGCCAGCAGTTTGAAGGAAAGTGAAGCACATCGCCGGCGGTTGCAATCTGTTCTTTGCCCTCGACGAAGAAGCGCACCTTGCCGCGCTCGACGATCGTCATCTGCTCGTGTGGATGATCGTGCTCGGGAGTCACGAGAAACGGTTTGAAACGGAAGCGGCAGATCATCATGCGATCGCCGACAAACATCTGGCGTTGGATCCCCTCGGCCATCTGCTCCACAGGAATCGTGTCCCAATTCAAGTGCCGGGGTATTCCGTGACCGTTGCCGTTGCCATTTCCGCTGTTGTCGTTCGACATTTCTGTTCCTCTACTTCTTGTCACTGACGGCTTCAAGACCCGAACCGCCCGCGGCGTATTCAGGCTGCACATTCACGACTCCATAAAGGCGATCTTCGCCTTCGCGGACTGCCGCCATCATCCACAGAAAATTTATCTGCCCACCGGGCGCAGCGACATTTGGGTGATAACCCTGCGGCATCAACACGCAATCACCTTCGCGCACCACCTGGACCAGCTCCGGCTTCTCGGGATCCGTGTAAACAAACTGCACGCCAAATGATGGCGCCGGCATGTCGATAAAAAGATAGGCCTCCTCGAGTAGTTTCGAATGTTCGTGAGGAGGCCATGACGTCCAATTGCCGGGCGTCGAAAAAGTCACGCCGGCCATGATCCTGCCGGCTTCCACGTTCGCGCCGATAAGCACGTTGAGATCGCGCTCGGCGGGAGGCTTGCCGGCGATCAGGTGCAAGCGCGGGTTCTCGCGCACTTCCTTGTACGAGACAAACTTGAGCGGATATTGTTTTTCAACGGGCGCTGAGACTTCGGCAAGATCACAGCCACTTGGACCAGCCGCTTCGACTTCGATCTCGGAGTCGCGCGGGACATAGAGCGCGTCGTAACGGTCCAACTCAAAGGCTTCGCCGTTTGCTCGAACTGTTGCTTTACCGTTCAGACAGATCAATCCGACTTCATGATCGTTGCTGTTGAACTTTGCCGGCTCGTCACCTGCGGCGAGCGTGATGCGCCCGTAATGCAGGTAGCGCGCGGCAGTCGAGCCCGGCGCGACCGCTGTGCGACGCCCTTTTCCTTCGTGCGTCTTCGGTACAAAACAAGTTTCCCGCGTGATCGGATTTTGAGTCATTTTTGTGCATCCTGTGAACCTGGTTTTAAAACAAGCTTGTATTTCAAAGGGCTGCGAGATGAAACGCTGAGGTCGCGAGCCTCATAGACGAGGTGCAACGGAATCGCGCCATGAACACCGCGCCCGATGGCGGTGTCGACCGCTGCCACAAGACTTCCCTGCACCGGAAAGTCTGCACCAAAAATCACGTCGAGTATGCCTTTTGATGATTGGAACCGGACGAATCCTTGCCTCAACTGCTCCATATCGAAATTGTTGTGCGTCGACGGAATAGCGAGCCGCCATCGGCGAATGCTGACCGGCTGTTTTGAAGTCACGGTTTCTTCCCTTACCAGCGTTCCCTTTTCCAGCCGCCACATGACTTCACTAGTCAGCCCAACATCCTCAACTTTGCCTGACTGCGTCCCAACCACGGCCCACCTGGTCCAACGCACACGCAACGATCGACCGTCACCCGAAGGCTCGATCACATCCGCGCCGTCCCCGGCAACGACTGTACGACCATCCGCAAGCTCAATAAACGGCGTCAGCGACGGATAGATCTGCTCGACCGGCGCCGCAAACCCCGGCAGGCCATGCGGCGCCGGCAAATAATCTGACATTCCCGGTTTTGGACCAGTCGTGATCGGCAACGCGAACCTCAACGCCCCCTGCCGCACGACCCAAACTCCCGCCGATCTGTCCGGCGGCTTACGAAAGAATTCAAATCGCGCCACTTGCGGCAGCGACGGCGCAAGCGGAAACGTTGCGATGCCTTCCTTCTCGAGCGCGTTCATTATCGGCGTGTGCGAGTTTGCCAGCTTGCCGAAGAACCCAGTGGTCTGTTGCCACTCGCGATCGCGCGAGATGTAAGCGTAGTTCCCGCGCCCGAATGCAAAGATCGAAAGCAAGTGGGCGTCCTTCCGGTAATCCTTAACGAGATAATTCCACGCCTGGTAATAGAGTGCAGCGAGATCGGCAAGCGGCGCGGGCCGGAACTCAGGATGCGACGCAAGAAACCCGACGATCTCGGGCGTGTCGAGATAACTGACCACGCCCTGGCTGCGCCCCCAGTTGTAACCGTAACCATCCTCCGAAACAACGTCCCACCACAGACGCATCTGCGTCTTCAAAGAAGGCCGCAGCTTATCCATCAAATCTTTGCGTCCCGCTGTCTCCGCTGCTTCGTAAACGTACCGCGCGTACTCGTTTGAATAACGATCGTAACGACCCGACGGCGGTGAATCATCCGCGTAGATATTGCCATTGTCGAACTGGACCGCGGCGCGCTCGAGCAATCGATCGAGAAACGCGCGATCTTCCGAGATACCGAGCTCGTAACCGATACTCGCAATGCGAGCCGCAACGCCGAGATAGTTGTCCGCAAGGTTGATGACCTTGTTCGTCTTCGGATCGTAGAAGCGCTCGGGATTCAGCAACGAACGCCACGCCTTCTGTTCCTCCGGCGACAACCCCTGCCACAGCGGATTCGTTTTTAAGTCGCGTCCGAAATGACGCAACGCAAGGGCAGCGTAGAGTTGCGAGAACGCCTTGCTGCCCGCGCGTGATTCAATTAAGCCGATCTGGCCCACCCACTTCGCGATGTCGCGGCCCGCCAGCTCGCGATTGCCCGTGGTCTCTGCGTACGCAGCGAGCGAACGCATGAACGTGCCCCACGAATATTCTCCGGTGGTCGGTACGCCGAGAATTCGCTCGGGCGGGGGGTCCAGAGACTTGATCGCCGCTAAGTGCGCGGCAAGCTCTTTGCCAAGGAAGCTGTTTACCTCGTCGCGCAAAGTCTCGCGCGCCTGCGCACTAGCAAAGATCGGAACACAGATTACACAGATGAATGCGGATTTAAATCTGTTCTTCATCTGTGTCATCCATGGTTCAGAAGGTCAACTTCAATCCGAACTGAATATTGCGCGGTGGACTAGTCGTCGAAACCTGTCCGAATCCACCGTTGTTCAAGTTCGTTTCCAGGTCGCGGAAATTCGCGCGGTTGAACGCGTTGAAGATATCAGCCTGGAACTGAAGTTTGAACTTCTCTGTGAGTCCAAACCGCCTGCGCAGCGAAAAATCCCAGGTCTGAGCACCGGGCCCCAGAACCGTTCCTACTCCGCAGGTGCCGCGCCGCGTGTCGGGTGCTGCTGCAAAAGCCGTACGATCGACCCAATTGTTTGGACCACGCTCGCCATTCGGAATGAGCTGCTCGCTGCTGAGACAATCAGCACGGCGATTTCCGAGCGCGGAATTCGCCGCTCCCGGTCCCTGTCCTGTGACCGTCAAATAAGGCCCTGACTGAAGGCGAGTGATTCCGCTAACCTCATACCCGTCAAACACCGCCTTAACGAAACCGCGTGAATGACTAAACATCTTTAGCGTGTAAGTGTACGTCACCGCGAATATGTGACGGCGATCGAACGTCGCTGGTCCATAGTTGAATTTCTGGTTGAACGGATCTTCAGGATTATCGTTGAAACCACTTGCCGTCGTGAGAACCTTGGACCAGGTGTACGAGGTCGTCATCAGCAGGTCGCCTTTGCGTTTCGCCGCGTAGAGCTGCATCCCGTGATAATTCGACGTCGCATCGCTGAGTCGCATCCTGATCGCCGTGTAACCTTTGAACGGGCGTAAAGCGTTGACGTTCACATTCGGACCCGGCGGAACGTTGGCGCGGAGTTGATCGAACGTCGGCTGATTGATGTCGGGCTGTCGAATGAGATGCCGGCCAAGGTTCGCAACGTACGCCGCCTCGGCAAAAATTCCGTACGGCAGTTCGCGTTGCACGCTCAGGCTGTAACTCATCGTGTAGGGCGTGTCGAGCTCGGGATTGATCGCATTGATCTGAGCGAATGGCGCCGCAGTTGTCGAACCGCCGGCGATGTTCGACAGATTTGCATTTTGGAATTGAGCGCTCGTCGCATACGGCGGATTGCTGAGCGACGGGAAGATCAGGTTTCCTTCAATGCGATCGTAGTACATGCCAAAGCCACCACGAATCGCAGTCTTGTTGTCGTCGAAAGGTGAATACGCGAAACCGACGCGCGGCATGACGTAGTGATGACCTTCGTACAGCCCGCGCGGTGCGCCTACCGGCACGGCCAGCACCGCCGCACTGTCGCCGCCGGGCACACGTCCGAGTTCCTCAGGCGGCACACCATTGCCCGCCCGAACGAGCCCGTTCAAACGATTGCCGCCTCTGGTCGTGTCGATGTTTCCATTTGCGAGAATCGTCACCGCCTGCGCCGGGTCATAACGCGAAGGATCGAAGTTCGCGAGATTGTTTGCCTGCGTGTAGATCGGTTGACCGAACTGGTATCGCATGCCGAGTTCGAGACTCAACTTGCGATTCACTTTCCAACTGTCCGCGACGAACGCTTCCGTCTGCGTGAAGCGGAAGAAGCCCATCGGATCGAGAGCTTGTTCGCTGTAAGTTCGAAAATTTCCGAGCAATGCGTCCGCGAAGGAGTTATTGCTGGTCCGTGTGTTGCCGCCGGTGTTGAAATCAACCTGGCCCGCGTAAGTCGTGCGCGCGTTTTGATCGATGCGGTTGCGAGTGACGCCGAGGCCAGTCTTCAACGTGTGGTTGCCGTGCACCCACGTGATCGAATCGCTCACGTTGATGTCAGTCGTCGGGGAGAGTAACGACCGAGCGGCGCCAAAGAAACTCGCGAAGCCGTTGATCGTTGTATCGGGGATGGAGTTTTCAAATCTGCCACCTCCCAAAAACAGTTGCTGAAATTGGAAACCGTACGTTTCGCGTTTCCAGAGATCGCCGTCTGGCGGAATACGTTGGGCCACCCACGCTCCGGTCGTCTTCACTTCGTTGATCAGCGTCGGGTTGATGGTCCACGTGTGTGAGAGCTGGATCGACGTTCCGGGACGCAAGCGATTGCTCGGAATCGTCGGCAACTGCGTGGTGATAAAGGTGCCGAACGGATCGATCAGAACGTTCTTGTCGTGAATGTAACGACCGTAGAGCGAGTGTTTTTCGTTGATGTGATAGTCGATGCGCAGAAGATCTTCGCGATAGTCGAGCGGGTTTGGTTGCTGGAACGTTACGTTGTTGCCGATCGGGCTATTCGTGAATGCGGTCGCAAGGCCGATCGACGTCAGAAACACATTCGAAATCGCGCGGCCGTCAGTCGTGATTCGATTCGATGGAATGATATTTCGCAGCGCGACGTTGTTGCCGCCGAAACATCCGGTTCGCACGGCGGCCGTCGTAACCACACCCTGCGCATTGACTACAGGAGCAACGCAGGTGTTTGCAGCGTTGTTTGGATCGCGGAGCACTCCGTCGTCGGCCGTGCCCGAGATGCCGTCGAAACCACGAAAGCGGAAAGAAAAATCACCGTTGAGTTCGGCAAGCGTCGGAACTGTGCGGCGTTGCGCGGTTGACAGACGGCGGATGTATTTCCATTCCTGGCCGCCGAAGAAGAACAGTTTGTCTTTGAAGATTGGACCACCGAGGCTGTAGCCGAAGTTGTTGAACCGCAGCGTTGGCCTCACCGGAGCGAAGAACGAGCGCGCATCGAGTTTGTCGTTGCGAATGAATTCAAACGCGCTGCCGTGAAAGTCGTTGCCGCCACTGCGCGTGACCAGACTCACCTGCGCGCCGGAGTTGCGACCGTACTCGGCAGAGAAGTTTGAAGTCTGAATTTTGACTTCCTGAATGTAGTCGATGCCGAGGTTGTTGATCTGGCTCGCGTTGCTGCCCGATTGCAGGTTGAAGCCACCGTCGATCGTCACGTTGTTGGTCTGGCCGCGGTTGCCGTTGACCGACTGATTGCCCGTAGCAAGACTCGTCGTCAGCTCGAGCTGATCGTCGTTCAGCAGCGCAACGCCGGGAACGAGCGAGATGAGCTGAATATAGTTGCGACCGTTGAGCGCGAGGTTCTGCACCTGCTGTTGATCGATGACGCGCGCGACTTCGCCTGACGTCGTGTTCACCGTCTCGCCGCCCGCGGCAACTATCTCCACAGTCTCCGAAACCTCGCCGGCTTCGAGTTTGAGGTCGACAGTCAAGCGGCCGTCGGCAGTAACCTGCTGACCGGAGACGACGGCTTTCTTGTAACCTTTCTGCTCGGCCTCGATCCTGTAACTGCCGAGCGGCAAATTCGTGACGGTGTAAAAGCCATCATCATCGCTGGTCACAGTGCGCTCAGCGTTTGTCGCAATGTTAATGACTTTGACCGATGCGTTGGGAACGCTGGCCCCATTCGAATCCTGCACCGTGCCCGAGATGCGACCGACGACGACTTGTCCGAAAGCGCTTTGACAAACCGCGATGGTAAGCAACAGGACACTACAAATCTGAAGTGACCACAAAAGTGGTTGTCGGGTTTCTTTTGTGTCTCGCATCGATCTGGACCTCCAAATTAGTTTCTGCTTCTTTGTGGCTGTTCTTCAGGCGACCATTGGAGCGGCAAATGCAGGCGCAGCAACAAGAGCGACTGCGCCGCGAAGTCGCGGATGATCTTCCGCAGGCACAACGTGAATTTCAGTTGCGCCACCAAAATCAGTCAGAGTTCGTTCGCGCACAGCACTGCGCACGATTGGTTCGATCAAACTCCAGGCCGTTGTGATTTCACCGCCGATATAAATGCGTGCCGGATCGAGTGCGTTGATGATCGACGCCAGACCCAGGCCGAGGTAACGTGCAGTGGAATTGATCGCAGCAAGCGCTTTCGCGTCGCCTGCGCGAGCACGCGCGATCAAGTCTTCGACAGTGAACGATGCGGTTTCGGTGTCGCGCGGCCCCGGTTCGGTTAAGTCGCGACCGAAGTAACGGGAGAGAGTCGCGAGGTTCGAAACATACGCCTCCCAACAACCCGTCGCGCCGCACGAGCACTTTGGTCCATCGATGCTCAGAGGCACGTGACCAAACTCGCCGGCGGTGTTGTGACGTCCACGAAGCAGTTCGCCGTTTACGACAACGCCGACACCAACGCCGTCTGAAACACTCACGAAGACAGAGTTTCCGGAAGCAACGACGTCGCTGCGTGTGGCCCACAGTTGGGCCAGCGCGCACGCCTTTCCGGAATTCTCGATGTGAACAGGAATGCCTACAGCGACTGAAAGCGGATCGCGCAGGTTGACGTCGCGCCACGAAAGCGTCGGGGCGTGTACGACGCGACCTTTTGCGGGATCGACCATGCCGGGCACGGAGACCCCGACGCCTTCGCAAGCGCCAATCTCTTTGTAATCCACGAGCACCTGCTTGATACGACGCGCGAGTTCCTGGATGAGTACGTCGGCATCGCGATTGGTTTGAAAACTGCTGACAACACCGAGCTGCCGGCCCATCAGGTCGGTGCAAAGGATGTAGGTGCGAGTCGCGCGGATATCGACGCCGATAACGCAGCGCTGGCGGGAGTCGATGTAGAGAAAAGTCGGTCGACGCCCACGGCCGACAGACTCGCCCACGGCGCCTTCGAAGATGAGCGACTCGCCGAGGAGTTCGTTCACCAGGAGGCTGACGACCCCGCGTCTGACGTTCATCAGGCGGGCCAGGTCAGCGCGGGAGATCGGCTGGTGCGCGCGGATGAGATTCAGGGCGATTTGCCGGTTGATTTCGCGGCTGGTTCCGCGTCGAGCGACTGTGAAATCGTGTGGATTGATCTTTCTCATCTCGATATTGTTCTTTATTAAGACTAATTGGACGAACTATTTACAGGCGGAAGAATGAGCCTGCGGTTATTCGATTTATTGGGAAATCAGGGGCGAATGAATTTGTCTAAACGCGGAACATATACTCCTGCGCGGCGGAAGTGTCAATAGTTTTTTCTTGTTTTCTCTGCGTACCTCTGCGTTTCTCTGCGCCTCTGCGGTGAAAATGCCGTTTACCGCAGAGGCGCAGAGACACGCAGAGGTTACGCAGAGTTGGGCCTTTTATTCGCCCCGCACGAATGGCGGACAATGAGTTCCGGAGGGACAGTGATCTGGCGGTGTTTGCGTACTTTCTTTTTGCCGTTAATCAACTCGAGCAGGAGGTTCGCCGCTTCCTGTCCCATGGCCGACTTTGACCATGAAACCGTCGTGAGTGGCACGCCCAGCATGTCTCCGTAATGGATATTTCCAGCGCCGACGAAGGCGATATTCTCGGGCACCTTCAAGCCCGCCTCATTTACCGCCGCCATCGCACCGATAGCAGCAGGATCGTTCGAGGCAAATATCGCCGTCGGCAGATCACCTTTGGCTATCCATTGTTGCATCGCATTATGACCGTCAGACTCAGTAAAGCCGCAATCGTGGATCAATGGCTTGAGTCGCGCTTTCGCGATAGCGGCTTCATAACCCTGTAGACGGCTCAACGACGTCGAAACATTCGGTCCACGCAGGTGTCCGATTTTGCGATGGCCCAACTTGATCAGGTGCTCGGTTGCGAGGCGGCCAACCTGGACGTCGTCAGTTGTGACTGCGGAACACCGCAGTCCATGCAACACGCGATCGATCAGAACGATATTCGCGCCTTCGCTGAGAAGTCTCCGGTAAAACTTTGCCTCACTCGTCGACAACGCCGAAGCGACGATCAAGCCATCAGTTCTCGACAACAGCGCTTCGATCTCGTCCATCTCCTTGCGTGCTTCTTCGTCGGTGCTACAGATCAGGTTCTGGTATCCAACCGGTCGCGCCTGTGATTCAACGCCGCGACAGATCTCGGCAAAATAGGAGTGCATCAAATCGGGAACGACGATGCCGATGAGATAGGAGTGATTGGTCGTAAGCGCCCGGGCAAACTGATTTGGGCGATACTTCATCTTCTGCGCGGTTGCAAGAATTCGTTCGCGCGTTTGATGGCTAATCTCGGGATGATTATTGATGGCGCGCGACACCGTCATCTTCGAGACGTTGAGAGCGCGCGCGATGTCTTCCAGCGTTACCGGCATGGTGAGTTAGGCCTTTTTTTGTGCCCTTTGTGTACTAACTCCTGGCTGAGCGCCAACGATCGATCGCCACCGCAACAACGATGATCGCCCCAATGATGATCTCCTGAATGTAGTTGGGCCAACCGACCTGCTGACAACCGTTTCGCAGGAAAGCCATGATCAAAGCGCCGATCATCGATCCGAGAATACTTCCCTCACCACCATTCAAACTTCCGCCACCAATTACGACCGCGGCAATGATGTCCAACTCCGATCCGGCGGCGACTGTCGGATCGCCTTGTCGCAAACGCGACATCTGCATCACGCCCGCCAGCCCAAACAGCAAACCCGCCAGTCCATAAATCCAAACCTTCAACCGATCCGTCGCGATACCACACGCGCGCGCCGCAGCTTCATTCGACCCAAGCGCAAAAACGCGGCGGCCAAAAACCGTGTTGCGCAATACAATCGCTGCACACACGGCAAGCACGATCGCGATCCAAACTCCGGGGGCGACCAGCAGCCACGCCGGATTCGGAAACATCACGAGCAACTCATTGAGCCACGTCGAAGGCATGTTGACGGTCTGCTGATTCGCCATCCACTTCGCTACGCCACGCGCGACTCCGAGCATTCCGAGCGTCGCGATAAACGGAACGACTTTCAACCGCGTGATGACGAGACCATTCACGACTCCAACCAATCCGCCGGCGAGGATGCCCGTCAGCAGAGCCACTGCCGGCGGAAGACCACCGTTGATTCCGAGCGCCGTGATCACGCCTGTCAGAGCGATCGTCGATCCGACGGCGAGATCGATGCCGCCACTGATGATGATCAGAGTCATTCCGATCGCGCCGATAGCCACGATCACTGTTTGTGAAAGGACGATGCGCAGGTTGTTTGGTGAGAGAAACCGTGCAGGCGTATCCATCAGTATCGAGAAGATACCGATCACCAGCAGCAGACCGAGCACTGGTCCAAGCCGGTTCAACCAGCTCTGTAGCTGACCGGCATTGAAAGAAGCTCGGCTTTGTTTTACATCTGCGATCATGTTAACCGTTGATTAGCCGCAGATTTTCGCAGATGAACGCGGATTAAATCCG
>JBIOUJ010000252.1:0-30431 GCA_044867025.1 Pyrinomonadaceae bacterium | reverse complement strand
TCAACGACCAGGCTACCGCGATGAACCTCTACAAAGTCGGTGAGCTCGACGCGGTTCAGAATCGCGGCGTACCAAATCCGTGGCTTCACGTCCTGAGATCTAAAAAGGACTACATGGATGCCGCGGAGGGTGCGATCGACTATTTGATCATGAACAACACCAAGCCTCCGTTGAACGATGTAAAGGTAAGGAAGGCATTCAACCTCGGCATCGACAAGAAGGCGTGGGCCGAATATCGCCGGATCATAAAACCGCTGACCGCATTTACTCCCGAAGGAATATTTCCCGGATACCCGCAGCCTAAAGGCGCTGAGTTCAATCCAGCCGAAGGGCGACGTTTACTCGGTGAGGCCGGTTATCCGGTAACGCAAAACAGTGACGGTAGTTTTTCATGTCCGAAGTTTCCGGTGGGCCAGGTCGAATATTTCTACAACACCCAAGGGTCGAACAAGCTTCAGGCCGAGTGGATGCAGGCACAGTGGAAGCAGAATCTCGGCATCACGGTGCCTTTAAGAAACATGGAGTGGAAGACGTTTTTAGACGCGAAGGGCAAGCTCGAATACAAAGGCTTTGCGCGCAGCGGCTGGGGCGCCGATTACATGGATCCGTTTACGTTTCTAAGCGTCTTTTATACCGGCGGTGAGAGCGGCACGGGCTGGGTCGATCAAAAGTACATCGCAATGCTCGACGAAGCGAATCGCACACTCGACACTAAGAAGCGTTACGAAAAGTTAGCAGAAGCCGAGGCTTACATGCTCGACCAGCAACCGATTATTCCAATCGCTTCGACAGCGGTTAATTGGATGAAGAAACCCTATGTGAAAGGAATGTATCCGAATCCGGGTTCATTGTTCCCCTGGAAGTTTGTTTACATCGAACGCGATCAAGCCAAGTGGGATTTTGGCACGCCGAGTCTGGCGGATTAAAGAGTTCGCAATTCGACAACATGCTTCGTTTCATCGTCAGACGTCTCCTCGTTACGATCCCCACGATCCTTGTCGTGATTACGATCACATGGGCTTTGATTAAGCTCGCTCCAGGTAACTTCTACTCCGGCGAGAAACCGATCTCTCCAGCAATCGAACAGGCCATTCGCGAAAAGTACGGCCTGGATAAACCCTGGTATCAGCAATACGGCAAGACGATGTGGGGGATTCTGAGGCACCTCGACTTCGGGACGTCTCTGAGGTTTGAAGGCCAGTCAGTAAACAGCATCATCAAGCGTTCACTGCCGGTCTCTGCTGCGGTCGGAATTCTCGCGTACATACTCGCGTTGGTCGTCGGCATCACAGCCGGATCGATAGCCGCACTGAAACAGAACTCGAAATGGGATTACGGCTCGATGGCCCTCGCGATGGTGGGTATTTCAGTGCCAAACTTCGTGCTTGGTCCAATACTGGTGATTATCTTTTCTCTTTGGCTCTACTGGTTTCCGCCGTCACGCTGGAATGGCTTTCCGAGTCGAAATCTTGTCCTCCCCGTACTGACGCTCTCAGCGGTCTACATCGCGTACATCGCGCGGCTTACGCGCGCCGGAATGCTCGAGGTGCTGCGTTCTGATTACATTCGCACCGCGCGCGCGAAAGGATTGAGCGAGAAGGACGTCGTTATCCGGCATGCGCTGCGAGGCGGACTGATGCCCGTTGTGTCTTTCACTGGACCAGCCCTGGCGTTCTTGTTAACTGGAACGGTGGTCGTCGAAAAAATCTTTGCGTTGCCGGGTTTGGGAAACTATTTCATCCAGGCGTCACTCAATCGCGACGAGCCGTTGATCATCGGCATCGTCGCGTTCATCGCACTCACACTCTTAACGATGAATTTACTGGTTGACATCGCATATGCGTATCTCGATCCGCGCGTGAGGTATCAGTAATGGTCGCTGACAAGAGACCTGATGGCGATGAACTGATCCACACGTCGCCGGAAATGGCGGTTGCGGAAGCTGACGTCCGACCTGATGAAGCGGCTGAGTTTGTTCGCGGCACCTCGTTGTGGCGTGACGCGTGGCGTCGCCTGCTCAAGAACAAGCTTGCGGTCTTTGGCCTCGTGGTCGTGGTGATCGTAAGCATTGCATCGCTGGTTGGGCCAACGCTGATCAAGCAGACATTTGGATTTACACCTGACTACATCCCTTCACATGACGTCAAGCTGGCGAGATCGTATCCGCCGTTTACAGGTCCGGACGGAGAGTTCTCGTGGTTACATCCGATGGGAACGGACAACGCCGGCCGCGATCAACTCGCACGCGTGCTTCAGGGCGGACAGATCTCATTGTTCATTGGAATCATCTCGACGCTCGTGTCGCTACTGATCGGCGTGACCTACGGAGCGATAGCCGGTTACATCGGCGGCCGCGTCGACAACGTGATGATGCGATTTGTCGACGTGCTTTACTCGCTGCCGTACGTGATTCTCGTGATCGTGTTGTTGTCCATGTTTCGCAGCCAAACACCGCGCGGGCAGTTGACCCTTTTGTTCGTGGCGATCGGATCGGTTTCATGGTTGACGATGGCGCGGATCGTTCGTGGGCAGGTACTGTCGTTGAAGAATCAGGAATTTGTGATGGCAGCGAGAGCGACCGGTGTTTCGGGAACACGAATCGTCTTTCGACATTTGATTCCGAACACATTGGGACCGGTGATTGTTTACGCGACGCTGACGATTCCGCAGATCATGTTGACTGAGGCGTTTCTTTCGTTTCTCGGTTTTGGTGTGCAAGCGCCGCTCTCGTCCTGGGGAAGTCTGGCGGCTGAGGGCGTTCAGAACATCGCGATCTTTCCGTGGCAACTGATCTTTCCGGGCGTGACGATGGCGCTGACGCTCTTCTCTTTGAACTTCTTAGGTGACGGATTGCGCGATGCTCTGGATCCGCAGATGAGGACGGTATGACGCCTGAATCTGACGGTAATCTTCTCGAAGTCAAGAATCTCCGCACTTACTTCGATACTGAAGACGGCATCGTGAAAGCCGTCGACGACGTCTCGTTTGAACTCAAACGTGGTGAGACGCTCGGGATCGTTGGTGAATCGGGTTCGGGTAAATCAGTCACAAACCTCTCGATCATTCGGCTCGTTCCTGATCCTCCGGGAAAAATCGTATCGGGCGAAGTGATCTTCAACGGCAGTGATCTGCTCCTGTTGCCGACCGAAGCTATCCGGAAGATCCGCGGGCGTCGCATCGCAATGATCTTTCAGGATCCGATGACGTCACTGAACCCATTCATGAAGATCTCCAGGCAACTCATGGAGATGACTCAGTTGCACCTGGGCCATACAAAATCTCAAGCATACGATCACGCGATCAGGATGCTGGAGACAGTCGGAATTCCCGACGCACGCGACCGCGCTGACAATTATCCGCACGAGTTTTCAGGCGGCATGCGACAGCGCGTGATGATCGCGATGGCGCTTTCCTGCGAACCGGAGCTCCTGATCGCGGACGAACCCACGACAGCGCTCGACGTCACGATTCAAGCTCAGATTCTCGAGCTCATCAAGAAGCTCAAACGCGAAACAGGCACCAGCGTCATGCTAATCACTCACGATCTCGGCGTCGTCGCAGGCATGACGGACCACGTGATCGTGATGTACGCAGGAAAGATCTTCGAACAGGCGAGGACCTCTGAGCTCTTCTCGACACCGGGAAATCCATACACCAAGGGACTGCTTCGCTCTGTACCCGATCCCGCGGCGGAACAAGGCAAGCTGTACCAGATACCCGGTCTGCCGCCTGATGTTGCACATCTCAAACCCGGCTGCCCGTTTGCCCCGCGTTGCGAGCGCGTCGAAGAGATCTGTCACAAAGAATTTCCACCATTCGTGCAGCTCAACGCCGATCACTACTCGCTCTGTCACTTTGCGCGTGAAGTCTACAGCGAATCAGGAGGCGTTGTATGACTTTCTCTGCGGCCCTCTGCGTATCTCTGCGATTTCTGCGTTGAAAATGGTCTTAACGCAGAGATCGCAGAGATACGCAGAGGGCCGCGGAGAACAAGAGAGTTTATGAGCACAAACGGATCAACCTTGCTTTCAATTCGCGATCTAAAAGTCCACTTCGATCTCGGCGGCGGTGGACCACTCGATAAATTGATCGGCAACAGTCCCGTCAAGCGTATCGTGAAAGCGGTTGACGGCGTTTCGATCGATATTTACGAACGAGAAACGCTGGGCCTCGTCGGCGAATCAGGTTGCGGCAAATCCACTCTGGGACGCGCCATACTCCGGCTCATCGAGCCAACCGCCGGCCAGGTGTTCTATCGCGATCAAGATCTGGCCCACTTGTCTGCGAGAAAACTGCGCGAGCAGCGAAGACGATTGCAGATAATCTTCCAGGATCCTTACGCGTCACTCAACCCGAGAATGACAGTCGGACAGATCGTCGGCGAGCCACTCGAGACCTTTCGTTTGGCGAAAGGGAAGGAAGCCGAACGACGCGTTCAGGAGTTGTTAGAGACTGTCGGTCTCAGCAAGCGTTTTATCAAACGTTACCCGCACGAGTTTTCCGGTGGTCAACGCCAACGCATCGGCATCGCTCGCGCGCTTGCGGTCGATCCGGATTTCATCGTCGCAGATGAACCGATCTCGGCGCTCGACGTGTCGATCCAGGCGCAGATCATGAACCTGCTCGAGAAACTACGTCGCGAAAAGAACCTCACGTATCTTTTCATCTCTCACGATCTGCGTGCGATCCGGCACGTTTCGGATCGAGTGGCGGTGATGTACCTTGGCAAGCTCGTAGAGATCGCAGACGCGAAGACGATCTATCACGAGCCTCTGATGCCTTACACGAAAGCGCTCATTTCAGCCGTGCCTGTTCCCGATCCTCAGGTTGAAGCCACGCGGCAGCGTATAATGCTGGAGGGCGATGTGCCTTCCCCGATCAATCCCCCGACAGGTTGTCGTTTTCACACGCGCTGCCCGTACGCGATCGACGCATGCAAGGAGGTGGTTCCTCAGTTGGTGGAAATAAAACCGGCGCATTTTGCCGCGTGCATTAGAATCAGTCCGGCACAGCCTCATATCGAAGACGTTCCGCCCGGCGCCGCTCCAGGACTTTAAAAGCAGCCACAAAAAGGCACAAAAATCACAGAAATTGGCAAGAGCTGGCCATTGCACATTTAGCACTAAGGTAAACTCCCTCGTGCGGACGGATTGAACTTTAGCCCCAGAGTTTGATGGTGAAAAAGTCCCCCATTGCCCTGAGTCCTCAGGAACACCGCGAAGACGCTCCGCCATCCTGGCCAGAAATCCAGGATTCGTTAGCGGAGTCTTCGGGGCTGGCCCTTTTGCTTGTTGATGGACATCAACCCCCCGCGGTCGTGGTGTCGAACAACAACTCGGTTTGCCACACCTTTCAAACTTCCCCTGAGTACGCCGAGCTTTGCGAGCCGTATTGCGGCGCCGCGCATTCGCGTGCGATTAAGGCCGGCGGCGTTGTCGAATACAAGTGCCACGCAGGACTGTCGTGTTTTGCGAAGCCGGTGGAGTTGAGTTCGAAACGAAAGCTTGCGGTGATTGGCGGGCGTGTTTTCGTAAAGAGTTCGGATTATCAGCAACTGATGGAACGCTTTCGCACAGGTGATTTGCAGACGATTGCTTCGGAGGAATTGTTTGCGAACATTCTTTTCTCCGAACCGCAACGCGTTGGCGAGATGGCCGAGCGCGTCGATCGTGCTGTCCGACGCTTGCGTTCGGCGGCGTCGAATGGATCGAACCATTCGACCACTCCGGCTAAACCTTCAGCGCCGGTGAAAGAACCTCCGCGCCGCGAGGTGAACCAGGAGCTCGAGATCGAAGTGCGACGTTTGCGAAATGAGCTGGAGTCTCGTTCGCGCTTTGCCGAGTCTCTACAGCATTTCCTGGAAAGGATAAGTTGCGAGGAGCCGGTAAAAACTTACAACTCGATCGTCAGCAACTCGAAGGAGCTGCTTCGTTCGGAACGCGCGTCATTGATGGTGCTGGATGAAACCGCAAACGCGTTGGTTCTCAAAGCTGCCAGTGGGCTTGCTACGGAAGTCGCGGCTGTCGATCCGGTTCGCGTCGGCGAAGGAGTGTCGGGCGAGGTTATCAACACAGGCAAAGCGGCACTGGTCAGTGATGTTCGCATTGCAGGACGCAAGCCTGCACCGCCTGAGCGCCTATACAAGACGAACTCGTTTATCAGTTATCCGATCATGATCGGTGAGCGAAAGGTCGGGGTGCTTAACGTCACCGACAAAACCAGCGGCGCATCGTACGACGAGGTCGACCTCAGTCTGCTCGAGATGATTGGACCACAACTAGCGCTTGCTCTCGAACGCGCCGAATGGCAGGAACGTGCGACTGAGTTTCAATTGAGATCGATTACGGATCAGTTAACAGGTCTGCCTAACTTGCGGTACTTGCAGGAACGACTGCCGGAGGAGTTGAACCGTTCCAAGCGCTACGATTACCCGATGAGCTTTCTGATGATCGACATCGACGATTTCAAAACCTACAACGATAAAAATGGTCATATAGCGGGAAACTTAGCTCTGCAAATCACTGCGCATTGCTTGAAGGATGCGCTTCGCTCGGCTGACGTGGCGTTGCGTTACGGTGGTGAGGAGTTTTGCATTCTATTGCCGCAAACGGGGCTCGTTGAGGCGAAAGCTATCGCCGAACGCATCCGGGAGCACGTTTCGATGACACCGTTTCCACACGGTGAGACTCAGCCGTTGGGGCGCGTGACGATCAGTGTTGGCGTGTCTACGTTTTCGAAGAATATCGATACGTACGACAAGATCATCGCCACCGCTGACCGGGCGCTGTATGAGTCGAAGAGTATGGGGAAGAATCGAGTTCAGTTTTACGAAGAATCTGTGGCAAGAAACCATGAGTAGCCGAAGTGAAAATTTTCGCCGCGTTCTCGGGCGCGTTACGCAGCAGGACTTTGTCGGTCGTGCGAGCGAACTCGAACGGATCATGGCCCAGGCCGAGCCTGCGAATGCGGGTCGAGGTCTGCTTTTGTTGATGGAACCTTCGGCAGGTGTCTCTGAACTTCTGCGCCAGGCTTACGATCAGATCTTCAATCGACGTTCAGACGTAATCCCGATCTACTTCGGAATCACTCGCACCGAAACGACTGCCGTCAGCGCGGCAATCGAGTTTCTGAACACGTTTGTCCAGCAGTACATCGCATTTCGCCGGGACGAACCGATCGTCGCGCACGCACCTTTGACTCTCCAGGATTTACTCGAACTCGCGCCTCCCGCCGACTTCGACTGGATCGAGCAACTCGTCGAGTCGTACACACGCGTCCGATTCAGCAACGACGACAAGTCACTCGTGCGATTCTGCCTCGGAGCGCCGCAACGGATTCCCGCGGGACGCGGCCGCGTGTTAGTCATGCTCGACGGCGCACAGCTCGCCGAATATCTTAATGGCGCTGTTGTTTTGGGAACGGAAATACTGCGAGTGTTCGGGCGTGGCGGGTTTTCTTTTGTCCTCGCCGGCTTACGGAGACAAATCCTCGAAGCTGCGCACGATGCAAAGAGTGACTTCGAACGTCTCGACCTGTTGCGTCTCGAACAACTCGACACGAATGAAGCGCCCTTGCTCGTCGAGCATGTCGCGAAACGACAGCAAGTAGCCACAAGCGAGGCCGCACGCGATCTGCTCGTACAGCAGTTTGCCGGCAGCCCGTTTTTCATCAGCAGTTTCTTGCAAGCCGCACGCGAGAAACGCACGTCGCTGCTTACGTATCTCGACGTCGAACGTCTCTACATCGACGAGCTTTTCGGCGGTCACATTCATCGCCACTTCGCAGATCTGCTCGAAGAGACCTCCCCGAGACTCGATACGCGAAATCTTCTGATCCGCCTGCTGTGGGAAGCTGCCGCCGGTGAGGAACGAACGTCGTCATTCGAAGTTTGGCGAAAGCGTCTGCACGTCGCTCCCGACGAGCTCGAAGAGATCCTGCACCGCCTGCACGTTCAGGAGTTCGTAAACTGGGACGGCGCAACAGTAGAAGCCGGCGTTGGACCACAGTCCTGGAAAGATTATCTAAAGATCCGGTATCGCCTTGACGTGCTCAACGAACCCCGCGCACTCGTCGTTGCCGACGCGCTCGCAGACGCTCTCAAGCGCGCGCCGCACACGATGGCGCGCCACTACAAACAGATTGCAAACACAGGCTTGCGCGACTTGATCTCGCGATTCAATACCCAGCAAGTGCCGTCAGTGCTTTTTGACTATCAGAGCTTCAGCAACAAGTACAAAGGCGCTGAAAACGACGCGATCGTTTCCGGGCTCGCGGCTGAGACCGAATCGATCAAACTGCCGCAGACGATCCATCTCGCCAGTTGTCTGTCTTTCAACAGCGACATGAAACAGATCTGCGAAGAGGACCACTGCTTCGTCGCGCACACATTTGAAGAGGGAACTTACTCAGACGCACGGCAGGTCGTGTGGCTCGCGGCCGACATCGAGTCGAAGCTCGAAGTGGACGTCGAAGTCGTGCGGGCGTGGTGCGAGAGGTTCGAAAACATGGCCAACAGGCTTGGCTTCACGCGTATTCAGGTCTGGTTGATTTCCAACGAAGGGTTCTCCGAAGAAGGAAGCAGGCTGCTCAAGCGGCGCAACGCTTTTGGCTCGAGCCGGCAGCAGTTGGGCCTTCTGGCATCGCGCGTGAGAGAGACAGTTGCGAGTCCTGTCATGCAAACATCCGAAAGCGACGAATTCTTAATCGTGGTCCCGATGGGCGAGGACAACGAGCTGATCGCGGCCAATACGGCGGAACAGATCGCGCGTCGTTTGACGTTCCGGCCGGAGGCAATTAACCAGATCAAGACTGCCATTGTCGAGGCGTGCATCAACGCTTCCGAGCACAGTTTCAGCCCGGATCGAAAAATTTATCAGCGTTTTCGCGTGGAAAGTGATAGATTAGTCATCACCATTTCGAGTCGCGGCATCGTGCCAGCCAATCTAAACGGCGCGAATAGCGGAACAGAAGACAAGAAAGCGGCGGAAGAAAGACGCGGTTGGGGACTTAAACTCATCCGAACTCTCATGGATGAGGTGGAGTTTGAACGGGTCGATGACGGCACCAGTTTGCGCATGACAAAATATCTGCGCACTGGTTCTTCTTAATGCGGCAAAGCAGGAAAGAAGGCGTAACTATTCGGAGCAAGAGGGAGCTATCGAGTGGATACACCAAGTGGCAAGCTAGTACGCTCACACTGTGTTGGCACCACGGCTGTTGTATACGCAAGCGATTACCTAAATAAGCTAACCGGTGAAAAAATTGAGCATGAATGTCGCCGGCAACTGAACTGTGGTTGCCGCGCGCTGGTGATCGACTTCAGCGACACCAAGTTGGTCAACAGTATAGGTATTTCAATCCTCCTGGGAATAATCGACGTCGCCGAAAAGAACGGCGCGCAGATTGTTTTCTCTGAAGTAAACAACCCGACAATCGAATTGTTCGAAATGCTTGGCCTGACCCGCCATGTTGTGCTCGCAAAAGATGAAAGCGAAGCACTGATGAATCTCTCCCGTTTAGAGACTACTCCGCCCGTAGTCCATTAAACATGGAGCCGTCGAAACAGAAACTCATACACACCTTCGGAGCCCTGGCCGACCTGGGCCAGGAGATTGCCGGCACGGGCGACTTCACAGAGATGGTGCGCACCTCGATGCACCTGCTGCTGGGAACGCTCGCTTTGCGGCGTGGTGCGGTCGTCGAGTGTTCGGGCGATGGTTCACTTCGGTGCGTCGCACTCTGGGGCCTGAGCGATCAGTCGTTGAGTGGTTTTGACCTGAGCGATACCGAGAAACAGGCTTTTCTTAGCTGTAACGCGGTCGAAGCGCTGGTAAAAAACACCGAGACGACAAACGGTTTTCTCAATCGATATCACGACAAGCTTTCAGAGAATGGCATCGAGCTGGTCCTGCCGATGATCGTTCGTGGCGAAGTCACCGGGCTGGTGCTGCTGGGCGGAAAGGCAAGCGGCGAAGAGTTTTCAAATGAAGACTTTGAGACGATTCGCGCGATGGTCCGTCACATAGGCGTCGGCATTCACACGCATCGTCTGCTCGAACAGGTCGAACAGCGCGCCGAAGAGAACAGAAGGCTCTACGAGGAGATGCGCAAGACCTACCGCGATACGATCAGAGCTTTTGCGGCGGCGATCGACATCAAAGACAAGTACACGCAGGGCCACTCAGAGCGCGTCGGGAAGTACAGCGAGATCATCGCGCAAGAGATGGGGTGGAGTGAAGAAGAGGTTGAAGGGATTCAGATCGCCGGGTACTTGCATGACGTCGGCAAGTTGATCGTTGATCGCAACATCATCAACGCTCCCTACAACATCGACGCGAAGCTTTCGAATGAGCTGAACCGGCACCCATCTGCGGGTTACGAGATACTGGCGCCGATCAAACATCCTTACGCCGATATACCTCTAACGGCGAAATATCATCACGAGCGTATCGACGGGCGTGGTTATCCGGACGGATTGAAAGGCGAGCAGATCCCGATCGGTGCGAAGATCGTTTCGCTGGCCGACTCGTTCGACGCAATGACCACCGATCGACCTTACCGCAGGCGTCGATCGTTTGAAGACGTCGTGCGCGATTTGAGGGAAAGCAGTGGAAAGCAGTTTGATGGAAAAGTCGTCGCAGCGTTTGCGAAGGCGATCCTGAAAGAAGTGAACGGGGAAACCAAAGAGCGCCGCATCACCAAGATGCTCGGCAAAGGCTACCTCGACGGCGACCACGTCGCCACCCTCCTCGAAGATCTAATCACCGATCTTAGCCACGAAAAGGCACAAAAAGCACAAAACTAAAACTACAAGCAAGCACAAATGATTAAAACATTCCTGTTTTGTTCCTTTTGTGCCTTTTTGCGGCCCTACTTTGGCTGGATACGAATGACGAAGTTGCAGATAGCGATCTTCTGATCTGGCGCAACCTCCGTCGGCTCTTCGCGCGTGAGTTCCTTGCCGTTGACCACCGTGGGATTCCGCCCCTTCGCGACTAACCAATACCGCCCCTCGTTATCACGCGACAGCACCGCATGAACGCGGCTCACTTCCGGATCGCCCTTGATCGGCAGGTCAACTGTAATACTCCGCGAACCACGACCAATCGTGATCTCATTTTTCATGATCGGAACGACAGCCTCACGCACACCGCTGCGCCAGATCTCAACTGAAAACAGCGGCGCCGCTTTCGGCCGGACCACGGTCTGTTCACTCTCACTGTTATCCGAAGCATGTTCGACGATCGTGTCGCCAGGACTAAACGAAGGCGCTGTCCGCGAAGGGTCGACGCGCGGCGTCACCATCGTGTGACCGCTTTCGGTTTCATCCCAAACCGCCTGCACGCGAAACTCGCCCTTGTTCAACGTGCCGTCGACACGCAGTTCGACAGCAAACGACTTAACTGCGAGTTGCGTGGTCCCACTCAGCTCGCGCGCACGTTCCGACAGGACGTGAAACAATCCCTGCTCGAGTCCGCGTCGCTTATCGCCTTGCCAGTCTTTGTCATCCTCTGCGCTGAGGTAAACGATGTATTCGCGAGGAATATAGGTTGGACCACCGGGCGGCGTGAACATCTCGCGCTGCATTGCCGCTTCGACTTCGCGCGCGATCTTCACCAGGAACTCTTCCCAAACGCGTCGTGGTTTCGCATGCTCGTCGGCGGCTTCGAGTAGATCCTCGCCTGTTTCACCATCTATCCATTTTCTAATCGATTCAAGCAGCCCCAAGCTTTCGCTCCTTCTCCGCACTTGGATAAGGTCAGTACCACCTGCGGTAGCGGGTGGGTCAACCATCCGAATTCAAAATCAATAGAAAATATTGCGCGCTCATCATCGACCCACCCGCTACCGCAGGTGGTACTGACCGTATCCAAGTTCGATCTCTGCCCGGCACTCCAACTCAATCAAACTCTACATATCGCTTGTTAATCCAGCCACGGTCGGAAGAATATGGATCCGTCTTGGGCCGGCCGTGTTCCACTATCTGAATTTCAAACCAATTATTATCGACGGATAAAACTTTCACTTTCGAACCAGACTCGGCGAGACCGATCGGCACGTTCGTGGCGTTCGCCACCGGTCTCAGGTTTACGTCAGTGGTTGTGACTCCCTGACGGCCGATTACCGGAGGTTCCGCAGGACGCTGAATCGCGCTCAGAGGATTCCAACGCGTCGTCACGTACTTGTGCGTCGCGAGGAGCATCCCTGAAAAAGCAAGAATCAAACCCAGCGCGACCAGTGCACGTCGCTTTCGACTCACAGGCAGCACCGAGTTGATCGACGTCCTTTGCACTACACGCTCTCGCTGAGTTTCCAACTCCTGACGCGCGCGCTCAGCTTCAAGACTGATCGGAACGACGATGCGCGGGCGTTTGCCTGTATCCAACTCCGCAACCGGCCGCTGATCGGGAACTGAAAAGTGAGGCCGTGGTGGTGCTGCTTCAGTGAAGTCTTCAGGTTCGATCGAGAGATCCTCGCTTGGTTTGCGCCGCGCCTGCATGACCGCTGCCGGCACCATTTGCAGAGGTCGAGTCGGCGGCAGACTGGCATCGGCGAGATCGTCCCAGAATTCCTCAACCGTCTGATAACGCTCTTCGGGTCGAGTCTGAGTCGCTTTCTCGAGCACGCGCAAAACCGAACCGGCCCAGGAAGCCTCACGAACGTGCAACGGCAGATCGGTCAACGCATGTTGCGCAAACCGGCGCGGCGATTCTCCAGCGAGCAACGCGTAGGTCGTCTTCGCAAGCGAGTAAATGTCAGCAGAAGGGCTCAACTGAACGTGCGGCAGTCGCAACCCGCCGGTATCGAGTTGACCTGTCTGCATCAGCGGATTGTGTTCGGGCGCTGAATAAATATTCGTTCCGACTCGCGTGATCGCTCCGTCAGTCGAGTCGAGCCGCGCTACACCGAAGTCTGCGATCTTCACAACCTCCTTATCCGCGGTGAGCAGAAGGTTTTGCGGCTTGATGTCGCGGTGGATCACGCCGCATTTGTGCGCGTGCGCAAGACCGGAACAGACCTGCTCGAGATAGAAGAGCGCTCTCTGCAGCGACAGCGGACGCGTTTTAGTGAGCGCAAGCATGTCGCCGCCCGGCAGATACTCGAGCACGATGTAGTGAAATGTCGTGCCGGCGAGATCGATCGCGGTGCCGTGACCGAGTCGATTTATCACGTTTGGGTGACGTACGCGATCGAGTGCGACAGCCTCATTCTGAAAGTTGGTGACGAGTGTTCGTTCCAGCTCGGCGTCAGGAGTGTCTTGCAGGTAGAGATTGAGAGCCTTGATGACGATCGTGCTCGGGGCGCCATCCGAGGCGGCGTTGTCGTGTGCTACGTAAATCTCCGCATAGCTGCCGCGTCCGAGGCATTCAAGGATGTCGTACCGGCCATCGAGTCTGCTTTGCTGGAGTTTGAGTTCCGACATTAGTTCACCCTGATTCGCACCTTAGATGCACTACAAACAGATCAGGGTTTAAGGGGCGTTTGTGTTGGCGGGAGGCTTCGTCAACTCCTCGTAATGATTGAGCACTTTCCATCGATCTCTTTGAGTTTGAGTTCTGACACTTATGGCAGCAAGCCCGAGCACCGCATCTCTTTTGATCGTAGCGTTAGCCGGAGAGGGATTCGCGTCGGCTTTCGCGATCGCGGCGTCAAAGGCTTTTCCTGCTTCGTCGATATTTCCCGACAGAAGATTTGCGCGACCATAAAGATACAAAAACTCAGCATTCGGCGAATCGAGCGGATTCTGAACTCCGGAGCTCACCAGCTCTTTACCGATGTTGTCGGTGGCCAGCCACGCACGCGGATCTTTGTCGACTTCGCGTCGCGTTCTCTCAAACTTGACGAAAGGCTCTTCCGGCGGCGCGGTCGTCACCGGAATATTAGTTACGACTGTTTGAGGGCGGTTGGACGCGAGAAAGGGAATTCGCTCCTTGAAACGCGCGCCTGCCCAAAAGGCCCCGGCGATAAGCAGTAGCACGAGTAGCAAATAAAACACGCGCCCTGTGCCACTCTTGTCGTGTTCCGTGCCGGGCGCAGCGACATTGAGCGGCTCGCGAGTCGCGACGGGCTCGGCAGCCGGTGAACCGGGAAAAGCAATTCGCGACGCCGGCATAAAGGCCGATTCCGCTGGTGAACCGTTGCCGGTTGCGTAGACGGGAGGAGTCTCCGGCGAGATCGTCGGTTCGAGATCTGCGTCTCGTTCGTCCGACTTCAGCCGCTCGCCGACACGAACCACGACGACAGTCAGATTGTCTTCGGCGCCCCGCTCGTAGCAACGTTGTTTCAACTCATTGCAAACGTCTTCAGGGTTGTTGCTGACGACCATGAGCTGACGAATCTCGTTGTCGCTAACGTGACGTGTGATGCCGTCAGTGCAGAGCAGAAACTCTGTACCATCCTCAACTTCCATCGTCTTCATGTCTACTTCGACGGCTTCTTCCGCACCGAGTGCGCGACTGATCACGTTCTTGCTCGGATGATTCGCCGCCTGTTCGGGCGTCATTCTTCCGGCGCGAACTTCCTCTTCGACGATCGAATGATCTTCAGTTTCGCGATGGAGCTTGCCGTCAGGCGTGAGCCTGTAGAGACGAGAGTCGCCGACGTGACCAAACGTGGCGATGTTGCCTTTGAGGTGCAGCGCGACGATGGTCGTCGCCATCATGGAAAACTTCGCGTGTTCCTGGGCCATCTGGTGAATGGAGGCGTTGGCGCGCTGGATCGCGAGTTCCATCAAGTCTTCAACATCAGTACCGTCAACCTGGTGTCGAAATGCTTCGTCGAGCACTTCGATCGCTGTTTGCGACGCGACCTCTCCAGCTTCCGCGCCGCCCACGCCGTCCGCTACGGCGAAGATCGAGCGTTGGCGGTCGTGCAAAAATGCATCCTCGTTGAGCGGTCGACGGTCGTTCAGACCACGGTCCGAAAGTGCTGAGGATTGCACCTGGAAGGTTTTGGTGTCTTCACTCATTCCACTGCCTCCAGCTTAAGGGGAGAAGAACTCTTAGCCACGGGCCTCTCCAGTACGACCCGGTCGCGGGCATTTCGGTTTGAAAATGCCATTAACATCCCCAACATCGCGAAGCTCGTAATCAGACTGAAGCCACCATGGCTGACAAATGGAAGCGTAATTCCAGTCATCGGTAAAGCTCGCAGGATACCGCCGATATTCACGAGCGCTTGAAAACCGATAAACGCTGTTAGACCAGCCGCGCACAACTTCGTAAACATATCACGCGCCTCAAGCGAAGTGCGAACTCCAGCGACCACCAGAATTACGAGTGCGAGAATGACCGCGGTGCCGCCGAGAACGCCTGTCTCTTCAGCGATTGCTGCGTAAATGTAATCGGAGTCGGCGATCGGGATGACTTCAGGAAAGCCGAGGCCCAGCCCTCGTCCACTTGTTCTACCCGATGCGATTCCGTATTGCGCCTGCGCAGGTTGAAAAGCGAGCTTGTCAAACCAGATGTCGACGTTCACCGTCTTCTGCATCGCAGGACTCTGCTCGGCGAGCTCTTTGAGCTTCGGATCTTTGCTCAACGCCTCGTCGTACTCGCGCTTCCACCATGAAGTTTCCGGCGACGGCGGGTCGAAGCCGTCGAGCCACAGGTGAAAACGTTGCTGTATGCGAGAGGGAAGCGCCGCGCTGATCGGGCGTGCGATCGTCGGGAGCAGTGGCACTTGCTCCTGTATGTTTCTCGGGAGTGCGCCGACGACGAGGATTCCGATCACGAGCACAACGGAGCCGACGAATAGCAGCAACTGCGGCCAGCGACGAACGGCGACGAGGTAGAGTGTTGTGTAAGCGCCGCTGAAGATCAGCATTTGTCCGAAGTCTTTTAGCGCGAAAAAGGGGACGAACGGCAGTACCGCCATCACCAGCAGCGGCACGATGTCGCGCGCGCGTGGGATGCCCCAGTACGTTTCAGCAAGGTCTTTGTAGCGCGCGGTCAGGATGCCCGCGAACCCGACCAGGAATGGGATCTTCGAAGGTTCCCATGGTGTCATGTTTCCGAGTGCTTTTCCGGCGCTGGATGTGATCACCGCGATTCCGAGTGGTAACAGTGTGAATAAGACGATGATGAAGCTGTTGCGCTGTAGCCATAAGAGAAAACCGTCGCGCATGCTGAAGGAGAAAGCGATGGCAAATGCCACGAACGACAAGATCGGGATCCAGGTGTAACTCGAAGTGAGAGCGTTCCAGAGAGAGTAGCTCGATTCCTTTCTCGGGAGCTGATCGATGTCGATTGGTTGAGCTGGTGTCGGTGGCAGGCCCATCAACTGCTTTTTCACCGGATCGTAGTTTTCCATGATGTAGCGCATGCGAAGCGCTTCCATCTTTTCCTCGCGGGCGGCGGACTTGTTGCGCGCGTTGTATTCCGGGTCGCTGTAGAGGCGATACTGGACGAGCATTCCGAAGGCGAAGAGGAGGATTGCGGTGGTGAAAAGGACCCAGTTGCCGGCGAATCTCTTCGTGCGCGAGAGCCAGATGGCGAGGAGCATCAAGGGAAAGAACATCATCAAATCGCGGACGGCGCCGATAGTCGACGTCTCGTAGCCACGCAGCAACCCCGCGCGATGCACAGCGATATACCCGATAATCTCGAGGACGAGTATCAGCAGGATCAGAATTAAATGTGATGACGCTCGGTTCTTCATTTTTGCTTTTCTCTGCGTAACTCTGCGTCCTCTGCGCCTCTGCGGTGAGCAGGCCGTTTTACCGCAGAGGCGCAGAGGACGCAGAGTTACGCAGAGAAATTATTTGAAATATCCAAGGTCCCTCGCCTTCAACACGAGCGCCGCAGCAATCGGCGCCGCGGATCGTGATCCGTATCCTCCGCCTTCGACAACTACGGCCATCGCGAGTTGCGGTCGCTCGAGCGGCGCGATGCAGAGGAACCAACCGTCGATCCTTGGGTTTTCATGGTCCATGATCACTTCATCGTATTCGCGAATAATGTTGCCCCTGTTATCCTTTTCAATCCTGTGCCTTGTCTTCGGCTCGCCCGTCTTCGCATCGTAAACCGGCACAACCTTCTGCGCGGTGCCGGTTTTACCTCCAGTGTTGATGCCGGCCGCCTTCACTGGTCCAAACACTCCGCGCGCGGTACCACTCGGACCACCTGTAACTAATCCCATGATCGAACGCAGTCGCGCCGCAGTCGGCGGCGTGAGCACCTGGTTGAAAACCTGCGGAGCCACGTTCATCTCGATACGCGGCTTCATCAACTTGCCTTCCATGTTTCCGATCGTTGCCGCTGCGAGCGCCATTTGAAAAGGCGTCATCTGTCCCGCATAACCCTGCCCGTATCCCATAAGTGCGAGGTCGTACCTCGTCACCTGTTTTCCCGTGACAATCGTGGCTTCTCTCGGCGCGAGTGCGCGCTTAACCGCGTCGGTGCTGGCATTCCAGATCTCCGTCTGCCGTCGTCCACGCAACGCCTCCGCCGGCGTATCGTAAGCACCTATGCCAAGCAACTGCGCCGCGCGTTTTAGTCGTTCAGGACCGAGCTTCACTCCCATCTGTGCGAAGTACTGATTACACGAAACCTCATACGCCTGATCGATCTTGATCCGCCCGTGGACTTCGCCTGGTCCACCATCGTCAAAAATCACATTCGCACCCGGCGCCGCGTAGTAACCTCCGCCGCTGCACGTAAACTCCGTATCCTGCTCACCCGCAAGAAACGCGGCGGTCATTGTCACTGTCTTGAAGGTTGATCCAGGAATGTAATAAGCACCGAGTGCTCGACTCACCAGCGGCTTGTCTCGTTCATTCGCTTCGAGCTGAATCCACGTCGCTTCGTCGTCGACTTCGTACAGGCTGTACGAAGGTTCACTGTAGAGCGCCAGCACATCTCCAGTTTGCGGATTGAGAATAACGACCGCGCCATGCTTGCCTTTCAACTGTTCGACAGCAGCCTGCTGCAAGTTACGATCAATTGTTAATCGAACGTCTTTATTGCCTTTGAACTCCACCGGCACGCCTTCGACTACCTGTAACGCTTCAGGCAACACGCCGCTCTCAACTCCAAACAGCGCGCGCTCCAATCCCGGATCGCCACGATCCGATCCGAACAAGTGCGCCAACGCTTTGTCCATTGGATACTCGCGCCGGATGTTCCCACTCGAGTCGCGTTTGTAATACGCGAGTGGCTGGTCCACACGACCACTCCGATCGAAAACCCAACCACGAAGCGTCGATTCTGACAGTCGTCGCCCGCGTAGATCTTTGTAACTCAACTGCTGAAACTTTTCGTTCTTCTCGGAGGCGTAGTGGGCCCAGTAAATGTGAAATGAAAACAGCGCGATCGAAAACAAGAAAAACAACCAGCGCAGCGCACGCAGGCCACGATTGGTCGACGTCGACCCGAGTCGCTTCCGCACAGCTTTCGGCAAATCGTCGGGAATGGCAGCCGTGGAGGTTTGCTTTCGATTACGAATCAGACCGAGCAGGAGCAGCAGAAGTACAAATCCGAACCCGGCGACATAAACGATCGTGAACAGCGCGGGCGTTCTTTCCGGCACATGAGGCGTTGGAATCGGGGAAGGCGAGGGAGTTTGGAGAAAAAGTAAAAGTATCGTGACGAGGCTCATCCAGTTAACTACTCACTTTTGCGCAAGCGTACTTCAACATCTCCAAATCCAACCACGTCGCCATCTTCGATCACCCGCGACTCGCCGTAAGCGATGCGCCGGCCGTTGAGATATGTGCCGTTTGTCGATCCTGTATCGGCGACGAGAAGCGTACCTTCAGCAGTCATCAACAGAGCACCATGTATCTTCGATACGCTCGCATCATTCAACGTTAACTCATTGTCGGAAGCGCGCCCGACGTTGAGTCGCTTGCCGCCGGGTTTGAAGATCAACGGTATCTCTCGTGTTCCTTGTGGCAGCGTAATGCGAGCGATCACCTCGATGTCGGGCATCGGCGGCGCCGCACCGGGAATCGGAACGCCCAGCTTCGCCGCGCGCGCCTCTTCATCCTGGCGCCGTAGATCCTCTTCGAACTCGCCAAACGTCGGATCGACAGAGATTCCGGTGGTGAAGATGTCGATTTCGGCTTCAACATCCACCGGCGCAAGAGTACGATAACGATGATCGTTGATGTGATCGATCGCGGCCGCGAGACATTCGTTTTTCAGGTCGTCGAGGATTTCGGGTGGCGCCTCTGAGTGCGTGCCCCATTCCACTTTCAGCACGAGGTGGTGTGGAGCGACTCTTCCTTTTTTACCTTCGTCTCTCACGCGCTCATCGATCCGTCGTTTCATACGCTCGATGAGTTGGGAAGTCGTCAACCCGCTTCTCGGCTCGACAGTCCGACCCAGTTTTCGATCCACGACGCCGCCCATACCTTCCAGCACGCGACGGAGCAGACGTTCAGGCAACGCCTCTTCTCGCCTTTTCTTTACCACCTGCTCATGCTTGAGCTTGTCTGTCGAATCGTCCGCGTCAGTCATGAATGCAAATACGAGTTTTCTCTCCGTCGGTTCAAAAGCTAGATTCTAGCCTAGGTTAAAGATCTTTTCGTGCTTTTTTGTGGCTTTTTGTGGCAATATGAATGTTATCCAGCCCCGAGTCCTCACTCACAAAGGAGATCTCAGATGCTAGAGCAATTGTGGGATAGTTTTGTCATGTTAATTCCTGTATTCTTCCTGCTCACAATGATCTTTGGGGCCGGTTTTTACATCGGCCGCGTGAGTAAGAAGGACAGTCGAGAATGAAATCAGTATTCAAGAGTACCTGGCCTTATCAAGACGACGAAATGAACCTCCCTGTGGAAAACGTGGACCAGGCGATTCCGTTTTACGAAAGCGTGATGGGATTCCAGGTCGAATCACGCAGCGACTCTCCACACAAAAGCGCGATCCTGAGACGAGACGAGATCAAGATCGGCCTCGCCGAGAACGGCGGCGACCCAACACAGGATGGGTGTTTTTTCGAAGTCGATAATGCCGAGGCAGCGTTTGCCGAGTTAAAGGCAAACGGGCTCAATAAGGAAGACGCTGAGTTTCGCATCGACCAGTACGGCGATAAGAAGTTCAAAGTCTTCTTTCTGGTGGCGCCGGACGGCCTTTGTTATTGCCTCGGGGAGCGTCAACAGTAGCCTTCGTTTACAATCTTCCTCATGAAGCGTTCTGGAATTGCGGATCTTCCACTTCACGGCGGGCGTGTGCCTCCCTGGCTCGCCGAACGCATGACGAAGCTCGGCTCCGCAATCACCGAAACGATTGTTCACGACTACGGGACGTCAGCGTTTCTCTCACGCCTCAGCGATCCATTCTGGTTTCAGGCACTCGGCGCAGTGATGGGAATGGACTGGCACTCTTCCGGCGTCACAACGTCAGTAATGGGCGCACTGAAGCGCGGTTTGGCGCCACGCGCAAACGAGCTTGGTATTTATGTTTGTGGTGGACGAGGACGCTTCTCGCGAAATACACCCTACGAACTACGTAAGCTCGCAGAAAAACGCGGCTTTGATGGCGACGCTTTGGTACGGACCAGCCGGTTGACGGCGCGAGTTGATAACAACGCGATCGCCGATGGCTTTCAGATCTACCTGCATAGTTTTGTCGTCACTTCACAGGGCGAATGGGCCGTCGTGCAGCAGGGTCTGAACGCACAAAACGGCCTGGCGCGTCGATATCACTGGCACTCGGCTTCAGTTCGCGATTTCGTTGCCGAACCACATGCAGCGATCTTCGGTGAAAACCAGGGCACGATCATGAATCTCGTTGACGCCAAAGCGGACAAAGCACAGTCTGCGATGTTGGAGATGGCGAACGAGCGTCCCGACAAGACGTTGATCGAAGCTCGTCACCTGCGCATGCCTGCGCATCACGAAGTTCACGCGAAAGACGTCGACCTCAAGCGGCTCGGAGCTGTGCTTGCTGTCGCGTATGAACGAGGTCTTAAAGATTTCGCGGACCTGCTGCTTCTGGAAAAACTTGGACCACGAACGCTACAGTCCCTCGCGCTCGTCGCAGAGGTGGTCCATGGCGCACCGAGTCGCTTCAACGATCCTGCACGCTTTGCTTTCGCACACGGAGGCAAGGATGGTCATCCTCATCCCGTCCCTTTGAAGACGTACGATGAATCGTTGAACTTTCTTCGTACCTCACTTGATGCAGCGAAGGTAGGCCACAGCGAGAAGCTCGACGGCTTCCGCCGCCTCGAACGGTTCGTGAACTCAGTTGAAAGAACACTGGAGCCGCGGGCGAATTTCGACGAACTGATTCAGCACGAACACCTTATCTCACCTTCACTAAACGGTCGCACCGTCTTCGACGGCAAGCAACGCCGCCTGTTTTGAGCTTTCTCTGCGTATCTCTGCGTTCCTCTGCGCCTCTGCGGTAAACAGTCGATAAAAAATAATAACCGCAGAGGCGCAGAGGAACGCAGAGATACGCAGAGAAATCTTCAAACGCGATAATGCGTTTTTATTCCAATGAAATCGCAATAAACCGTAAGCGAACCTGCGCTATCGTAGTGGCTTCTGAAACAGGGCTTTAATTTTTGCGCTGCTTTTGTTATCTTTTTTGACAACCCCCACTCACAAGTTGCCCCGACGACAAAAGACGCGCCCCGGAGTGCGCCATACTGCATTCCTTGATAATGCAAATGAAGGAGCAAAACTATGAGCTTTAAGAGATTGTACCCGTTGACTGTGGGGTGTGTTCTGGCAGTCTTAGTGTCGGTTGCACCTGCGGTGATGGGCCAGGCGACTAACACACAAGCCACACAGGCGACTCGAGAACGAAGCATCAATATGCGGTCTGTGCCGAGCGGCTCGAAGATGAAGTTCAGAGGCGTCGTTATCAACCGTGACGCGGATGTTTTCACGATTCGCGATGCGTCTCGAGCAGACTATCAAGTTCTCATAACCGACAATACCAGCATTAAGACACACGGCGGTTTCCTTCGCAGTGGTAAGAAATACCCGGTCACTGACATCCTGCGAGGATTGATCGTAGAAGTTGAAGGTCGCGGCGATTCACAGGGCCAATTGGTCGCGGAGAAGATTCGCTTCAGAGAGTCTGACATGCGCGCCGCACAAACTACCGATGTTCGTGTTGGTCCGGTGGAAGCCAATATGGAGCGCGTGGCCGGACAGATGGATGAGCTGTATGCAGTCGCAGCCGAAGCACGCGCCGAAGTCAAAGCCGTGAACGAACGCGTTTCATCGCTTGACGACTACGATGTGCAGGAAACTGTATCGGTCAACTTCCGTACGAACAGCGCTGTGCTTTCTCCGGAAGCAAAAACACAACTCGACACTCTTGCCACCAAGGCGTTGGCTGCAAGAGCGTACATGATCGAGGTTGCGGGCCATACCGATTCAACCGGCAGTGACGCGAAGAATTTCCGTCTCAGCCGCCAGCGCGCGGAAGCCGTGGTGCAGTATCTCGCAGTCCAGCACAAGATTCCGCTTCGCCGGTTTGTCACCCCGATGGGTTACGGCAAGACGGACTCAGTAGCTGACAACACAACTGCCGAGGGACGGTTGCACAATCGACGGGTGGACGTGAAGATGATTATTAATCGCGGATTGAGCCAGCCGGCGTCGTCGTCATCGCAGGCAACACCTACGCGACCCTAGGCTGACGGTTGCGAAGACAGCTTAAGGTTCGGCTTTCGAACACTAACGGAGCAGGAGCAGTAGACAGGTGCAGGAGTGAACTGCCCCTGATCACTGCTCCTGCATTCTTTTTTCTAGTGACTTCGTTGTAGTTGTTTTGCAATTGTTTTAAGTGTTTCCTAACTCACCACAGTAGTACACGGTTTCAGTTGCCTTGACCCGTTTTGGTCGAAAATCCTTAAAAATCACGACGCAAATTCGTGATTTATGGGCTTTTTCTCACCGTTTTCGTGGCCCCGAGTTTGCTCACTCTCTCCCCATGACTAATACAGAAGTCTTCCCAATTCTGCACGGGGGCCTGGTAGCCCCAAAGAAGCCTGAACCAGCGCCGAACTCGGATCTCGCGCTCGCAATCGCGGCCGGAAAAGGCGACATGGAGGCGTTTGAAAAGATTTACGAACGCCACAACCGGCGCGTCTACTCGCTCTGTCTGCGTATGACACAGAATGCGGCGGAGGCGGAGGATCTCGCGCAGGAAGCGTTCATCCAGTTGTTCCGCAAGATCGGCAGCTTCAGGGGTGACTCAGCGTTCACGACCTGGCTGCACCGTTTGACGGTGAATCAGTGCTTGATGCACTTCCGTAAGCGCAGCGTGAAACTCGAGAAGACGACGGAAGAGGGTGAGACGCCGGTTCAGATCGTCAGCGGCACCGAGAATCCGAATTCCATGCCGGTCATGGACCGTATCGCACTCGATAACGCGTTAACACAATTACCGCCAGGGTATCGAACAGTGTTTCTATTACACGACGTCGAAGGTCACGAACACGAAGAGATCGCGAGGATGCTCGGCGTGGCTGTTGGTACGTCGAAATCTCAGCTACACAAAGCGCGCATGAAACTGCGCAAGATCCTCAAAGCCCGCAACGAACCTAGTAAAAACTAGTACACAGATTACACAGATCCTGTGTAATCTGTGTTCCATGAACAAACAAAATGTAACCTTCTACCGGTGGGACGACATGCCGAAGGAGAAGGTAAGCGACATGTTTGAGCGGCGGTTGATAACTGCCGATCGCATGATGCTCGCGCACGTGTATCTGAAGAAGGGCACAATCGTGCCGCGACACTCGCACGAGAACGAGCAGCTTACTTACATCCTCGAAGGAGGTCTGCGGTTCTGGATCGGCGAAGATGAAGCGCAGGTAATCGACGTGCTCGCCGGCGACGTGCTGCACATTCCCTCGATGGTCCAACACAAGGCGGAAGCGCTTGAAGACACGCTCGACGTGGATATCTTCAGTCCGCCACGAGAGGACTGGCTCAACAAGACCGACGATTATCTGAGGCAAAAGTAAGCCACAAAAAGGACGCAAAGAAAATTGTTATGGACCTCGGAATCAAAAACAGAGTCGTGCTTGTAGCTGCGAGCAGTCAGGGACTCGGCCGTGCAGTTGCCGAAGAACTGGCTGCTGAAGGCGCTTCGCTCGTGCTCTGCGCGCGTGAACCGAAGACACTGGCTGAAGTTGCGTCGACAATTGCCGATGGCAGTGGTGCACACGTGCTCGCCGTGCCCGCTGATGTCACGGTCGCAGACGACATCAAGCACGTGGTCGACGCCGGTGTCGAACGGTTCGGCCGCATCGATATTCTCGTCACAAACGCTGGTGGACCACCGGCGGGAACGTTCGAACAGATCACGCGCGAGCAGTGGGAAAACGCGATGCGGTTGACGTTGTTCAGCGCCATTGAGTTCGCGCGACAGGTGCTGCCCGGGATGAAGGAAAGACGTTGGGGACGTATCCTGAACATCACGTCGATCGCGGTGAAGCAGCCAGTGGAGAATTTGATGTTGTCGAACAGTCTTCGCGCCGGACTCACTGGATTTGCTCGGACGCTCGCCAATGAAGTCGCAGCCGATGGCATAACGGTCAACAACATCATGCCCGGATACACGCGCACAGACCGTCTCGAGGACCTCGCTAACATGATGGCGGAGAAGCAGGGAATCACGCCGGCTGAGTTCCGCGGGAAGTGGGAAAAAGAGATTCCGATGGGTCGGCTTGGTGAACCACGCGAGTTCGCCGCATTGGCTGCGTTCCTGGTGTCAGAACGCGCGAGCTACATCACGGGGACGTCGATCCCGGTCGACGGCGGCTGGATCAAGTCGCTTTTATAATTCGAGTGGCCGGGTGTAAGCTCTGGCTATGATTAAAATGATTCGTGGCAGTACCACCTGATAACTCGATAAAAGCACCTTCGACGAACTCATCCGACCATACAGGGCGAGGCGTGATCATCGACATCGGGACGGGCGACGGACGGGATCGACCCGAACGCGCACCCAGTCTGCGCGCCAGAACCCGAACAAGTTCTACATCGGCCGAACCATCACCTACCTGATCGCTCGGGCTGTTTAGCCACAAAAAGGCACAAAAAGGACACAAATAGTTATAGGAGATAACCTGACCTCCATTCAATTGTTGTGTTCCTTTTTGTGCCTTTTTGTGGCTAAAAACCTTTGTCGTCGGCTGATGGTCCAAAGAGTGCCGGGACCTTCGCGCCCATCAAACGCAAGTAGACCGTCATCTGCCCGCGGTGATGTGACCAGTGATTGATCGTGTCCTGAATCATCTCGTGGCGCGGACCTTCCCATACGACATTTCCACGAGCCTTTAGTTTCCAGCTCGTATTAAGGTGCTCATCAGTTGTCTGCTGGAGTGCGCTACGCGCGCCGGCCGCAGCTTCATCAAGCGCCTTCAACAGTTCTGCCTTCGTCTCTTTTTGCGCCTGCTTCGTGCCCTGGCCTTCGGCGGGCGCGATATCCAATTCGTCGCGGTTGATCTCCATCGAGATCCACGTGGGAATCGTCGCGACCATGTCTGCAAGATAGCCGAAGATCATCGATTTCTCATGCGGTTTCCATTGATACTGTCCGTCGGGAACCTGCTCGATCGCCTTTCGAGAACGTTCTACTTCGCGGTCCAATTGATCGCGAAAAAATTCCGTTAACTTCATTACTGGCCTTTCCTCCTAACGATTAAGTGCAAACATTGTATTATCATCACGCCAATGCTCCTGCAACAGAATTTCGCACATTCATTTCAATCGCCAATCGTACGCGTGTTCCTCGTTGTGATCGCGATTGGATTGCTTTACGTGCTGTGGCGTGAAGTGCGAAAGATTCCAGCGAAACTCCTGGTACTGATGGCGACTGCCTTTATCGATATGTTGGGAGTGCTGATGATCTTTCCGCTGCTCCCGTTTTACGTAAAGACCCTCGGCGGATCGGGGGTCAATATTTTCGGATTTCATCTTGGTATCGGCATCATCGCCGGATTCATCATTGCCTCGTTTACCTTCGCACAGCTTTTGAGCGCGCCTTTGTGGGGGAAGTTTTCGGATCGTGTCGGACGGCGGCCGACGCTGTTGATTGCGTTGAGCGCTTCGGCTGTCGCGTATCTGATTTTCGGTTTCGCTGACTCGCTTTTCCTGCTGTTCCTGTCGCGCATCGTGCAAGGCGCGGGCGGAGGAACGGTCGGTGTGATCCAGGCTTACGTCGCAGATTCCACGGCGCCAGAGGATCGCGCACGCGCACTCGGATGGCTTTCAGCAACAACGAACCTCGGCGTCACGCTTGGTCCTGTTCTGGGTTCATTCGCCATCACTTTAGGAGCGCGCGATCTCATGCCGGGCCCGTTGACGCTGCACTTGGGCCATGCTGCGCCTGGAATTTTCGCAGCCGCGCTCTGTTTGCTGAACATCGCTTTCGCCGCACGTTATCTCACGGAATCGAGGGATTTGAGCGAGCATGCGACTGTGGAAGGCGAGGTCAGACGCAGCTCACGCGAGGCTATGTGGCGCGTCATATCGCACTCGAAAGAGACTTCATCGCGTCTGATCTGGATCTATGCGATTGCAATGGGTGCGTATCAAGGCAGCTTTTCGGTGCTGGCGCTGTTTCTCAACGCTCGCTTTCAAGTGACGGAGCAGACCATCGGTTACTTCTTCATGTACGTCGGTTCGATCTCCGTGTTTACACGTGTGCTACTGCTCGGACGAATGGTCGACTGGCTTGGAGAAGCAAAACTCTCGCGTGTCGGACTGCTGCTGCTTGGAATCGGCGTGATGGGAATGCCCCTCGCGCGAAACATCTGGATGCTCGGGATTGCAGTGGCACTCATCCCGCTGGGGACTGCCTTTACATTCCCCTGCGTGACGGCACTCCTATCGCGCGTCATCAGTCCGAGGGAGCGCGGACTCTACATGGGAATGCAGCAGACGTACGGTGGTGCAGCTCGAATCATCGCGCCGCTCTTTTTCGGCTGGACCTTCGACACGCTCGGCGTGTCGTCACCCTACTTCTTCGCGTCGGCTTTCATCGTCGCGACGCTATTTCTCAGCCCGCAGATCACACAGACAACGACGAAACCCGCGCTATCGACACAACCTGCCGACAACGCTTAGCAGCACGCTCAGCTTTTGGTGTTCTTCTTTGTGCCTTTTCGCGGCCCTATTCGTTGATGTTGTCGAGCCCGGTAAACTTCCAACCCGTTCTGGTTTTTTCGAAGTGATAAATGACGACTTCGTTTCCACCTGCGTCTGGACAGGCTACGCTAAAGTGCTTGGGATTGTCCGCGTCAGCTTCCGGCTTCGCTTTAGCGAAGCACGCCGCTGCATCGGTTTGTTCGTTGAAGACCTGTTTGTAGCGCTTGGTGAGTTGCGCTTTCGTTCTTATGCTCGGTATGCCGTACGACATTCCAATCGGAAACTTCGACAACCGCGCGATCGTCTCGACATCGCGTTTGCCGATCGCAGTTTTGAAAGCTTGCCAGAACGTGTCGAACGAGGAGTCCGCCGCCTGCGCGGTGACTAAAAGGACCAGAGATAACGCAACTATCTTTTTCATAGTGTTACAATCCGGCTGACCATAGTAAAACGAAAGGTACTTTTTGGCGATGCTCAAAAGATTCGTGATTGTTTCTGTCTGCTTGATCGCGACGCTCGGTTTTACAGGTTGTGCAAAAAAGAAGGGCCCCGCTGCGGCGGCGGCCGAGGAGCCGGTTGAGGGCGTGGAGAAGGTCAAGCCTGCGGCCGGCAAGGGAAATGTTCAAGGCAAGGTCCTCTATAACGGCGCGCCGGTCGAGAATATCGAGGTGAAGCTGTGCGAAACGTTTAGTCGTTTCCTGAGCGGATGCGGTGGAAAAATCTACACCGCGAAAACAGACAAAGACGGGGACTTCGTGATCACCAACGTCGAACCCAGGGAATACGAGGGACTGACCGTGCGCGTGTTTGACACTGACTCATACGTGTTCGCGACGACGGGAATCGCCGGAATCGCCGCCACCAAATATAACGTCGAGGCAGATAAGACGCTTTTCGTCAGGCCGACACACTTGTTCAAAGGCGATCTGAAGGTGATCAATCCGAAGCCCGGATCAACGGTGAGCGGCGAGGGTTTGGAACTCAAGTGGGATGAATATCCGGATGCCGCATACTATAAATTCACGCTTTATCCAGACAACCACCAGATCACGCCGCCGTATATGAATCAAAGGGTTGACGACGCCTCGTTCAAGGTGAATAAGCCGCTGGAGAAGGGGACTTATCGGTACAAAGTCGAAGCGTTCAATAGTTCAGACCGGAAACTATCTGAGACCAGCGACGATATTAATTTCACGATCAACTAGGGACACAAAAGGCACAAAGGTATGATTAGAGCGTGGTCGACATCAAAGTATCCCGACGGCAGGCAAAATCATTCAAGGAGCAGAAGCATGAAAGTATTTCGCACAACTCTAGCCGCAATCGCAGTGGCGGCTTTTACGATCCTGGTACAAACACTGCTGACTATGGGCGCCTCTTCGGCTGAAACCGTTCCTCAGCCGGCTGCTCCAGCCAACATCGGGATAATCGATTCGTCCAGGTTTGGTGACGAAAAGGCCGGCATCACGCGGGTGATGACCGCAATGAAACAGCTCGAGGTGAAGTTTCAACCACTTCAGGCTGAGATTCGCACCATGGGCGATCGACTAAACGCGATGCGCGCAGATCTGCAAAAGAAACAAGCCATCCAGGACGCAGCCACGACGGCGCGCCAGGTGGATGAAGCAAACAATCTCGAAGTACAAATCAAGCGGAAAGCGGAGGACGCGCGGACGAGTTACCAAAAGGAAGTGCTTGCCATTATGGAGCCTTTGCAAAACGATCTTGGTAACGCAGTAATCGCGTTTGCTAAGGCGAAGGGGATCACGCTGGTGATCGATGCGAACCGCGTCCCGATTATCTATGCGGACCAGAGCCTGGACATCACGCAGGACTTCATCAACGAGTACAACCGTACTCATCCGGCTGGATCAGCTCCGGCGGCAGCGCCCGCAAGAGCGACTCCGGCGCCGGCAAGACCAACTACGTCGCCGGCTAAACCAACGCGACCATAACTAATGCTCAAAAAGGTTCTCCTCCTTTCGGCATCGGCTGGCGCCGGACACGTGCGTGCGGCAGATGCGATCGAGAAAGCTTTCAAGGAAGTTGAGAATGGCGAGGGCAGGGAAGTTCAGCACCTCGACATTCTCAACTACACGAACAAAGTCTTTCGTCATCTCTACTCAAAAGCCTACATCGATCTCGTCAACAAACTTCCGGAGGTGCCAGGTTGGGTTTACGACAAGCTCGACAAGCCTTGGAAGAACGAACGTCGCCGGCTTGCGCTTGATAAATTGAACACGCGTCCGCTGGTCAAGCTGCTGCGCGAGTATCAGCCCGATCTGATCGTCTGCACGCATTTTCTTCCGGCCGAGATCGTGTCGTGGTTGAAGGCGAAAGAACGTCTTGCGAGTCGACAGGTGATCATCGTCACAGATTTCGACGTGCACGCGATGTGGCTGGTCCATCATTACGAACATTACTTTGTCGCGCTCGACGAAGCGCGCGCGTATCTCGAGGCGCTCGGGATTCCGGCGTCGAAGATTACTGTTAGCGGGATTCCGATCGATCCGGTTTTCGCAAAGCAGAAAGACAAACAGGCGATGCGCGCGAAACACGGGTTGGAGCCGGACCGCATGACGATCTTGTTATCTGCGGGTGGATTTGGTGTTGGTTCAGTTGATGCGCTGATCGCGTCGCTGCTGCCGATGAAACATCGCGTACAGGTGGTTGCGATCTGCGGGCGCAATGAAGAGTTGAAGAAGCGTCTGACGCGAGTGGCTGCGCGCGCTAAGCCGGATGCGACGGTTCTATTAAAACCTTTCGGTTACACGAAGGAGATGGACGAATTGATGACGGCGTCAGATATCGTGCTCGGAAAGCCGGGTGGGCTGACGACGTCTGAAGCGCTGGCGAAAGGTTTGGTGTTTGTGATCGTGAATCCGATTCCGGGACAGGAAGAGCGTAATTCCGATCACCTGCTTGAACGTGCGGTTGGTATCCGTTGCAACAACCTGCCGGTGTTGTCATATAAACTCGATCGACTCCTGGCCGATCCGAAGCGCTTTGCAACGATGCAGGCCAACGCACGCAACATGGGACGACCGAACGCAGCCACAGAGATCGTAGAACATTGCTTGCATATTTCGGGTTAGGAGATAACGCGACTGTACTCGAAGTTTTGAAAAAACGCCGAAGGCGTTGGCTAATTTCAGCCCAGGGTTGGAGCGCAGCGACAACCCTGGGATGAACGTTAAAAACGGATCGAACCCTGCAAGGGTTCGGCAACCGGTGGAACCCTGAAGAGTCTGTCGGAATAACGCCGAAGGCGTTCGCTAATTTCAGCCCAAGGTTGGAGCATTAGCGACAACCTTGGGTTAGCAAATAAAATTAAGTCGAAACGCTGAAAGCGTTCACCAATTGCCGA